>CALFNG010000496.1 GCA_937902985.1 uncultured Myxococcales bacterium
GGCACGTCCGGTGGTGTGGGGGCTGGGGACCGGCAACGGTCCCCGGCCACCCGATCGGGACCGCAGAGGGCGCAGAGGGAAGAGGGGGGGCTCCGAGTGGAGCACTCAGGAGCTTGGCGCAGTGACGACGGCTTCCGCTACGGTCTACCGATTCGAACGGTGCTCATGGTTCTCGATCCGTCCCCCAGCCCTCTGCGCCCTCTGCGCCCTCTGCGCCCTCTGCGCCCTCTGCGCCCTCTGCGCCTCTGCGGCTATTCTCGTCTTGCGAGGTGGGCGTCGGCGATGCTCGTGGCGGTCGCGGGGCTCGCGGGGTGTCGCGACCTGTCCGGGTTCTCGACGACGGACGGCGAGAGCTACCAGGGGGTGCTCGTGGGAGCAGGGTTCGTGCTCGCGGGGATGGCGGCGAACACGAAGCTCTGTCTCAGGATCGATGCCGATCACCTGCAAGACACGCCGGGCGCCATTTCTACCAGCGACGGCACGTTCAGCAAGACGCCGCTGCGGCCCATCCCGCAGATCTGGCACGATCCGCTGTCGACGTTGTCGTTCGGCGAGGGGCGCGTGAAGAACCTGGTGTACGTCTCGACGTCGAGCGCCCGGAGCGACGTCTTCGTCGTCGTCTCGCTCATGCAGTCCGGCGACGTCGAAGTCCGGCTCCTTCGCAGCGCGCCCAACCTGGTCACCGGCCCCCCCGATGGCGGCGGGTCTGCGCCCCCCCAGAACAACCTCTTCGCCGTGTTTTCTCTGCAGCGGCAGGAGGGCGCGTGCTCGTTCTAGGTATCGAATCGTCGTGCGACGAGACGGGCGCCGCGGTGGTCGACGACGCGGGGCAAGTCGTCTCCGACGTCGTTCATTCGCAGGTGAAGATGCACGCGCTCTACGGCGGGGTCGTGCCCGAGCTCGCCTCGCGCGATCACCTGCGAAGCGTGGGCCCGGTGGTTCGCGAGGCGCTCGCGCGCGCCGGCGTCGCGATGGACGCCGTCGACGGGGTAGCCGTGACGAACCGGCCCGGCCTCGTGGGCGCGCTGCTCGTCGGGGTCCAGACCGCGAAGGGGCTCGCGTGGGCCACGGGCAAGCCGCTCGTGGGGGTCGATCACCTGATGGGGCACCTGCTCGCCGTCTTTCTGCGCCGCGGGCAACACGACGCCGCGACGCCGCGGTTCCCCTTCGTGTCCCTCCTCGCGTCCGGCGGGCACACGGCGATCTATCGGGTCGACGCGCCGCGCGCCGACGCGATCGTGGAGCTCGGGGCCACTCGCGACGACGCCGCGGGCGAGGCGTTCGACAAGGTCGCCAAGCTCCTCGGGCTCGGATACCCCGGCGGCCCGGCGATCGACCGCCTCGCGCCGACCGGCAACGCGTCGACCGTGAAGCTCTCGGCGCCGATGAACGCCGCCGGCTCTATCCAGATGAGCTTTTCCGGGATCAAGACCCAGGTAGCCCAGCTCGTCGCGCGCGCAGGGCCGCTATCGAGCGAGCGCGTCGCCGACGTATGCGCCGCGTTCCAGACCGCGGTGACCTCGTCGCTCGCGCGCAAGGTGATCGACGCCGCCCTCCGCGAGCAGGTCGGCGACGTCGTGCTCGGCGGCGGCGTCGCCGCGAACAGCGAGCTCCGGCGCCGCACCTCGGAGCTCGGGGCCGCGCGGGGCATTCGCGTCCTCGTCCCGCCCCTCGCGAGCTGCACCGACAACGCCGCGATGATCGCCTATGCCGGGGCCCTGCGCCTGGGGCGGGGCGAGCGAGACGGGTGGGACCTCGTGGCGACGAGCGAGACCGTGCTCGCCCGCGAGACCCGGAAGGGTCGCGGGCGGCGGTAGTCTCTTTACTCCAAGCGTCTACTTCAGAACTGCTCTTCACCCTTGTGGTGGTGCTTGCCGTGCTTGGACGCGCCTTTCTCGTCCTTCTTGGCCATCGTGTCGTCGACCGTGCCCACCGGCGCGAGCGCGATGACGAGGGTGTCGCCCCGCGCGCTCACCTGGTAGTTCGGGACGCCGTCTTTGAAGGCGACCGTGAGCTCGGCGCCGGCCCCTCCGTTCGCGACCTTGATGGCCGCGATGCGCGAGTCGCGCGCCGCGAGCGGCGCCGCCGCCTCGACCGCCTTGCGACCAGGCACCTTGACCACGAAACCCGTCGGTTGCTGGGCGCCTTCGATCGACTCGATGGGGGCGTCCATCTTCAGGCGGAGCACGTTGCCGTGGTGCACCGGTCCGTTGCCGAACGGCGCCACGTGGAGGTGCTTCTTGCGGGCGCCCTTGGTGGCGTCGTCGTCCGCCGAGGCCATCTGCCCGGGCGCGGCGAAGGTCGGCGGAAACGCGGGCGCGGCCTCGACCGGCGACGCGGGCGGCGTCATGGCTCCCGAGGCGGGCGGCGCCACTTCGGAGGTCGTCGACGAGGCGCCCGGCGAAGCGCCGTCTGCGACGTCGTCGTGGTGCGCCTTCTTCAGCACGATCGCGCCGAGCACGGCCGCGATCATCACGGCCCCGGCGATCGTCGCCTTGCGCTTGAAGATCGGTCCCGCCGGCCTCTTCATGACCGTGGCGCCGTCGACGGGGATGGCGTCGTCTCCACGAACGACGCGACGCCCGGCCGCGTGGAGCCCCCCGCCCGGCGCGGGCGCGGTGGTGCGGCGGACCGGCGACTTCTCTTCGCGGCGTCGCTTCGCGAGCAGCTTCACCATCGTCTTTGCGCGCTCGGCGAAGCGCTCGACGGCGGGGCCGACGCGCGACAGGTTCTCGGCGAGCGCGCCCTTCATGCGGGCCGACGCCTCTTCCACGGCGGCCAGATCGTCCGCGCGCGAAGCTCGCGGAGCGTTCCCCGCCGCTGCCGGCGCCGTCCACGGAACGTTCAGCTCCGCAGACGACTGCGTGTCGGAGTAGCGCAGGGTCACGACGAGCTGCGGCACGTGCGACGTGGGATCCACAGCCACCTCGACGCGATCGATGCTCGCCGGTCGCTTGTTGCCGCTGGTCGCGTCCTCGAGCTCGAGCTGCCTGCCCACCTGCAGGAAGCCGAGATCGCTCCCGACGGTCACGTCGAGAGCGCGTGCGTCGCGAATCTTGGCTTTCATCGGGGACGCGAGTCCGTCGATGTGCAGGCGCACCTTCGACCCCGAATGCACCGGCGGGGGCGCACCGGGAGCGCCCGCGACGTTTGGCCCGTCTGCCGCGGGGACGCCGCAGATTCGCTTCAGGGAGTCGACGCTCTCGGCGTCCATGTCCGTGAAGCGGATCCCGAACTCGCCGCCTCTCTCGGCACCTTCCGACCAGACCACCTCGCCGGACGCGAGTACGCTCTGACCTCCGGGCCCTCCGTCGAAGCGGCACGTCAGCGGCTGCCCTTGCTCGGGCAGGTACGCCGTTCGCAAGTGCATCCCGTCTTCGGAAACGTTTACGGCCTGCGCTTCGAACGAAGGCCCGAGCGCGCCCCCAACCTCGACCAGCGCGTCGAACGGCATCCGCGTCGCTCCAGGCGCGCGGCGATCCTCGGTGTTCATTTCATCCTCCGTCGTCCATTCGCGATAGAGAATCAGGGGAAAGAGGGCCAAGTTTTGAGCCAGCCATCGAGCCAACGCCATCTCGTTCTCGACATCGAAACCATCCCCGACCCCGAGCTTCCTCGGACCGAGGAAAGCGAGCGCGTGCCGCCGCCCCCGCACAACCAGATCGTCACCATCGGCTGCCTGCTCCTCGAGGACTACGTGCCGAAGCGCCTCGGCGTGGTCGGCGAACACGGCGGCGAGGGGCAGATGCTGGCCGACTTCGCGCGGTGGCTCGACGCGTCGCGCCCGACCGTCATCACCTGGAACGGTCGCGGCTTCGACATGCCCGTCATCACCAGCCGCGCGCTGAAGCACGGGATACCGATGCCGTGGTGGTTCACCGACCGGAACACGCGCTACCGCTACTCGAGCGAGGGGCACTTCGACCTCATGGATTTCCTGGCCGACTTCGGGGCCGCGAAGAGCGCGCGCCTCGACGCGTACGCCAAGCTCGTCGGCTTCCCCGGCAAGGTCGGCGTCGACGGCTCCCAGGTGCTGCCGATGGTGCACGCCGGCCGGATCGACGAGGTCAACGCGTACTGCCTCTGCGACGTCGCGCAAACCGCGGCGATCTTCCTCCGCGTCGAGCTCCTGCGGGGCAACATCGACCGGCGGCGTTACCGGGAGCTGGCGCGAGGAATGCTGGCGTTCATCGACACCCAGCCCCTGCTCGGAGAGATCGCGGGCAAGATCGACCGCGAGAGCTTCACGCTGGGCGAGGTGACGGCGCCGCCCGCGCCGCCCCCACCCCCCCCGCGGCCGCCCGAGCCTTCGCCCGTTCCGGACGAGGACACCACGCCTTTGATCGGACCGCCGGAAGGCGAGTGCGAGCCGGAGACGCCGATCGCGTAGCCGCGTAGCCGCTAACCGCGTAGCCGCGTGGCCCGCACGCGTTCGCGACGCGCAGCCGCTGCTCGCGCTCGGGCGCCCGTCCGTTCAGCGAACGGTCGCTGGCTCGAGACCCTCGCGAAGGGTAGAGTTCGCCGTCGAGGGGTTCACCATGCACTCCGCCATCGGCGGCGCCGTCTGCGCCTTCGCGCTGGTCTTCAGTCTCGTGTCTTCGGGGTGCGTCAGCGCCGACGCGATCGAGACGGCCGATCGCGGCCGGTGCGACCGTTCCATCTTTCGACGCCGCGCTTCCCCCGGTCGACGCGAGCGTCGAGACGGACGCGAATCCGTTCAGCGAAGACGGCGGCGGCCTGTGCCCGTTCGCCGGTCCGTTCGGCTGTTTGGCGCTGCCCGACCAGGGGGTTTGCGCGACCACGCTGAGCGGCGTCGTCTACGATCCGGTGGGGAAGATCCCGCTCTACAACGCCGTCGTGTTCATCCCCGAGGGGTCCCTCGGCCCTATCGCCCAGGGCACGCACGATTGCAACACGTGCTCCGTGTCGGTCGGGCAGTTCCTGGCGGCGACCCCGACCGACGAGAAAGGCGCGTTCGTCCTCACGAACGTCCCCGCGGGTCCGAGCGTTTCGCTCGTTGTGCAGGTCGGGAAATGGCGGCGCGAGACCTTCGTGCCGAACGTGACGCAATGCCAGACCACCCAGGTGCCGGCCGAGCTCACGCGCCTTCCGCGCAGCCGACTCGAAGGGGACATGCCGCAAATGGCCTTGCTCACGGGGGCGTGCGATCAGCTCGCGTGCTTTCTGGGTCGCGTCGGGATCGACCCGCAGGAGTTCACCGGCCCGAGTGGCCGCGGTCGGGTCCACGTGTACCGCGGCGCCGGGCCGGGTCCCGACTTGCTCGGCGGAGGCGATGGGCCGGCTGGCGACTGCACCGGCGCAGCCGGCCCGTGCCCACTCTGGAGCACGAAGGCCGCGCTCGAGGCCTACGACCTCGTGGCTCTCGGCTGCGAGTGCGGGGAGAACAACCAGACGAAGCCCGACATGACGCCGATGCACGACTGGCTCTCCGAGGGAGGGCGCCTCATCGCCATTCACGATCAGGAGACGTGGCTCAAGAACGGCCCGGCCGACTTTCAGGGGGTCGCCGACTGGGCCGCGACCGACGCCGGCGCACCGGGCCCTTGTCATCCGGACACGACGTACCACGAGGGACAGTCGTACGCGAAGTGGCTCGCCGCGGTGGGCGCCCTCGACTCGACCGGCGCGGTCTCCCTCGACCCCGAGGACGTGAGCCGCACCGTGTCGGGCGTGAATCCGGAGACCACGAGGCGATGGGTCTTCGCGGGCAACACAGGGGACGCCGACGGCGGCGCAGACGGGGGCGACGCCGACGGCGCGGGCGGTCCCGTGGAGACTCTCTCGGTCGATGTTCCCGTCCCGTCGACCGACGGGGGCTACGTGACCCCGCCCTGCGGGCGCGCCGTCGTCACCGACGTTCACGTCGGAGCGAACGGCACGACGAGCACCGCCGCCATTCCGGCGTCGTGCACGGGCGGCGAGATGTCTCCCGAGGAGAAGGCGCTCGAGTTCCTCTTCTTCGATTTCAGCGTATGCGTGGGGGGCGAGTTGCCCCCCGTTCCCCCACCGCCCAACAAGTGATCGACGTCCCACCCGCCGGTGTTACGCGAGCCTCCGCAACGCGACCCCGACGCTCGAGAGGGAGAGGGGATGGCGTTCTCCCTCCGAGGGAGAGGGCCGGTAGTGGGTCGTTTGAGTTTCCGGCCTTGACGCGTTTGCCTGACCGCTCAAGCATGGTCAGGCTCGCGACATGCCGATCCTTCGAGAGCGCGTCGTCTGGTCGCGCGCCAGACGGCCGACCGAGACGCGAGCGTCCGCCGATCTGACCCCAAACGAGCAACGGAACGCGAAGGCCGCGCTCGTATTCCTGGCGAAGCGATTCGGGGCGCTCAGGAACCTCCGCCTTGAACGCGCCCACGATGATCGCCGCCAGGTGCTCGCGCACGGCGGCGGCGCCGTCACGGATGAAGGGCCCCTGAAGGGCTGACTTCCCATCCGTCACAAAGAAGCCGTCGCCGTTCGGGGCGTGCGTGTCCCCGAAGACGAAGGGACCGCTCTCCGCAGGCATAGGTCCGGCGACCGTCTGCTCTGCGCCAGCAGGGCCCTCAGACCTTGGTCAGGATGCGATAGACGCTGCTGCGGCTCGGTGCTTCGACCCCGCGTAGCGGCAATTCCTCGAGCAAGATATCGAGCGTCCAGCCGCTGAGCCCTTCGCCGTCGGGCATCGGATCGCACGCGGTGGCGACGACACCGTGCACGCTGGAATCCCGACCTGCTCGGCGATCTGCTCGGTGGAACAACCGTCTGCGGCCAGAAGTACGATGCGCGCTCGACGATGTTCCGCGACCGTACACCCGCGGGCACGCAACAGGGCCTCCAGTTGCTCGCGCTCCTGCCCGCTCAGCTGCACCTCGGTCGCCGGTCGCACGACCATGCCCCGTGCCACCTCCCACGGGCACGGGCCAAGTTATTAGCGCTACTTGGGGAACGGTCTACTAGCGGCGGCGCAGCCGTCCGCGTCCTGGCGTCCTGGGAAGTCACGACGGAGGCGGTCGCGCTATGCGCGACGGCTTCCTAGGGGGCGCCGCGCCCGAAGGCCGAGGCGGCCGCCGACCGCCGCCATCGGCGTGGCGACCGCGGCGACGAGGAGCGTCCCCACCGACGGGCCGAACGAGACCCACGTGATGACGACCGCGACCGCCGAGGCCCCGAGGCCCGCGAGCGCCGCCTCGCGGAGGCCGACCCCCGCCGTCCCCCAGCGCCCGACCAGGAACCCGCCGAGCGCCGCGCCGAGGGCGAGCGCCGCCGCGTAGACCGTGACGATCCCGATCCCCGCGCCGGCGAAGGTGCTCTCGCCGAGACGCGCCGCGGCCGCGCCGGCGAGCCCGGCGAGCGGAATCCACGCGGTGAAGATCGCGAGCGCACCGAACCCCACCCACTGCCAGGGGCGGCGTGGGGCCGAACCGTCGCCGGTCGGGTCCGCGTTCGCTTCCTTGTTGTTGAGGACCGTCAGGTGCCGCTTGGGCGCAGGCGGCGCAGAGGAGGAGAGCGGCATGTCTCGATGGATCCAGCGTAGCTGCCCCCCGTGACGCGCGCCGCGCGTTCGTGGTAACGCGCTACGGCTGCGATGCAATCGCCCACGCACTCGGCTCCGATCGATCCGGCAGCGGCTCTCAGCGTCGTGCGTGTGCGCGTCCGGTTCGGCGAGACGGACCTCATGGGCATCGTGCACCACGCGAGCTACGTCTCGTACCTCGAGGTCGCGCGCATCGAATGGCTCCGGCGCCGGGGCGTGACCTATGCCGACTGGGCCGCGCACGGCGTTCACCTTCCGGTCGTCGAGCTCTCGGTCAAGTACCGCGCGCCGGCGCGCTTCGACGAAGAGCTCGACGTCCACGTGTCCATCGCGGAGATCGGCGCGGCGAGCGTGCGCTTCGAATACCGGATCGTGCGCGCGGTCGACGGGCTCCTCTGCACCGAGGGCTCGACGCGCCTCGCATGCATCGACGCGCAGCTCGCGCTGCGGCGCATCTCGCCCGAGATCGCCGAGTTCCTCCGCCAGCCGGAGCACGGGCCGTGACCGCGCGCGGCGGACAGGGCGGGTGGGGCGGAGGGTCGAGCCCGGCGTGGGTCGGCCTCGCGGCGGCGGCGGTCGCGTGTCGAACTCCCGCGAGCTCGGACCGGCTCGAGGGGCGATGGATCGGCGTGCGCGCCGAAGGCGCGGGCGCCGAGGGGGTGCCGGCGGCCAACGCGTTCGCGTCGAGCATCGAGCTCGAGTTCCGGCGCAACCAGATCTTCGTCACGTCGGCGCGGCAGTCGCAAGCGGGACGCTACGAGGTGGTCCGAGAAGACGCGAACGCCGTGGTCGTCACGACCGAGCGCGACGGACCCACCCACCCGCAGACCTTCACGTTCCAGCCGACCGACACCATGCGATGGTACGTCCTCGACGGGCGCTCGATCCTCTTCGCGCGCGAGTGACCGGCCGAGCGCGGCTCAGCGCCGGATCGCCTCGCGTCCCACGCGCAGGGTGAAGCTTCGATCGCCGCGCCGCACCCCGACGACCACGTCTTCGGCGAGCGGTCCGCTGAGCTTCGCGCGCACCTCTTCCATGGTCGCGACGCTCGCGCCGTCGACCGCGACGAGCACGTCGCCGGGCACGAGGCCCGCGCGCTCGGCTTCGCTCTGCTCGACCACCGAGACCAACACGACCTCCGTCGGAGCGCCGGTCTCGCCGAGCGTCACCGCGACGCCGCCGCTGGCGGCGAGGTCCGTCGCGGCCCCCTCGTCGCCCGGGGCGACGACGATGCGCACCCGCTCGGTCGTCCGTCCCGCTGTGACCTTCACGCTGCCGGGGCGGGAGCGGCCGACGCCCGGCGCGTACGCATCGAGCGACACCGCGCCCTCGGGGAGCTCATGAAGCACGAAGCGGCCCTTCGCGTCGGTGACGGCGAGGTTGGCCTGGTTGGCGTCGGCGTTTGGGCCAACGAGCAGCCAGGTGGGCACGTCGTCCTTGGCGACGCGCGCGCCGGCGATGGGATCGCCACGACCGTCGACCACTTCGCCTTCGATGGTGCCTTCGGCCGCGAGCTCGACGCGCGGGATCGCGAATGCGCGACGGCCGTCGCTCGAAGGAATGGCGACCGAGCGCGTCGCGGGGGCGTAGCCCGCCGCACGCACCGTCATGCGCGCGTTGCCCGGCGCGAGCTCGGCGAGCGCGAACCCGCCCGCGGCATCCGTCCGCGCGCGCCTCGCTCCGAGGTCGGTGTAGAGCGTGACCGTCGCGCCCGCGATCGGAGCGCGGCCGCGCTCGGCGGCGACCTCGCCCGTCGCGCGCTCGGCCGGCGCGAGCTCGACTCGCAGCGACTCCTCGCTGCCGTCGGCGGTGACGACGCGAGGCGCATGCGAGGGCGCGCGGACCTCGACACGAAGGGGCAGGCCGCGGGCCCGGCGAAGCGAGGCGTCGCCATGGCCATCGGTGAACGCGGTCGTCCTCAGCACGGACTCGGGCGAGAGCGAGCTCGCGCTCACCTGCGCGGCCTCCACGGGCCACCCGCTCGCGTCGACGACGGCGACCGGCAAGGCGTCGCGCGCCTCGGGCAGCGCGATCGTCAGTTCTTTGCGGCCGCCCTCCGGGACCGCGACCGTCGTCCGGACGTCGGGCGTGTCGCCGTCGGAAGCGCTCGCGCTCACGAGGACGGCCTCGGGGAGCGCGACGAACACGAACGACCCGTCGCTCGCGGTCCGGGTGCTGCGCTCGAGCGAGCCGCGGGTCGCGGATACGACCACGCGCGCGCTCTCGATGGGGCGGCCCCGGGCATCGACGACGCGCCCCTCGAGCGCGCCGCCTTCGTGCATCACAACCTCGACGTGCGCTTCGCCGCCGGGCGCGAGGGTCACGAGCTCGCTCTGCGCCTCGACGTACTGCGGGTGACGGACCACGACGCCCACGCGGCCGGGCGACGCGGGCGACGCGCGGAAGGTCCCGTCAGCGCCGGTCACCCAGGGCGCGGCGACTTGCGCGGCTTGCATCCCTGGCGCCGCTCGCGCGAACGCCGACGGCAATCCCGGCGCAGCGGCGCGGGCGCCGCTCGCGTTCCCGCCCGGGATCGGCGGCACCGGCCCCGCGACCACGCCGAGCTCGCCGGCGGGCAAGAGCGGCGATGGCCCGGCGAGCATTGCGTCGAAGTGCGCGGCCTGGAACACCGTGCGCTGCGGGTCGTCGAAGATCGGCTGACCGGCCAGGTCGGTCCCCACGATCTCGAGCGTCGCGCCGTCGATGGGCTGGCCGTGCACGTCGACCACGCGACCCGTCATCGCGCCGGCTCGCGCGAGGGCGACCCTGAGCTCGGCGGGCGGCGGGTCAGGGACGACCACGGTCCCGCGGGCGACGAACCCGTCCGCGCGCGCGCTCAGCGTCGCGCCACCCGGCGCGATCGGCCCCAGCCTCGCGCGCCCGGACTCGTCCGTCGTCGCCTCGAGGGGAAACGGCGAGAGCCCGCCCTCGGCGACGGTGACGCGCGCGCTGCGGACCGGGTCGGCGTCGGCCGCGTCCCCGTCGGTCACGCGCGCCGCGACGAAGCGCCCGCGGGCGAGCCGGAGCACCACCGGCTTGTCTTCGCCACGACCGACCGCGACGTCGAAGTCGATGGCCGAGACGGCGTCGTCTCTCGTGGCGCGAAGGGCGTACGTCCCCGCCTCGAGGCCGCCGATGCGGACGTCGCCGCCGGCGTCGGCGGTCGCCATACGCGCCGGCCAGAGCGTCGCGCCCGCAACCGCCACGTGCGCTCCCGCGGCGGGCGCGTCGGCCTCGCCGATCACATGCACGGCAAGGGCGCCGAGCTTCCGCAGGACGAGCACCAGCGGGGCCCCCTCGAGGCCGCGGCCAGTGACGTCCTCGTAGCCTGGCGATCGCGCCCCGACGCGCCAGAGCCCGACGCCGAGCCGCCCGACGTGCGCGCGTCCATCGGGGCCCGTGCGCCCCCCGATGGGCAGCGGCGACCCGGCCAACACTTCGAGCTCGGCGCCGTCGACGGGGACCCCGACGTCGTCGTTCACCACCACGTCGAGGGCGTGCGCGGCCGCGAGTTCGACCGTGACCGACCGCGGCGCCGCGTCGAGAGCGAGGCGCGTCGACCCGCGGGCGCGTCCGGGCGCGTCGACGAGGATCCACGCCTCGCCGCGAGGCAGGCGAGCGAGGCGCGCCCGCCCGCGGGCG
>CALFNG010000497.1 GCA_937902985.1 uncultured Myxococcales bacterium
GAGATGCCTAAGTGACTGGAGTTCAGACGTGTGCTCTTCCGATCTGGATGGCTCAGCGAGGGAGGGGCTTGGGGTCGTGAGGGCAGCCCCTTCAAGGTGCTTTTTCCCGTGATTTCGCGAGCAAGCGGGCAGTAGATACGTGGCCCTTATCAGCGAAGCGGGTCCTTTTTGGAACGGGTATCTTGGTGCCGCGTGGGTGGCGCTTGAGCTTGGCGAGGTTTACGAGCAACGCCCAACGAACCAGCTGACGTGCGAGCTTTGCCGGTTCGATTGTCTCGAAGCGCTTCCACGCTATGGTGTCGATAGCGATGGCCATGCCTGGAGCCGTCGCCCGGACCTCATTGGCGATGTAGTACCCAGACACCTCCGCTTGCACCTTCTCGATGCCAAACGCGCCACGAAGGGCAGCTTGGACAGTTGACAGGATGTTGTACGTCGCCAGTGCGAGACCGAACCCGAGTAGAGCGGCGCGGGGATACCCGAGCGTGTCGATCTCTCCTTCGAGCATCTGGGTGAGTGACTGGAACAACGTCTCCAGCGACCATCTCCTTCTGTACACATCGGCCACCGCAACGGCGCTGATGACTGCCTTGGGCAGGTTCGTGAGAATGGACATCTCGACATCACGGTCTCTTGTTGGCTTGTCGAGTCGAAGGATGATTCGGCGCACGACCATCGTTCGGCCAGCCGAGTCCGCGATTGTCACGGACTGCTCGAAGACACTTCCCGTGTCCGTTCGGCCGCACGATCGCGGGGTTCCGCTCGATACGAGCGTCAGATTGGCGTGATGGCGAACTACAAAGAAGCCGTCCCGCTTCGCGATTCCGAATAGCAGGGGCGTCGTACAGAAGTTCCGGTCGGCGATCCAGATATCGTTGGCCTCGACGAGGTCGAGGACCTCCGATGAGAGCGAGCGTTCCTGTGCGTGCCCGTCCTCACAAGGAATCATGTGCGTCGCAAGCTACTGTTCCGGCAAGCGTGACGGGGTGAGCGCCGGGCAAGCGCCGTGAAGAATCCGCTGGCGTCTTCGATCTGGGCGTGCCATACGCTGATTTATGGCGCTCGAGACGTCTGCCCTCCGCGAGGACGTCGTTCACCTCCGATACCGCAACCGCGAGGTCACGACCGCAGACTTGGAGTTTTTGAAGGAGAAGTGCGCGTCGATGGCGACGCGGCGTGAGGTCGCAAAGGCTGTATGCGACGCGTGGCGCTGGCGACAGGCGAACGGCGCGTGGAGCGTGTACGCCTGCACGGACCTTCTGCTTCGACTCGAGGAGCGGGGCCTTGTGAAGTTGCCGCCGCCGTCGGCGCGTCGGACGGGCGATCGACGTGCTTTCGCAGGGCTTGCGCTTCCGCCCGACCTCGTTGCCCTCGTTGGCCTCGAGGTCCGCGACCCGGACGCGGATCTCGACACCCTCTTGGTTCGGCCGATCGCCAGCGAGGAGCGTCTGGGCTGGCGGCTGTACATGGATCGCTATCACTACCTTGGCGACCGCACGATCGTCGGCGAGCACCTTCTCTATGCCGCGTTGCTGGACGGCGAGTTGGTGGGGCTGCTGGGGTGGGCGTCGGCTGCGCTGCAGGCGCCGCTGCGCGACAAGTACATCGGATGGGACGAGGCGACGAAGCGGCGCCGGCTGCACCTGGTCGTGAACAACGTCCGCTTCTTGATTTTGCCGTGGGTCCGCGTGCGTCACCTCGCCTCGAAGATCCTGGCGGCGAACCTGCGGCGCTTGAGCGCGGACTGGCAGGCAGTGTGGAAACACCCCGTGGTGCTGGCCGAGACCTTCGTCGACACCACTCGGTTTCGCGGGACGTGTTACCGCGCCGCGAACTGGCTGTACTTGGGCGAGACCGCGGGTCGGTCGAAGCGTGGCAACCACTACTTGTACGGGGGCACGAGAAAGGCGCTCTTCACGTACCCGCTCCGGCGCCACGCCACGCGGCTTCTCCGGGAGACGGCGTGACGTCGCCGAAGGGTCGGCCCGAGACGGAGCGGGTCGAGATCACCCTCGACGGGCTGTGCGACCTGCGTCATCGGATTGACCAGAAACAACTCGAGCCCGGCGACTGGCCCATCGTCGGCGCCCTGGTGTCCAAGCAGATCGGGCGCGCCGAGGACAGGCAGCAGCGCATGGCGGCCAAGGTCGCAGCGGCGGCCGCCGCCGCGGAGAAGGACACGGAGGAGCCAGTAGCCGACACCAACGGCTCGAGCGATGCTGCGACGGACAGCGCGTCGTCGCCCGACACGAGCACGCCGAGCGCCAGTGAGCCCGAATCGGCTGATACGCCCTCTGGCGGCGCGAACGGTCGCAAGGGACACGGCCGAAACGGGGCGAGCGCGTATCGGTCGGCGGAGCACTTCCACTACACGCTGCCGTCGGGCGTGATCGGTGCGCCGTGCGACGCGTGCAAGCAGGGCAACATGACCCACTACCGCGACAAGACCATCGTCCGGATCAAAGGCCAGCCCCTTTTTGCCGCCGAGCAACACCACTACGAGCAGGGGCGGTGCAGGAATTGCGGTCGTATTGTCCGAGCCGAGGGGCCGGCCTACGTCCAGGAGGGTTTCGGTACCGACTACATCCGCTACGACTGGTCGGCGTGCGCCTTCCTCATGGTGATGCACTACTTCAGCAGCTCGCCGTTTAAGCGCCTCGATTCCCTGCACGATGGGTGGGGCGTCCCGATGTCCGACGCGAACCAGTGGGAGCTCGTCGACCAAGGCGACGACGCCCTCTTGCCGCTGTACAGGGCGATCGAGAATCACGCGATCCGAAAGTCGACGAACTTTCGGATCGACGACACCCAATCGGTGGTCATCTCCCTGAAGAAGCAGATTGACGCCGAGATCGCCGCGCTCCGCGCCCTCGGCGAGTCGACGAAGGACGTGCGGACCGGGATCAACGCGACTGGGTCGTACTGGGAGACACCGCAGGGCCCGGTCGTCCTGTATTGCACGGGGCGCCATCACGCCGGAGAGATCGTCGACCAAGTCATGCGCCGTCGCCTGCTCTCGAGTCCGAAGCTGGTGAAGTGCACCGACGGCGCCTCGAAGAACTTCGACCACGAGCACGCCGACAAGTTGATCGAGGTCACGTGTAACGCCCACGCGTTTTTGAAGTTTCGCGACATCCGGGACAAATACCCCGCCGAGTACGCCGAGGCCGGGCAGGTCTACGACCTTGTCTTCCACAACAACGACAAGGCCAAGGCGCTCGGCCTCCACCCCGTCGAGCGGATGCTCTACCACCGGCAGCACTCGAAGCCCGCGATGCTGAAGCTGAAGGCGATGTGCGACGAGCGGATTGCTGGCAAGCGCGTCGAGCCGAACTCGCCGCTCTGGGAGCCCGTGACCTTCGTCATCAACCAGTGGGAGCGGCTGGTCCGCTTCTGCGAGGTGCCCGGCGTCCCGCTCGACACCAACCTCGTCGAGCAAGCGCTCATCATGCCGGTCCGCTATCTCGCAGGCTCCTTCAACTACAAGACCGAAAACGGCGCCGTGGTCGGCGACCACTCGATGTCGATCATCGCCACGGCGCGCGCCAACGACGTCGAGCCCGTTGCGTACATCACCGACTGCCTGCGCAATCACGAGGATCTTGCCAAGAGGCCCGAGCACTACCTGCCCTGGGTATATCGGCAACGATGCAAGCAGGGGGACTCGCCGCCGCGAGCACCGCCGAGCGAGCTACGCGACCCTGCGCCAGAGATCGGGGAAGGCGCAACGGGCGGGGTCGCCGCCCCAGATCAGGACCTGCAGCTCGCGGGCGAGTAGAGCGGAGCAGCGGCTCGTGCCGTCACCCTTGGGCCACGCGGAGAAACAACCCTTTGATAACCGCTTCGTGCACAGCCAGTACCCCGACCCGTCGTAGTACAGAACGCGCAGCATGTGACCACGGCGGTTCTTGAACACGAAGAACGCACCGCCCATGGGCTCCTTGTCGAGCACGAGCCGGGCGATCGCCGCGGTGCCGTCGATGCCGGTGCGGAAGTTGATCGGCTCGTGCATCACCACCACGTTGGCATTGGGGGGGATCTGGATCATCGCGCACCTCCCACGCCGAAGAGCGCCGAGAGCAGCCCGAGCGCCTCGCCGGTGTCCGTGAACAGCCGGACCTTCAGTCCGGTCGGCGTCTCGACCTCGGCGAACGGCCGGCTCGTGGGCGTCTTCGACGCCGGCATCTCCAGACGCGAATACGCGGGGGCGCCCGCTGCGGTGACCTCCCCTTCACCGGGGCCCTTCGCACCGAGCGCGAGGCGCCCCCGCTCCACCTTCGTCGCCCGAGCGACCGCCGCCGCCCCGTGACGCCGCGCTGCCGCGCGCGCTCGCTCCAAGAGAGCCCCCGGAACCGCCTCCCGCGGGTGCTGTTTCCTACTCCGCCACGCGTCAAAAGCGGCCCTCAGTCCGACCAGAGATTCGTCCATCGCTCGCTCCTCCTGACGACGCCCGCCGTCGTCGCGGAAGAAGCTACGCGCGGCTCTCCGCCGTGTGGGTCACGCTTGCCGGAACGGTAGGGGCAAGGCGCACCTGGTTCGCTATGCCGATGATTTTGTCATTGGCTTTGAACGGGAGGACGACGCGAAGCGGGTGATGAGCGTCCTTGGACAGCGCTTCGAGAGGTACGGGTTACATCTGCACCCGGACAAGACCCGCCTGCTGCCCTTCGGGCGTCCTAGATCGGAAGAGCACACGTCCTGAACTCCAGTCACTTAGGCATCTCGTATG
>CALFNG010000498.1 GCA_937902985.1 uncultured Myxococcales bacterium
GATCTGCCCGCCGCGCCGGCGTCGCCGCGGCCGCGGCCGCGGCCACAGCGCTGCGGCCGCGCGCGAATAGCGCGAACCCACGAATGAACTGCACCTTCAGAAGGAAGCTCCGGTTCAAGGCGGCGGCGTCGCGCTCCATGCGCTCGAACGCGCGCGTGCCGTCGCCGACGTAGAGTTCGATTTCCGCCTGATAGACCATCGTCTGCATATGCTGCACGAGGAAGCCCCGCTGCGACCACTGGGCCATGGCCTCGTGCGACGTGCGGCGCGCGGCATCGGGGTCGTCCGCCACGAGGGCCAAGACCACGCTCATCGTCGTATGCAGGTTGACGGAAGTGTACAGGTCCCCTCGCTGATCGGCTTCGGAGAGCAGGCGCGTCGTGCGGGCGCCAAGCTCCTCGATCTCGCCCAGCTGGTGGAGCGCATACACGCCGAAGAGGTTCGCGTTGACCTGCCAGCCGGCGTGGTGGTTTTTGGTCTTCGGGTACGCGGCGTCGAGCGCTTCTCGGGATTGCTGCAACCCGGCATGCAGAAAGCGGCGAGCGCGCAGCGCCCCGATCACATCCTCGAGTTCCCCGGCGACGCCCGAAGCCTCCGCCACGACCGAGACCGGAAGCGGACGGCCGGCGACGGCCACCATCTCGAGGAACCCGCGCGCCGAATCCGAGAGCCGTTCCATCCTCTCGCTGACCATCTGGTCGAGCGTCAACACCTCCAACGTGTCGCCCATCGCCCGATCGGCCGCGCGCCGATTCGTCCGCACGACCTCTTCGATGAGAAACGGGCTCCCGCCGGACTCGCGCGCGACCGCGCCTGCAATCCGCTCCGCCAGTGGGTCCGACGGGTCGAGGAGACTGAGGGCGAGCTGGCGCGCCTCTTCGACCCGCAACGGCCCGACGGTCACCGTCCTCTGCTCGGCCTGCGCCGCCCAGCCTCGGCGGATCGCGTTCAGGAAGCCGCTGGTCTCTGCCTCGTTGTCCCGGTAGGTGAGCACGAAGAGCACGGGCGGAGCCTGGGGCGGGCGCACGAGATCGAGGAGCAGACCCGCGCTGTCGGCGTCGCCCCACTGCGCGTCGTCGATATAGAGCGCGAGGGGCTGCTGACTTGCCATCGAGCCGAGCAGCTCGCGAAGCGCACCGAACGCCCGGCGCCGCACCTTGAGCGGGTCGGTCGCCTTGTCGTCGGCCACGTGCTTGATGCTCGCGACGCGCCGGAGGACGGGGAAGATGCGCGCGAGCGCGGCGATGTCCGGGGGCAACGCGACCGGACCTTGCCCTTCTTCGAGATGAATGAGGTGGCGGCTCAGCGCGTCGATGAGCCCGTCGAACGCCTTGTACGGGACCGTCTCCCGCTCGTACGCGCGCCCCCGGAGGACGGTGGCCTCGCCTCGTTCGACGAGGCCGTCGAGGAAGTACTGGGCGACAGCGGACTTTCCCATCCCCGACGCGCCGCCCACCATGAGGGTCACGCAACGGCCGGACACCGTCGCCTCGAAGGCCTCGCGCAGCGCACCGAGTTGCCCGTCACGACCGACGAGCGCCGTGGACTCGCTGAGAGGCTGAAGCGGCATCGGGCGGACGCTGGCGACCGCGCCGAGGGACCGCAAGATCTCCGGACCCGTCGGACGGCGGCCTGGATCGGAGTCGAGGAGGGCGCGGCACAGCGAGTCGAGATCCGGCGGAACGCCGTCGACGCACTCCGAAGGCGGCCGCGGATCCGACTGAACTTTCATCGTCAAGACTTCGAGCGAAGACCCCTCGAACGGCGGACGCCCCACGAGAGCCTCGTAGAGCACGACGCCGACGCTGTACCAGTCGGACGCGGGCGTCAGCGCCTCGTCGAGCGCCTGCTCGGGGGCCATGTATCGCGCGCTTCCGACGATCTGGTGTGCCTCGGTGAGGCTCCGGTCGGCCACGCGCGGCAACTCGGTCGCGACGCCGAAGTCCAGAATCACGACGCGCCCATCCTCGGTGACGAGCACGTTCGAGGGCTTGACGTCGCGATGGAGTTTGCCGGCCCCGTGCAGCGCTTCGAGCCCTTCGGCGAGCTGGCGGAGCGCCGGGCGGAGCTTGTCGATGGCGGCGGGCGTCGTCTCCCGTCGATCCCTCCGCGTTTCTACCGCGTTCGGCGCGCTTGCGTCGCCCTCGGCATACGCTCGGAAGCCCGGCCTCTGCACATACTGCAAGAAATCGACGCCCCGGACGAGCTCCATCGCGAAGCACGCGCCGTGCTCGTCGGTGACGACGAGCTCATGGAGGCGCACGAGGTTCGCGTGCTGTACGTCCGCGAGCGTTCGAAACTCACGCTTGAACGCGTAAAGTGTGTCCGGATCGAAATGGATGAGCGCCTTCAGGGCGACCAAGCGACTCCGCTCGACATCGAGGGTTTCGTAGACGACGCCCATCCCACCGTGGCCGAGCACGCGAATCACCTGGTAGCGGCTCGTTCCCTTCCAGTCGGATCCCGACGCGCGGCTCGCGACTCGTGAGCCCGAAAGGGCACTCGTGTCGCCGGCGGCCCGCGGCGCATCGGAACGTTCGGCCGGCGCAGAAGGAGCCATCATCTCAATTGCTAACAGTTGCGGCGGCGCTCGGGAAGGCCGACGGCGACGACCACTCCTCATGTCCGAATGTCCGAATGTCCGAATGTCCGAATGTCCGAACGCGTCAGCGAACTCCTCATCTCCATGAAGACCCACCATGAGGGAGGAGGGTTCGTCAGCGCGACGGCGTCGGCGCACACGACACGAGATCCGGCGACGTGGTCGTCCCGCCGACGATGGCGGAGATCCCGATGGCTCGACGCTCGGCGCAACCGGCCACGAAGAGATCCGACACCTCGCACGCGGGCCGGTAGCTCATGTAGGCGCCGTCGGAGAGCCTTGGTCGCAAAACGGTCGGTGTTCCGCTCAAGCTTGCTCCCCCCATCGGCCAGGCGCGAGCATCGCGGCGAACCGCGCCGGCACTCGAATGCCCTGGCTCGTCATCGCGCGCTCCGCCCGCGCCGTGAGCTCAGCCCCCGCGTCGCCACCGAGGAGCGAGCCGAGCTGATATCGAATCGCGGCGGCGTGCATCGCCATCTCGGCCGCCTCGACCTCCTCGAGCGCCGTGCGCAGCAGCTGGGCGGCTTCGCCTCCTCGAGGCTCCATGGACGCAACGCCGGCCCGAACCATCGTCGCGAGCGGCTGCGTCCACGCCATTCGCTCGCCCGCGAGACTCCGCGCGAGGCGCTCGGCCTCCGCCAGCCGAGCGCGCCCGTCCGGAGCGCGGTCGCTCGAGGCGAGGGCCGCGCGGGCCCGCGCGAACTGGGCGTCCGCGCGAATGTATTGAACGCGCAGCAGGTAGCTCTTCTCGAGCGCCGCCCAATCGCGGGCGATGCGATCGTACGCGCGCGCCCCCTCGCCCGCGTAGAGTTCGATGTTCGCGTCGGCGAGCATGGCCCGGTAGTGCTGGAGGTGAAACCCCCGGTGCGACCAGACCGCCATCGCCTCCCGGACGTGGCGTCGAGCCGCGTCGACCTCGTCGATCGCCAACCAGGCGAGGTTCGAGTACCCGATACGCAAGTTCACCGTCGTGTACAGATCGCCGCGCTGCTCGGCGTCGACGAGAAGCCGCGCTTGACGCTCGCGAAAGTGCTCGATGCGTCCCAACCAGGTGAGCGACCAGATGGCGATCAGCTGGCCGTTCGCGTGCCAGCCCGCCCGATTGTTCGGATATTTCGCGTAGGCCACGTCCTGGTGCTCGAGCGCCTCGCTCCATTGGCCCCGCAGAAACAGGCTGACCCCTCGGGTCCCGAGGAAGACCGCCCGACTTTCGGAGTCTTCCGACGCTTCCGCCAGCCTCTGGACGATCCCGGAGAGCTCGCGCTCGTGCGCGGACGGACGTCCCCCCGCGCTCGCCGCGGTGGCGGCCCCGAGGGCGGCGGCGCGCAACACCTGGAGTCGATCGCCCGCCTTGAGAGCGAGGATCAAATGCCGGGCCTGCACGCATGCGGCCTGGATGGCATCGACGAAGCTCAGCCCGATTTCGACGGAGTAGAGGATATCGATCTTGGCTCGGTCCAGTCGGTCGACGTCGTCGGGGTCGCGCTCGACGAAGCGCAGCCCGCGCACCCTCAGATAGAGACGAAAAAGCAGCAGCCAGACGATGGCGGTGAGCGCGGAGCGCGGCCGGCCCATGCGCACGGACGCGAGAATGCGATCGAGCACGGCGACGCCTTCGTCGATGCGCCCACACGTGAGAAGCTGTTCGCCCGCCGCGCGTTCGATATCGACGCGCTGGAGGGCGGGTGCGTCCTCGGCCGCCCGCAGGTAGACATGGGCAGCCTCGGTGCCGCGGCCCGCCCACTCGAGGACTTGCGCGAGTCGCAGGTGCAAGCGCCGTGCGTCCAGCGGCGACGCCGCCGTCTTTTCGATCGCCATGCGATAGAGCCGTATGGCCTGCTCGAACGCCAGCTTGGCTGCCGCTTGCTCCGCCGCGCGTTCGGCGAACGTGGCGGCCCGGTGGGTGTCGCCCGCGCCCTGAAGATGCACCGCCACCGCCTCGAGATCCGCGCCGGCCGTCGACTCGAGGACGTTGGCGAGGCGCGCGTGATGCCCTCGCAACGCGCTCGCCGACAGCCGGCCTACGACCGCATCGCGGATTCGGTCATGGCTCATCTCGACCATCTCGTGACCGTCGCGCCATCCGGTCCGGACGAAGTTTCGCGAGACGGCGAGCGCGATGATGTCGTCGACGTCGATAATGCGCGCCGCGTCGGCGACGACCTGTACGGCGAGCGGGCGTCCGCCCACGGCGACGATCTCGAGCAGTCGCCGCGCGTCCTCCGGCAGGCGCTTGCAGCGTTCGGCGACCATTTGATCGATCGTGAGCACGCTGAGGGTACCGGCGCCGGTCGCGTCGGCGCCCCGATTGCTGCGAACCAGCTCCTCGATGAGAAACGGACTCCCGGCCGATTCGCGGGCGGCCGCGTGCGCGACTCGCTCCCCCAGGTCGTCGACGCTCGCGAGGAGCGCGAGCGCCAGACGCTGCGAGTCGTTTCGGTCGAGAGGGCCGACCATGACGTCGCGCATCTCGGCTCCGGGGGGCCAGTGCGCGCTCATCTCCGACAGAAAAGCGCTCGTGTCGATCTCGTTGTCCCGGTACGTCATCAGCAGCAGCAGGGGCGCCGGGCGGGGAGCTCGCATGAGCTCGACGAGCAACGCGGCGCTGTCGGTGTCTCCCCACTGCACGTCGTCGATGTAGACGACCAGCGGTTGCTGTTGACCGATCACCGTGAGCAGATCGCGCAGCCCGGCGAAGGCTCGGCGGCGCACCTCCCGCGGATCGGCCACGACCTCTTCCGCGGCCTCGCCGATGCTGGGAACGCGCCGTAGCACCGGAAAGAGCCGAGCGAGCGCCGAGATGCCCGGCACCCGCGCAATCGAAGGATCCGTCTCGGACAGCCGCATCAGATGCCGGCTGAGCGCGTCGACGACGCCGTCGACCGCCTTGTAGGGCACCGACTCGCGTTCGTAGGCGCGTCCGCGCAGCACGATAGCGTCTCCGCCTTCGGCGACCTCACCGAGGAATCGCTGCATGAGCGTCGACTTGCCCATGCCCGAGGTGCCCCCCACGCGAACGGTGATCGAGCGACCCGCGCGGGTGGCCTCGAGCGCGTCGCGGAGCTGCGCGAGGTGCGTTTCACGGCCGATGAACAGGGCGTCCGCGTCGGTGAGGGGCGCGTTGGAGATCATCGTCCCCGCGCCGCGCCTCGCGCGGAGCTGCTTGACGATTTCGCCGCCCGCAGGGCGCATCGCCGGTTCGATCTGCAACAAGGCGCGGCACAAGATGTCGAGATCGTCGGGCACGCCCGTGACGGTGGCCGACGGAGGGGGGACCTCGAGCACGTTCTTCTGCGAGAGGATCTCGAACACGGACCCGACGAAGGGGGGGCGCCCGACGAGTGCCTCGTAGAGCATGACGCCGAAGCTGTACCAGTCGCTCGCGGTCGTCGGCGCCCCGGCCATCGCCTGCTCGGGCGCCATGTAGCGTGCCGTGCCGACGAATTCGGGCGCGTCTGCTTCTTCCGTGGGGATCGAGAGCTCGGTCGCCACGCCGAAATCGAGGAGCACGACCCGCCCCTCTGCCGTGACGAGCACGTTCGACGGCTTGATGTCTCGGTGGAGCTTGCCCGCCCGATGAAGGGCATGGACGCCTTCCGCCAGGCCGAGGAGCGCGGCCCGCAGCCGGTCCGGATCCGCCGGCGTGGCTCCGAGCGAAGGCCCGTCGCGTCGGCCGCCCGCGGCGGTGAGAACGACGGGGTCGGCAGACAACCGCGTCGGCGCCGGGCTCGACAGGCGAAGAGGTCCGCCATCCGGCGCGCGCAGATCGGACCGAGACACGTACGTCCGAAAGTCGATGCCGCGCACGAGCTCCATCGTGAAGAAGACGCGCTCGTCGGCCATGACGAACTCGTGGAGCCGCACGAGATTGCGATGCCGGATATCGACGAGCGTACGAAACTCGTTCTTGAATCGATAAAGCGCGTCGGGCGTGAAGTTCAAGAGCGTCTTCAGCGCGACTCGCTGGCGGCGCTCGTGATCGACGGCCTCGTAGACGGCGCCCATCCCGCCCTGGCCGATGACGCGGACGACCTCGTAGCGCGGGATCCCCTTCCAGGAGCCCAGGGGAGCCGGTGCCGCTGGATCGCTCGGAACGCGGTGGTCTCGATTCATCGTTCCTCGTCAGACGACCACGGCCGACCCGAGAACATCGACGATAGCGTATCTCGTCGCCCGCGAATCGCCGAAGCGAAGCCGTCGCGGCACTCTTCGTGACGGGTACGGGGGGGCGGCGGGTCGGTGAGGCGGCGTCCCGCAAGAATTTCAGTTCGCGGGCACACCTCCCCCTTACCCCCCCTTACCCCCCCCTT
>CALFNG010000499.1 GCA_937902985.1 uncultured Myxococcales bacterium
GGATGCCGGCGCGCAACCTTTTCAAGCCGGAGACACGGTCACGCTTCACCAGCTGGGTCAGTACCTCACGCTCTTCCACCGTCAGATTCACCAGGTAGAGCTTCCTCATGGCGCAACATGGAGCACGCCCGCGCGGCCATGGAAAGCGAAACCCGTCGCCTCAATGGATTCGAGGTACTAGCCGCAGAGGCGCAAAGGACGCTCAGCCGAGAGAGCTCTCTTCGCAATCCGGATCTCTGCGTCTTCGCGTCTTTGCGGTTTCTCCGAGCGGTCAGCGGCGGAGCAACCCGCCGAGCGGGCGCCGACGCGGTGGCGCCGGGTCGTTGTCGCGCAGGAACTTCAGGTTCGAGTGGTTGATCGCCGCGTGCGCGATGAGCGGCCCGACGAGGCTGCCGGTCATCGCGAACACGCCTCCGAAGAGGAACCCCATGATCGTGGCCCAAGCCATCCATCCCCAGCGAGCGCGGCCGCTGATCTGGTGCATCAATCCGAACGCGATCGATGACGCGACGACGCCGACGAGCGGTACGAGCAGGCCGCGAAAGAGGAGCTCTTCGCCGGTTGCGCTGGCCACCGCGACGAGGAGCAGCGAGCCGTCCCCGGCGCCGTGAGCTGCCGGGCGGAGAGCCACGTGCAGCGCGCGTGCCCAGCGCCATCGCCTCACCATGGCCGGCGTCGCCGCGATCGTCGTTGCCCCGAGGACCATCCCGAGCCCGAGACTCAGGAGAACGGCCGCCCATCCGTGGGTGCCGAGCCAGCCCTCGCACGCGATCGGATCCCGCCCGAGCAAGACGCTCATGCCCGCGGCCAGCGCGCCCACGGCCGCGTAGGCTCCCGCGACGGCGACGGCCGGACGGCTGGCCTCGAGAGTGACGCCCCGCTCGCCGCTGGCGCCGAGCCGCTCGGCTTGCGCCCCGAGCGCGTGCTCGTCCTTGCCGGGGGCCATCTGTCGGAATTGGCACGCGCCGCGACGCACAGCAAGGTGCGACGGCGTGGCAACGTGGCAACGTGGCAGCGTGGCAGCGTGGCAGCGTGACAACGTGACAACGTGACAACCTGGCGGGCCCCCCGAAACGAGACCGGCCGCGTGCGTCGGTGCGTGTCGGTGCCCGACCGTCGGCCGATCGCGCCAGATGCCTGCAGAAATTACGACTCCTCGAGTCGCAAAGCGAACTGATAGCATCCATGCGCGAGACTTCATGGCGACCCCCGGCCCCGACGAGCGCCCCCGCGTCCTCATCGTCGATGATGAGAAGTTCATCCGAGACATCCTGGCCGACTTCCTCGGCATGGAGGGCTACATCGTCCGCACGGCCGAAGACGGCGCGGCCGCCCTCAACGAGCTCCATAACGCGCACTACGATCTCGTCATCAGCGATCTGAAGATGCCCCGCATGGGCGGCATCGAGTTGCTCGATGCGATCGGAACGGCGGCGCCGAGCGCGCTCACGGTGATCATGACCGGCTTCGGCACGGTCGAGACCGCGATCGACGCGATGAAGCGAGGGGCGTACGACTACATCCTCAAGCCCTTCAAGGTCGAAGAGGTCATCCGCGTCGTGCAGCGCGGCCTCGAGAAGCAGCGGCTCGCGGCCGAGAACCTGCGCCTCCGCGAGGCCGTCTCTCTCTACAAGGTCAGTGAGGCCATCGCGGCCAGCCTCTCGCTCGAAGAAGTGCTGGCGACGATTGGCGACACGGCCATCGTCGAGCTCAACGGCGATTTGGTCTCGACGTGGCTCGAAGACGGCGAGGGGGGCTACTTCGAGCGGCAGCGGCTCGTTCAGGCTCCGGGCCGCGACTCGCTTTTGCCACCGGGCGCCCGGGCGTCGAACCCCATCCCGCTCATCGTGATGCCGGCGGCGATCGAGGCGGCCCGCATCGAGGGGGCGACGCCGTCCGTCGGAACCGGCCCCGGTTGGGGCGAGCTGGCGCCGCAAGCGTTCATCGAACACTACGCCGCCCACTCGACTCTCCTCGAGCAGGGGACCAAGGGCGCTCGGTTCTTCGCGAAGCTGCCGTCGACGCCGCCGGTGTCGCTCGTCTCGGTCCCGCTGCGCATGAAGACGCGCCTCCTCGGCTGGATCAGCGTCGCGAGCTTCACCAAGCAGAAACGGTTCAACGAGGGGCACCGCAAGCTTCTGTCGATCGTCGGGTCGCGCGCGGCGGCCGCGATCGAGAACGCGCGCCTCTACGAAGACCTGCGCGCCACGTTCCAGCAGACGATCCAGGGCCTGGCCCTCGCCATCGACAAGATGGACCGCTACACCGCGGGGCACTCCGAGCGCGTCGCCACCTACGCGATGTACCTGGCGGTACGCCTGGGTCTGGAGCCCGAGGTGATCGAGATCGTGCGTCAGAGCGCCCTCATGCACGACATCGGCAAGATCGGCTGCGTGATGAACCTCAACAAGCCGGGCAAGCTCACGCAAGACGAGTACGAGATCTTCAAGAAGCACCCGGCTTACGGCAAAGACATCCTCGACCCCATCAAGTTCTTGCATCCGCTCGTCCCCGGCGTACACCTCCATCACGAGCGGTGGGACGGGCGCGGCTATCCGCTCGGCTTGAAGGGCAACGGCGTGCCGCTCATCGCGCGCATCATCGCCGTGGCCGACACCTACGACGCGATGACGAGCGACCGCGCCTACCGGCGAGCGCTCCCCCACGAGGTCGCTGTCGGCGAGATCGAGCGCTGCAGCGGCACGCAGTTCGATCCCGAAGTCGCCCACTCGTTCACCTCCGGGCTCGAGGTCTTCCTCGAAGAGCTCGCGGCCACGGGCGGCCGCGTCCCGGAGTGACAGGCGACCGGCTCGGCCGCGCGACAGCGAGCTAGAGCGAACGAGAGCGAACGAAAGAATGGTCGGAGCGGTGCGAAAGTTCGAAGCGCGTTGGCTCGGGCGCGTGCGCTACGGCGAGGCGCTGGCCCTCCAGGAGCGGCTGCTCGAGGCGCGGATCGCGGGGACGATCGGCGACACGCTACTTCTCGTGGAGCACGAACCGGTCGTCACGCTCGGCCGCGGCGCCCACGAAGAGAACGTGCTGGTGCCACGCGCACGGCTGGCCAAGCTCGGCGTCGACGTCTTCGAGACCGCGCGGGGCGGAGACGTCACGTACCACGGGCCCGGTCAGCTCGTGGCGTATCCGATCTTCGACCTCAACCCCGACCGGTGCGACGTGCGGCGGTACGTGCGCGACCTCGCGCGCGTGATGATCGATCTGGCCAGGGGGATGGGTGTCGCCGCGAGCTTCCTCGAAGGAGACCCGAAGCTCGTCGGCGTGTGGGTCGACGAGGCGAGCCCCGCAGCGTGGGCCGGCGACCCACGCGAGCCGGGGGGCGCGTCGCGCCCGGCGAAGATCGGCGCGATCGGCGTCCGAATCTCGCGCTGGGTCACGATGCACGGGCTCGCGTTCAACGTCTCGACCGACCTCGCGGGCTTCGATCTCATCGTCCCCTGCGGTATCGCGAAATACGGCGTCACGTCGCTGGCCGCGCTGGGTATCGAGGCGCCCTCGGTCGAAGCGGTCGCCCGCGCTGCCGTCGCGAGCTTCGAGCGCGTCTTCGACGCGAGCGTCGAGATGAAGTCATGACGACGGAGCGCTAAGCTCCACGGCATGCACGCGATCATCCATCTCGCTGTCCTGGCGGTCACCGTGTTCCTCCTTGCGCGGCTGCTCCCCGCGGTGCGAATACGCTCCGCCGGGACCGCGGTGCTGGTGGCCGTGGTCTTCAGCCTCCTGAACTTCTTCCTCGGGTGGCTCGTTCGCGTAGTCCTCTTCGTTCCCGCAGTGCTCACGCTGGGTCTGCTCTTTCTCGTGATGCCCTTCGTGGTCAACACGTTCATGCTCTGGTTGACCGACAAGCTCGTGGCAAGCTTCGAGATCGAGAGCACGAGCGGTCTGCTCGTGTCGTCCCTCGTCATCACGGTCGTCAACGCCGTCTTCTACGCACCCCTCGTCAGCGCCGTCTCGCGCGGCTACGGCTACGAATCCTCTTGGGTGTAGCCACTCTGCAGTCTCTCCGAAGAAGTGAGGAGATGGGCCGCAGAGGCGCAGAGAGCGCAGAGTCAGAGGGTTTTGCGCGCGTTGAGCGCGCTGGCGCAGATCGGATCCGCCGCGCCGGTCGCGAGCCTACGACCCCGATCTCTGTTCTGAGTCCTCTGCGCCTCCGCGGCCAACCTCTCTCTCGTCGTCGGGAGAGCTACTCGGGCTTGGGGGAGCTGGATTCGCTGCGGGCTGACGCCATGATGCGCAGGTACATCCGAGCGCGAACGTTCTCGGGATCGAGGTCGAGCACCTTGCGCCACTGATCGGCGGCGGCGTCGCTCTCGCCGAGCGAGAGCAGGGTCACGCCGAGCTGGATCCGGGCAGGCACGTACGTCGGTCGGGCCGCAACGGCAGATTCGTATTGCTCCCGCGCGCGCGGGAGGTCGTTCGCCTCGCGCAGCAGGGTGCCGAGCTTGGTCCGGAGGTCCGCGAAATGCGGGCAGAGGCCGACCGCCTTTTCGTATTCGACGATCGCCTCGCGCGTGAGGCCCGCGTCCGCGTAGGCCTGGCCGACCTCGGCGTGCATGTTCGCGATCTTGCCGCGCGCGAACGGGTCGAGACCCTGCAAGCTCCCCCCGGGCGTGCCCCGGATGCGTGTATAGACCTGCCGGGCGGCCTCGTACTTGCCGCGATCGTTGTAAGTGACTGCGAGGTTGAGCGCGGCCTCGGTGTAGCTGGGGTTGATCGCCAGGGCTCGTTCGAAGTGATGCTCGGCCTGCGCGAAGTTTCCGCGCGTGTGACAGATCACACCCAGCATGTCGTGAACGTCTGCCAGACGGTCGTTCTTGTCGAGCACCTGGCGCAAGAGCGCCTCGCCCTTCTCGAACTCGCGCTTCTGGTAGTGCTCACGGCCGAGGAGCAACAGTTGCTTCGTATGCTCGTCCATCGTCCCCTTTAGGTTGCTTGCCTAGCCGGCAAGAACCCAAGCGCCACGATACGACGAAACCGCTCCGAGGCGAGAGCGTGAATTTTCGGTCGCCGCCGATGTTCGAAGCCCGCCAACGCCCGGCGAGGGGCCCAAAAACCCGCGGGAAAGGGGGGTATGGTTGCGCGCCCGCGGCCCTCTGATGTAAGGGCGATCCCTCGAGTGCCCGGTCCCGACCGCAAGACACCGAGCGACGGCGTGCCCCAAGCCCCCGCGCTCGGGCCCGATCCGGGCGATCCGCAACGACCGAGCTCCGGCGCGCAGGCTTTTGAGTCGGGCTCGTCGGGCTCGTCGGGGTCTGCGCCCGCGTCGCCCTCTCCCACGCCTCCGTTCCCCGACACGCCGCCGATCACGGAGCCTTTATCGCCCACGCCGGCGACGCCGTCGGGGCACGAAGTGGCCCGACGAGAGGCCGAGACGCCGCGGGCCGCGTCGATCTCGGCAGCTCGCCTCGACGCTGAAGCGCGGACCGCGCGAGCGCCGGCGCGCCGCTCACGATCGCTACTGTCGCGCATGGCTTCGCGCGCGTCGGCCTACATGGGCCAGGTGGCGAACTTTGGCGGCGCGTTCGGCGTGCGCAAAGCGGTCGCCGTGGCGGGCGG
>CALFNG010000500.1 GCA_937902985.1 uncultured Myxococcales bacterium
GGGCTCGGTGGCGGCGGCGGGTCCGGTGGTGGTGGCGGCCCCGGCCACTGATAGAGAAAAATCGGGCGGCGCCCGAGTCGCGCTTTACAGAGGCTGACCCAGCGCGGCATCGATCTCGGCCGGGTTGAAGCCGATCATGACTTTGCCGCGCACGTCGATGACGGGGATGGACCCCTCGTGCAGGCCGTTTTTGGCGAGCTTCTGCTGCATCTCGGCAGCGGCGCCCGGGTCCTTCTCGACATCTTTGTCGACGTAGGGGATTCCCTTGCTCCGGAGGTACTTCGCGGCCTCGTGGCAGGCGCCACACCACTCTGCCCCGTAGATCACGACGACCGAGCGGGCGTTTGCTTTCGAAGGACCGGCGCCGGCAGCCCCCGCGGTCGGGCTGCCCGGAGGAGGCGCGGCCGCAGGCCCCACGCTCGCCAGGGTCGGGCCCGCCTTCTCCCTCCGCGCGACGGCCATCGCCTCGAAGTCCACACGAGACATCGCCCGCACGGGGTAATTTCCATCGGCCCCCGTCTGGCGGAGATCGACGACGGCGACGGTGTCCGGGGGCGCGCTGTCGTCGTGGTTAGGGTCGACCACGCGGACCGCGTCGCGGCCCATCATCGGCACGTCGCCCACGCCCGTCTCGACGTGGAAGTCTCCCTTGTCGTCGATCCACGTCAGGAGAAGACCCACGCTCTCGGGCCGCACGAACATACTCGCCGCAGGATCCGGCGCCGGCGACGCCGGGCTGCGGTGGCATCCGCTCGCGCCCGCCACCACGAACACCGCGGCAAAGGCAACCCCCAGGGCCACTGGAAAGCGACCGAGCGCCCGGAGGACGGCCGTCACTTCGTCTCCTTTGACAGTCGTGCCCACTCGACCAGCATCGTGTCGACCTTCTTCGCAAGCGCCTGCTCTTCGCGCGCCATCGTCGCAAGCTTCTCCCAGTCTTCGCCCGGGCCCTCCCTAAGCTTGCCACGGAGTCGCTCGAGATCCTTCTCGCCCGTGGCGATCGTCGCCTCGAGATCCTGGATCCGGCGCTTCCTCTTCTCGAGGGTCCTCGCCGCGTTCCGCTGCTCCTCGTATTTCTGCTTGGAGTCCGCCTCGGGTAGCGCAACGCTTTTCGCCTTCGATTCCTTCCGGGTGGCCGGCGCGGCTTTCTGCGGCGGTCGGGACGAGGGCTGCGACAGACCCCGCGACGCCTTCTCGTAGTCCTTGAAGCCGCCGGGATAGACCTCGGCGCGCCCGTCACGCACGTGCACGATCCGGGTGGTCACGTTCTCGAGGAAACGCCGGTCGTGCGAGACCAGAAGAACGGTACCTTCGAAGCCGATGAGCGCCTCTTCAAGGATCTCGGAGGCCGGGATGTCGAGGTGGTTGGTCGGCTCGTCGAGGAACAGGAGGTTCTTCGGCTCGAGGAGCAGCTTCGCGAGAGCCAACCGGGAGCGCTCGCCACCCGAGAACCCGCTCACGACGCGTAGCGGGTCGTCGCCCCAGAAGCGAAACCGCGCGAGGTACTGGCGCGCGGCCTCGACGGTGAAGTCGCCGCGCACGCGCCGCACGTTGTCGACAGCCGTGAGGCGCGGGTCGACGTCGCCGAGGTGCTGATCGAAGTACCCCTCTTGCAGATTGGTGCCTCGCTTGACCGTCCCGCGGTCTTCGGGCCCCCCCCGCCCCGCCAGGATCTTGATGAGCGTGCTCTTGCCGGCTCCATTCGGGCCGACGATGCCGATGCGCTCGCCGCGACGCACGAGGAGGTCGACATCGGCGAAGAGCCCGCGACCCCCGCGATCGGCTCCGAGCCCTCTCGCGTCGAGCACGATGTCGCCCGTCCGCGCCGAGGGCGCGAATCGGAAGGCGATTCGCTCGGCGGTGGCCCAGACGTCTTCGGGCCGCTCGATGCGCTCGAGCTTGTCGAGCATCTTCCGGCGGCTCTGCGCCTGCTTCGAATTCTGTCCGGCGCCGTTCTTCCGGATGAAGTCCTCGGTCTTCGAGACGAGATCTTGCTGGCGCTCCACCAGCGCGCGCTCGCGCACGAGGTCGTCCTCCCGCGCGAGCACGTATTCCGAGTAGCGCATCGGATAGATGCGCAGGCTCCGGCGCCCGAGCTCCATCGTCGACCGGCACACGTTGTCGAGGAACGCTCGGTCGTGACTGACGACGAGGACGGCGCCGCGAAAGTCTTCGAGCCACTCTTCGAGCCACCCGATCGAGTCGAGGTCGAGGTGGTTGGTGGGCTCGTCGAGGAGAAGGACGTCCGGCTGCTGAGCGAGGACCACGCCGAGCCGGAGCCTTCCCCGCTCGCCCCCCGAGAGCGAGGCGACCGGTCGCGCCAGATCTCTCCCCGAGAAACCGAGATGGCTCGCGAGCGCGGCGACCTTGTGTTCGAGCTCGTCGCCGCGAGCGAGATGGTAGCGGTCGGTCACGTCAGCGAGACGATCCAGCGCCGCGGCCTCGCCGCTGGCCGCCTCGTATTGCACCCGTTGCAGCTCGGCGCGCAGCGCGACCACTTCGCCGAAAGCCTGCCATGAACGCGCCGAGGACGTCGCCCTCGGCGGCGATCTCGTGGGACTGCCGGTAGAAGCCGAGGGTCGCGTCGCGTCGAAGAACCGACGACCCACGATCGGCGTCGATCTCGCCGGCGAGGATGCGAAGCAGGGTCGTCTTGCCGGAACCGTTGGGAGCCACCAGCGCGACCCGGTCGCCGATCGAGAGCGAGAACGTGACGCCCTCGAAGAGCGTGTCGCCGGCGTACCCGAACCGCAGATCGGCCACTTGAAGGACGGTCATCGAACGCGCAGGACCTAGCACGTCGCGCCAACGGCGATCGGCCGAGCCGTCAAGAGCGCGCGAAACGGGCGACGCCCGTCCGACCTGCGCGGCGGACTTCGTCTCGACCTGCGCGGCGGAGCCGGCGGAGTATCGTGTTCATCCTCGGAGGTACGCACATGATCGCATTTTTCGGAATGGGACTCCTGGGCTCCAACTTCGTTCGTTCGATGCGCCAGCGCGGCATCGACGTGAACGTCTGGAACCGCACGCCGGCCAAGGCACACGCCCTTGCGGCCGCCGGCGCCCGCGCCTTCGACGACCCGGCCGAGGCCGTGAAGGGGGCGACCCGGCTTCACACCACGCTGTCGGACGACGCGGCGGTCGACGACGTGCTCGAGCGCGCGAGGCCGGGTTTCGGCAAAGACCTCGTGATCGTCGACCACACCACCACCTCGCCCGCCGGAGCCGCGGCCCGGGTCGCTCGCTGGGCCGAGCGAGGCCTCGGGTTCCAGCACGCGCCGGTGTTCATGGGCCCCCAGAACGCGCTCGAAGCGTCGGGGATCATGCTGGCGTCCGGCGACCGCGCGCGCTTCGATGGCCTCGCGCCAGAGCTGTCGAAGATGACCGGCAAGCTCGTCTACGTCGGTCCCCAGCCCGATCGCGCTGCGGCCTTCAAGCTCCTCGGCAATCTGTTCCTGATGGCGATGACCGCCGGCATCGCCGACGTCCTCGGCCTGGCGAAGGCGATGGGCGTCGGGTCCAAAGAGGCGGCCACGCTCTTCGACACCTTCAATCCGGCGGCCACGATGGGCGCGCGCGTGAAGCGCATCGTGACTGGCGACTACGGCAATCCGTCCTGGGAGCTCTCGATGGCGCGCAAGGACGCCCGGCTGATGCTCGAGGCCGCAGAGAGCGGCCAGGTGCAGCTCGCGCTCGTTCCCGCGATCGCGCGGGAGATGGACCGATGGATCGAGCGAGGCCACTCGCATGACGACTGGACGGTCATCGCCAAAGACTCGCTCGGATGAGGCGTCAGCGGATCGCGTCGGTCAATGCCTTGAGCGTGGCCGCCAGCGGAGACACCTCGGCGACGTCCTGGCGGAGGAACGCCTCGATGGCGGGCAATCGCGCGAGGGCCTCATCGAGCGCCTTGTCGCTGTTCTTCGTGTACGCTCCGAGCGACACGAGGTCGCGCTTCGCCTCGTATGTCGCGATCAGCGCGCGCAGCCGGCGCGCGGCGTCTCGATGGTCGGGCGCGACGATCGAGTCCATGACCCGCGACAGCGAGACGGTCACGTCGACGGCGGGATACCGCCCTCGCGCGGCCACGGTGCGGTCGAGCACGACGTGGCCGTCGAGGATGCCGCGCACCTCGTCGGCGATGGGCTCGTCCATGTCACCACCCTCGACGAGCACCGTGTAGATCGCGGTGATGCTCCCGCGCGCGGACTGCCCGGAGCGCTCGAGCAGGCGAGGCAGGGCAGCGAAGACGCTCGGTGGATAGCCGCGGCGGACGGGCGGCTCCCCTGCCGCCAGGCCGACCTCGCGCTGCGCGCGCGCGAAGCGCGTGATCGAATCCACGAGCAGCAGCACGCGTGCCCCTTCGTCGCGAAAGTGCTCGGCGTAGGCCGTCGCCACCTGCGCGGCGCGAATGCGCTCGAGAGCGGCGACGTCGCTCGTGGCCACGACGACGACGCTCTTCTTGCGGGCCTCGGCGGCGAGCGATCGCTCGAGGAACTCGCCGACCTCCCGACCGCGCTCGCCGACCAGCGCGACCACGACCACGTCGGCGTCGGCGCCGCGGGCGATGGCACCAAGGAGCGTGCTCTTGCCGACGCCGGACCCGGCGAAGAGGCCTATGCGCTGCCCTTCGCCGAGCGTCAGGAGGCCGTCGATCACGCGAAGCCCGGTCGTCATGGGCTTCGCAACGGCTCGGCGCTCGAGCGCGCGCGGCGGATCGCGGTCGACCGGCACCGCGCGCCCCTCGATCGCGGGGCCTCCGTCGAACGCGCGCCCCAGTCCGTCAACCACCCGCCCGAGCAGCTGGCTGCTCGCCACGACGACGAACGGCCCGCCCGTGGACTCAACGTCGTCGTGCGGACCGACCCCCGTCAGGGGGCCGAGGGGCATCGCGATCGCGTGACCCCCTTCGAAGCCGACGACCTCGCACGCCAGGGGCTCGCCGCGGCGCGTGACGCGAACGACATCGCCGATACGCGCGCCCGGCATCGCAAAGCGCAAGCGGAGCCCCGTGACTTCGGTGACCCTTCCCGTCGCCCGCACCGTGCTCGCCTGGGCGAGCTGGCTCTTGAGCGCGTCGACGTCGACGGGCATCGCTCGCTACTTGCCGCCCGCCGCCCGCTTTCCTTCGGACTCGGCGTCGGTCGACGCACGAAGCTCGGCCCGAAGCTGCTCGAGCAGCTCGCGCGCGCGCGTCGTGAGGACGGTCGGCACTTCCACCTGCACGATGACCACGAGCGACCCGCGACCGCGCCCATCGAGGCGGGGGATGCCGCGGCCCTTCACCGTAAACATCGCGCTCGACTGCGTACCCGCCGGGATGACGAGCGGAATCGCGGCTTCTTCGTCGTCGGCCTCGAGGGCAGGCACGCGCAGCTCCGCGCCCAGCGCAGCATCCGTCAGCGAGACGTGGACGCGCGTGACGAGGTCGGCGCCGTCCCTCTCGAACCGCGGGTCGTCTTCGACGTCGATCTCGACGTAGAGATCGCCAGGGGGCGCGTTGCTCGGCCCGGGCATCCCCTGCCCGGGCACCCGAAGCCTCTGACCCGCGTCGATGCCGGCGGGGAACGTGACGTTGACCTTGCGCGCCCGCTCGACCGCGCCGTGTCCGGAGCACGTCGGGCAGGGCTGCTTGATGACGCGACCCGCGCCGCGGCATCGCGGGCACGTCGACGTGAACATGACGAAGCCGCGAGCGTTCGACACCTGCCCGGTGCCTCGGCATTGCGCGCACGCCTCGGGCTTGCTTCCGGTCTTCGCTCCGCTGCCAGCGCAATCGGTGCAAGCGGCAGGCACGCGGAGCTGCACCTCGCGCTTGCAACCGAAGGCCGCCTCGCGAAGGGTCAGCCGAGTCTGTACGCGCATGTCGCTCCCGCGACGCGGGCGCGTGTTCCCACCGAAGCCCATGCCGCCGGAGAACATCTCGGCGAACAGGTCCTGCATGTGGGAGAAGACGTCACCCATCCCTTCTCCGCCGCCACCCATCGACCCGTCGAGCCCGGCGTGCCCGAACTGGTCGTAGATACGGCGCTTCTGCTCATCGGACAGGATCTGATAGGCCTCGTTCACGTCTTTGAACTTGGCCTCGGCCGCGGGATCTCCCGGATTTCGGTCCGGGTGATGCTTCAGGGCTTCGCGCCGATACGCCTTCCGCAACTCTTCACTCGACACATCCCGCGTGACGCAGAGGACTTCGTAGTATTCGCGCTTGGAGGGCATCGGGAATCAGGTCTCGCAGCGTACTCGGACGCGCGCGATACGCGCAGTCGCCCTAGAAGGCGGCGCCTGCTCGGACAGAGCGCCGGCGCTGAGCGCAAATTAAGCCTCGACCGCTTGGTGTCAACGCGAATCCTCGTGCGACCCGGAAGGGACACCGGCGGCGACGGAGAACTCACCCGACCCGGCGAGATGCCGCGAGGCTGACTCGCGCGCGAGCTGCTCGAGCAAGACCGCTTGCCGTTCGATTTCCGCGCGGGCGCGCGAGAGCTCTTCGCCTGATTCGGCGCGCGCCCGCGCCTCGTGCTCTTGCGACAGGGCGGCGCGGAGGGCGCTCAGTTCGTCGAGGGCCTGGGCGAGCTGGCGATTGGTTTGGGGGGAAAACGCCTCGGCGGGCGTCTTGGCTTCGTTTCGCACTCCCTGCTCGAGCCGGCGCTCGAGCTCCACGATCTGCCACGTGCTCGCCTGCGCCTCTCCCTCGCGTCGAGCGAGATCGAGGGCGAGCGCGTCGAGTTGAACCCGGAGGTGCGCGTTGTCGTCTTCGACGGCACGTATCCGTTCGAGCGTGCCGGGCACGTCGCCCGTGACGACGGCCTCGACCTTTGGCTCCGGCGACATCGGCATCCCCTCGATGTGCACCTCCTCGAGGCTGCCAACGAGATCGCGGACGATCTGTTCGCGACGCGCCAGCTCTCCCTCGAGAAGGCGCAACGCCTGTGCGCGTTCACGGAGGCCCTCTTCGACGCGGGCGAGCTCGACCGAGTGGACGTCCCCGCTCCGCGCCACTTCTTGCGAGAGCGAGTTCACGGCGCTCTCGAGCGACGCGACGCGTCGTTCCGCGCGATCGGCGCGCAAGGCGACCTCTTCGACCTGAGCGGCCGCGATGCGCCCGGCTTCAGCGGCCGCTCGCATCTCTTCGACCTCGCTCGAGAGGTCCGCGAGGTCACGACCTCGCGCCGCGAGCGCCTTCTCGAGCTCGGCCACGCGGGCGGAGCGAACGCGAAGCGTCTCTTCGAGAATCGACGTCTCGTCGGCGGCGCGCTCACCTTCGGCCATCCGGGCGCGAAGGTCGTCGAGCTGGCTCGCGAGGAGTTCGGCCCGGAGCTCGGCCCTCGCGAGCGCCTCGAGATCCGCGGCGTCGTTTACGACGTGCCCGCGCGTGTCGGACGGAAGCTGCACGATCGAGTACGGCTCGAGGCGCGCGCCCCGCTGGCTCGCGACCACGACGAACGCCTCGGGCACCCGTCCGCTCTCGGCGAGCTGCGTGTCGACGTTGACGGCGGGGGATTCGTCTTCCTCACCCAGCTCGACGAGCGCGATCCCGTGGAACGGAAGTTGCGCGACCATGCGCACACTCTCGAACTCGGGCGCGACGAGATCGAAGAGATCGTAGTAGTCGAAGGCGCGGCTCCCCTCGGGCTGAGCGACCTCTGCGCTCCTGGCGGCGATCATGGCCACGCCGTCGATGCCGACCACTCGGCGAACGCGCCGCAACACCGCGGCGGGGTCCGCGAACTGGCCGAGATCGATCACGAGGGCGAGGTCGAAGCCTCGCGTGTCCGATTCCGATTCCGCGTACGGGTGGACGCTCACGCCACGCGGCGATTGATCGGCCTCGGTGCGAGCACGCGACGGTTCGGGATCCCACACTTGAACCGAGCGCGCGCCCAGCTCGACGAGGCGCGAGCCGAGGCCGAGCGAGGCGTCGCCGAAGACCGCAACGCGCGCCCCCGCGACCAACGACTCGGCATAGACGGCCAGGGCCTGCTGCGGATGGACGCTGGGAGCGTTCGAGTCCATGCGTGAGGGCGGGGGTTCTAGCACGCCTTGGACGCCGCCATGGCCGGCGAGCGCGCCGGACGCGGCGGCGAAGGCGCAGCGCCGGGATCGGCGACGCGGGGCGCCGGGCAGGCCTGCGGGACCCGCCGCTCGACCGGGCCTTGCCAGAGCGGGGCGGTTGACGCGGCCCGGCGGTCGGTCAGCGCCTCGACGAGCCATCGGGTCAGGGCGACCGTGCTCGCCCGGGTGCTCGCGCGGGGCCGCAAGCGGACGACGCGCTCGTCCGGGCGGCGCCCCGGCAGGGCACGCGCGTTCGGCAGGACGAGGGCCAGCTTGGCAGCCGCGGAGCTTCCGTCGAGGACCCGCACCAGCACTTCCGGGGTCGCGGCCCACCCGACCGGCGTCGTGCTCCACGCGCACCCGACCTCGACTCCGACGACGCCGGGCATGACGACACGCGGGAGGACCAGCAGCCGGAGTTCGTCTGCGGCCGTGCCCCCAGAGAGAAATCGTGCCCACGGCGCGACCCGCACCGACGTCATGGCGCGGAGCTGAGCGTAAACGGGCGCGAGCCACGGGGCGGCTCCGCGCGCGCCATCGGGGGCGGTGTCGCATGCCCGTCCGGTGGCGAAGATCGGGACCAGGACCGCCGCGTCAAGCGCGACGAGCCACGGCGCGTGGCAGTCGATCCGGCGCAAGGCGAAGGCGACTCCGACGGTGGCGAGGCAGGCGATCGCCGCCGAGACGCAGCCCGTCCGGGTGCTCCCGTCGAGCCAGTGCCCGGTCCGGGACGGGCGCTCGAACGCCTCGTCGGGTCGAAGGGCGAGCCAGCGACCCGGACCGCGCGCGGCGTGCTGTGCCGCCGGGGGTCGCAACGCCGCGACGACGATCGCCGCGGCCACGAGGGCGGTGCCCGCCGCCAGCACACCGGAGCTTTGAAGACCGACGCCGCCCGCGAACGCGACGCCTGCAGCCGTCGCGCGCAGCCCGTCGGATAGCGGAACCGGGGCGCGCGGCCGCACACCTCGACCCGCGCAGAGCGCCGCGAAGGCCCGCGCCTTGTGCGCTACGAGGATGCCGAAGGCGAGCGCGAGCGCGAGGAGCGACGCCGCGAACGACGCCTCGCGGACGCGATTGGGCTCGGGAGCCGCGCGCGGCGCGGGCACCGGCCGCACGCGGGGATCGACCACGGCGGCCAGGGCGTTCGGGTCGAGCCGGACCGTCCAGGCGACGGACTCGCCGCGCGCGACGTGCGGCCGGACGAGTTCGAGGACGTCGGTCGCAGGTTCGCGGTGCAAAGTGGAGAGCGCCCCGGGGTCGACGGCGCCGGTGTCCGCGAAGATGGCCAGCGGTGCGTCGCGCGCGGCCGGGACGTCGAACGTCGTCCGTGCCATCTCGAAGCCGTCCGTCGCGAGGGGCGAGGACCACGCGAGGCGCCAGGCCGCGCCGTCGCGAACGATGGCCCCCGACTTCAACGCGTCGAAGCGCCAGCGCACGTCGAAGGCAAACGTGCCACGCGCAAACGACCGGGCGTCGTCGACTTCGACGCGGACCACGTTGCCCTCGCGCCGGACGGCTCGCGCGGAGAGCGTGCGCCCGTCCTCGGCGGCGACGGTCACGGAGGGGTCGACGACCGCGGTCGCCTCGACGTTGGCCAGGTCGATCCAGTGGAGCGGCCCGCGGACGACGTGCCAGCGAATGACGTCCCGGACGGACACGATTCCGGTCGGGTCGGCGTGGACTTCGACGTCCCCGCCCGTCTGATGCGCCTCCTGCCACGCGCTCGCACGCGCCGTGGCCGCGAGCGCGCAGAGCGCTACGGCCAGGGCGATCGCCCTTCGTGGGTACATGTAGGACAATGAATACGCGGACTGTCCAACCGCGGCCAATTTCCGGCGAGGGCGTTCGGCTCGCTCGTCAAAGGCCGTGCTTGAGCGCGACCACGAGGAGGTCGTCGACGGTCGCGCGAGGCATCTGCAACGTGGCGACGACGCTCGCCTGAGTGCCCTGGACAGCGGCCGGCGCCGTCAGCGAAAACGGGATCGCCGTCGTTCCCTGGTGCGGGACTTGCGCGGCGGACTCGAAGATGTCGGTCCCGTTGGCAAAGCCGCCCGCGTCGCCCCCCGTGAAAGCCGACATTCGCTCGCCCGTCTCGGCGACGCCACGGGCCGTGAGGAAACCACCGGCCCCGACAATGGCATCCTTGAACGCCGCCAGCTCCGGGCGCGCGCGAAGGCCGCCGCCCGTGCTGGCGAGCGCAGCGGACAGCTTCTGCGTCACCAGCCCGGGATCGCCGCCGATGCCGATCCACGACCGGGCGCCGTCCGGCACGACGAACACGTGGATCACGAGGGGCCTGGGCGGACCCGCCGGCTTCTTCGACGGTGCCCGATCCCCCGCGACGGGCTCGACGACGGGCACGTCGATGGTGAAATGCTGCGCGTCTTTCGCCAACGTCGTGTTCTTCGGCAACGGTACGCTGTGGAATTGGAGAAAGCGGTCGGGCGCCTTCTTGTAGGCGGCCGTGACGCTCGGGCGACCCCAGGCCGCCACGAGGCCCTTCATGGCGTCGAGGCGCGCTGCGGCGGACTCGTCGGCCTCGATGACATGCCAGCCGACGAGGGCCTGCGTGGCGATGCGGGTCGCCTCCCGCGCCTGCGTCTTGTCGGCCGTGTCCGGCAGGGCCTTCACCGCGGCTAGCGCCTTGCGCACGGCGTCGGGATCGACGCCACTCGCATAGACCGTGGGCGCGGGCGAAAGGAGCTTGCCGAGCGCGTCGACGAACGCGTGGCGATCGGCGTCTTTGACTCCGTCTTCGGCTAGCCCGTCGCTCACGACCTTGAGCGCCAGGTCGCGCCCACGAGCGAGCACGTTCGGATCGATCCCGCGATCGAACACGGCAAAGTCGGCGTCGCTCGGCATCTGCCAGAACGCGGCGGGCGGCGGCCCGTTGCGATCGGCGTTCGCGGTCGCGAGCCGTGCCAGCGCCGAAGTCTCTCCCGACAGCTTGAGGGTGAGCGTCGCTGCGACGCCCGGATCGCTCAACGCCACGTCGAGCGACGCGCTGTCGAGATCGATGCCGAAGTCCGCGAGGTCGCTGGCGACCGCCGTGACGAGGTCGCGCGCGCCGGCGATTCCGGCGCCAGGGCGCCCGCCCAGGGCGGTGCCGATCAGGAGCGAGAGGAGCTTTCGTTCCTCGGTGATGGTCGGCTTGAGAGGGTCCATTCGCAGCTCGACGTGTGCGTCGGCGGCTGGCGGTCGATCGCGCGTCGCGCCTCGCGTCAGCCACGGACCGAGCGCGGCGAGCGATTTCGCGTCCCAACCACACACGAGGCGCATCGCGGGAGCGCCGTACGAAGGCGCAATTTCGCACGCGCGCGGGTCTTCGTCGTCCGAGCCTCGGTCGTCGTCCGGCGCGTCGGAGGCGCGAGGAGGATGCCCGAGCGACTGGATGACGAGCGCCCCGTTGTCGCCGGGGGTGAGCTTGTAGCGAGCGGCGAGAGCGGCCTTGGCCGCGTCGACGTCGCGAATGCCGGCGGAGATGGCGATGAGAGGCGTCAGACGAACGCCCGCGCCGGCAACCGATACGGCGACGTGGATCGGCTGGTCGAGGTCGATGATCGCGCCGAGGGGCTGACCCGAGACGATCTCGGTCACCTGATCGGACTGCGGCATCGGCAGCTGAATCCAGCCGTGCACGGTGGCCAGCGACCCGCCGAGCTTGGTGAGGGTGCCCGTCACGATGAGGCCGGGGGGCGCAGGAACGGGACCGAGGTCGGGCGACGCGGGGATGACCGCGCCGGCGACCGGCGCCGACGACGACGCGGGCGCCTGCGGCGCGGCAGGTGCTCCACCACAGCTCACGCCGCTCATGCAAGCGGCTGCGACGGCCGCGGCCATCGGTGCGCGCCCGGTGAAGCGCGCGAGGCGCGAACGATGGCCAAGTACGTCAAGGCCGGTGGGGCGCGGCGTCATGATCTTGTTGCGGCCGAGCATACGCCAGCAATTCGAGACCGCGGGAGCGGTTTTGGGATGCCGCTCGGCCCGGGGCCCGGTAGATACGGCTCCTCGGCTTTTGCCGGCGCTTGCTGGAGTCGTCAACCGGATGTCGAGCCGATGCGTTTGAACAGCGCGCAGACCGAGGCCGTCGAGCACGGAGAGGGCCCGCTCCTCGTCCTCGCCGGCGCGGGCTCGGGCAAGACCCGCGTCATCACCCACCGCATCGCGCGCCTGGTCGAGCGCGGCGTCCCGCCGAGGGCGATCGTCGCGCTCACGTTCACCAACAAGGCCGCGGGCGAGATGCGCGAGCGCGTGTCGAGCCTCATGGGCGGCACGCGGACCATCGAGGGCCGCGATGGCGGGGAGCGTAGAGCCCGCTCGTCGGGTAGCGCGGGTGCACGATCGCTGACGGTGTCGACCTTCCACTCCTTCGGCCTGAACGTGCTCGGCCTCGAGCGCGAGGCCGTCGGCGGCCGCTTCACGATCTTCGATCAGGGCGACCAGACCGCGCTCGTCAAGCAGCTCTTGCGCGACGCCGGGGCCGACCGTTCGTACGACGCCGCCGCCGTGCTCGCGCGCATCTCGAACGCAAAGAACGCGTTTCAGTCGGTCGACGAGCTCCCGCAGCGCGAGGGCGACGCCTACGACGAGATCGTGAAGGTGGTCTATCCGCGTTACCAGAACGCGCTCAGGCAATACCGCGCCTTCGATTTCGACGACCTCGTGTGCGAGGTCGCGCGGTTGTGGCGAGACCGCGAAGACGTGCGCGCCCGGTGGCAGAGCGAGTTCCTCCACGTTCTGGTCGACGAGTACCAGGACACGAATCGCGCGCAGCTCGAGATGCTGCGGCTCCTGTGCGGCACGCGCCGCAACGTCTGCGCGGTGGGCGACGACGATCAGGCCATCTACGGCTGGCGCGGGGCCGACGTGCGCAACATCCTCGATTTCGAGCAGCACTTCGAGTCAGCGCGCGTCATCAAGCTGGAGCAGAATTACCGCTCGTATGCGCCGATCCTCGCGGTAGCGAACGCGGTGATCGCGAAGCGCACCGACTCGAAGTGGCGCAAGGAGCTCTTCACCCAGCGAGCGGGCGGACGCCCGGTTCGCGTCGCAGTCGCGCCGACGCCCGAGGTCGAGGCCGCGTGGGTGGGGCGCGAGATCCGGCGGCTCCTGCGCGACGAGAAGGTCCGCCCGCGCGAGGTCGCCGTGCTCTATCGCTCGAACGGGCAGTCTCGCCTCATCGAAGAGACGCTCCGCGAGCAGGGGGTCGCGCACCGCGTCGTCGGGGGCGCGCAGTTCTTCGAGCGCAAGGAGGTCAAGGACGTCCTCGCGTACCTGAAGCTCGCGCTCAACCCGGCCGACGAGATCAGCCTCCGCCGCGTCGTCAACTACCCTGCGCGCGGGATCGGCGAGACCACCCTCGATCGGCTGGTGTCGCACGCCTACGCGCGAAACTGGACGCTGTGGCAGGCCGTCGAGCGCGTCGACGCCCTCGACGACATCCCCCCCGCCGCGCGCGAGGGGTGCCGCGCGCTCGAGCGGATCATCGTCGACGCCCGCAAAGAGCTCTTCGGCGCGAGCAAGCCGCCGAGCGAGGTGGCGCGCGCGATCGCCGACAAGGTCGCGATGAAGGCCGCGATCGACGTGGGCGCGCCGACGCCCGACGTAGCCGTGAAGCGATGGGCGAACGTCGAGAGTGTCCTCGGGACGCTCGCGCGGCGCGAGGCGAAGCAAGACAAGCAAGGCAAAGGCAGCGGCACGGGGAGCCTCGAAGGTCTCGCCGCGTTCTTGCAGATGCTGACGATGGACATCGAGGTCGAGACGGACGACGCGGCCGACGTCGTGACGCTGTCGACCCTGCACGGGAGCAAGGGGCTCGAGTTCGAGGTCGTGTTCCTCATCGGGTGCGAAGAGGGCTACCTGCCGCACGCCCGCACGCTCGACGCGCGAGCGACCGACGGCGTCCCGTCGAACACGCGCGACCACGCCTCTGACATCGAAGAAGAGCGACGCCTCTTCTACGTGGGCGTCACGCGAGCCAAGGAGATCCTGACCCTCTCGCGAGCCCGCAACCGTGTCCTCCGGGGCAAGGCGGTCGCCCGCACGCCCAGCCGCTTTCTGATGGACGTGCCCCCCGAGCTCCTCGAGGAGGCCACCATCAAAGACGAAGCGCCAACGACCGCCCGCGAAGCCACGGCTGCGGCGGAAGCGATCCTGGCCATGCTCGCCCAACCGCCGAAGCCCCGGCGCTGACGAGAAGGAGATGGCCGCAGAGGCGCCAATCTCCAATCGCGCGCCCGCGATCAGGCGGAGAGGGCCTGCGCGAGGTCGGCGACCAGGTCGGCGGCGTCTTCGATGCCCACCGCGAGCCGGATGAGGCCGTCGGCGATGCCGATGGCTTCGCGCTGCTCGGTGGTCATCTCGTAATAGCTCATGACGGCGGGTTGCTCGATGAGCGTTTCGACGCCGCCGAAGCTCGGGCCGATCCGCGCGAGCTTGCATGCGTCGACCATGCGGCTGGCTCCCGACAGGCCTCCCTTGACGATGAAGCTGACGACGCCGCCGAACCCTCGCATCTGCGCGCGCGCCACAGCGTGGCTCGGGTGCGACGAGAGACCCGGGTAGAAGACGCGCTCGACCCGCGGGTGCGTTTCGAGCCACTCGGCCACGGCGAGCGCGGTCGCGTTCTGGCGTTCGACGCGGAGGCTCAGCGTCTTCATGCCCCGGCCGACGAGGAACGCGGCGTGCGGGTCGCAAACCGCCCCGAGCACCCCGCGAAGGTCGCGGATCATCGAGAGCAGCCCGCTCGGTCCGCAGACGACGCCCGCGAGCACGTCGTTGTGGCCGGCCAGGTACTTCGTGGCGCTGTGCACGACAAGATCGATGCCGAACGACGCGGGCCTGCAGTTGACCGGGGTGGCGAACGTCGCGTCGATCATCGATTTCACCGTGCGCCGCGTCTTGCAGGCCGCCGCGATGCGCTCGAGGTCGACGCAGGACAGGTACGGGTTCGTCGGCGACTCGCTCATGACGAGGCGCGTCTCCGGGCGCAGCGCATCGGCGAGGCCCGCCACGTCGCCGGCCTTGAGCAGGGTGTGGTTCACGCCGAAGCGCGCGAGCACGTCGGTGACGAATTCCAGCGTTCGCCGGTAGCAATCCTGGAAGAGAACGATGTGCTGCCCGCTCTTGGTGAGCGCGAGCGTGCTCGTGGTCACCGCGGCCATTCCGCTCGAGAAGAGGACGGCGTCGTCGGTTCCCTCGAGTGCGGCGAGGCGGCGCTCGACCGCGCGCACGGTCGGATTGCCGTAGCGGCCGTACTCGCCTCGCTCGCCATCCGCGTGGCGGCCCTCGGTGTACGCGACGATCTCGGCGGTGTCGGCGAACGAGTACGTGGACGTCGGCACGATCGACATCGGCACGGCGTCGTACGGCTTTCGCTTGTCGTCCCCGGCGTGGACCGCGTCAGTGGATGTGATCGTTTTGCGCTCGCTCATGGGGAGACGACCTCGGGAACGATAACGGGCAACGCCGCCTCTGCCATGGCGCGCCGCGATTTCAAGAAGTGATGATCGAAGCCCTCGAAGACTCGCAGATCGGAGCCCAGCTCGTCAGCTAGCGCGCGCGCCTCTTCGACGTCACAGAATTCGTCGCGATCGCCTACGAAGATCGTCGATCGCGGCGGCCGGGGGAGGGAGCCGCCGTCCCGCGAGGCGAACCTCACGCTCGGCGCCAGCAGCAGGACGCGATCGACGTCGAGCGCGCGCCCCGAGGCCAGGAGCGCGACCCAGGATCCGAACGAGTGCCCGCAAAGGGTGAGCCGCGCGCCCGGCGCGGCGCGGCGGAGCTCGGCGAGGACGGCCAGGACGTCGTCGACCTCGCCGCGGCCCTGGTCATACGTGCCTTCGCTCGGGCTCACGCCGCGGAAGTCGAAGCGCGCCCACGCCACGCGATCGGCCACCGTGTCGGAGAGGATGCGGGCGAGCGAGAGCGGCACCGGGCTGTGCATGCTGCCGCCGTAGAGAGGATGGGGGTGGCAGAGGATGACCGCTCGGACGGCGCCCGCGGGGGCGTGCATGCGGGCGGCGAGCGCCGGCCCCCCTAGGAGGCCTGGTACGCGGAGCTCGACCTCGCCGGCCACGTCCACGGCGGGCGAGCGTACCGGCGCGGCCGGCGGCGGGGGCAGACGATCGATGCGGAACAACGGAGCCTTTCAGCTTGCTAGCACGCGTTCGAAGCGCGCGGGACCGGCCCGCCGGCTAGGAGGCCTTCGCGCATAGCGCGACCGCCTCCGTCGTGACTTCCCAGGACGCGGACGGCTGCGCCGCCGCTAGACGGACGGCCGCGCGAGGGCTGCCGGCACGGCCATCGCGGCGCGGACGCGCGCGGCGATGACGTCGGCGGCGGACGCGAGGGGAATGAGCTCGGCCTTCTTCGGGTCGGGCTCCGTGCGCGGCTTGAGCTCGACCTGTCCCGCTGCCAGGCCCTTGGCGCCGAGCGTGATCCGGAGGGGGATCCCGATGAGGTCCGCGTCTTTGAACTTCACTCCGGGTCGCTCGTCGCGGTCGTCCCAGAGAACCTCGACGCCGGCGGCCTCGAGGGCGTCGTAGAGCGTTCGCGCCGCGGCGACGAGCGCGTCGTCTTTGCCCAGCGTGACCAGGTGCACGTGGTACGGCGCCACGCTCATGGGCCAGCGCATACCGTTGTCGTCGTGGTGCTGTTCGATGGTCGTCGCGACGAGCCGCGACACGCCGATGCCGTAGCACCCCATGACGAGCGTGCGCGTCTGCTGCTTCTCGTCGATGAAGGTCGCGCCCATCGGCTGCGAATACTTCGTGCCGAGGATGAAGATGTGCCCGGCCTCGATGCCCTTGTAGCTCTCGAGCTTCCCCCCGGAGCGAGGGCAGCGGTCGCCGGCCACGACCTGCCGCACGCTCAGCACCTCGCCGCCGAAGTCGCGCGCATACCAGACGTCTTTGAGGTGAAACCCGGTCTCGTTGGCGCCGGCCACGCCGCCTTCGACGGCGGCCGCGTCGCGATCCACGAAGAGCCGAGCGGCGTCGAAGCCGACCGGCCCCGCGAACCCGGGCTTCGCCTTCGTCTCGCGCTCGACGTCTGCGTCGGTCGCCGGCAAGACTTCGCTCGTTTTCAGCGCGCGCGCGAGGGCGAACTCGTTGAGCGCGTGGTCTCCGCGGACCACCGCCATGACGACCTCCTTCGCCCGGGGCCCGTCTTTGGCAACGTAGAGGAGCGCCTTGAGTGTGCGAGCCTTGTCGATCGCCAGGAACGCCGCCACTTCGTCGATCGTTCGCTGCGTCGGCGTCGCCACGCGCTCGGGCTTGCCCGCGGGCTGCGTCGTCGGGGGCGCGGCGCTGGCCGGCTCGGCGGCCTCGACGTTCGCCGCGTAGTCGCAGTCGTCGCACGCCACAATCGCGTCTTCGCCCGATCCGACCAGGACCTGGAACTCCGCGCTGGTCGACCCGCCGATCGCGCCCGAGTCGGCTTGCACCATGCGGTACGTGAGCCCGAGGCGATCGAAGATGCGAACGTACGCCTGTCGCATACGCTCGTAGCTCTCCGCCGCGCCCTTCTCGTCGGCGTCGAACGAGTAGGCGTCCTTCATGACGAACTCGCGACCGCGAAGGAGCCCTCCGCGAGGCCTCGGCTCGTCGCGGAACTTCACCTGCACCTGGTAGAGCGTCTTCGGAAGGTCGCGCCAGCTCTTGATCTCGCGCCGCGCGATGTCGGTCACGATCTCTTCGTGCGTCGGGCCGAGGTGGTAGTCGCCACCCTTTCGGTCACGCAGGCGCAAGAGAACGTCGCCGTAGAGGTCCCACCGGCCCGTCTCCTTGAAGTACTCGGCGGGCAGGAGCGCCGGCATCAGAACTTCGAGCGCGCCGGCGCGGTCCATCTCCTCGCGAACGATGGTCTGGACCTTGCGGAGAACGCGATAGCCGAGGGGCAGGAAGTCGTAGATGCCGGCGCCGACCCGCCGGATGAACCCCGCGCGCGAGAGGAGGACGTGGCTCGCGTTGGTCGCGTCGGCCGGGGCCTCTTTCGACGTGGGAATGAGGGCGTGAGAGAAGAGCATTCCGCCGCGCGTTTAGCACACGAAGGGGCCGGCTTCGACGGCCGGCCCCGGGCGGCGGCACGGATGCCGGCGCGTTTCGGCTCAAACCAGCTTCGAGAAGTCGGGCGCGCGCCGTTCGAGGAACGCCGCGAACGCCTCTTTGGCCTCGGCCGACGTGAGGCTCTTGGCGAAGGCGAGCGCTTCCTCGGCGATGCGCGCGCGGACGGCGCTCGGATCGCCCTTGAGGAGCGCGCGCGTCGCCCGGAGCGCCTGCACGGGGCTGGCCGCCAGGTCGCTCGCGCGGGCGCGCGCGAACGCGATGAGCTCGGTCGCCGAGGGGAAGACGCTGTTGACGAGCCGGAGCTCCAGTGCCCGCCCGGCGTCGACCCAGGCCCCGAGGAGCAAGATCTCGGCGGCAACGGCGTCGCCCACCCGACGCGGCAGGAGCAGACTGGACCCGGCCTCGGGAACGAGGCCCAGGCTCACGAACGGCATCCTCAGGCGTGCGGTCGTCGAGGCGTAGACGAGATCGCAGTGCAAGAGCATCGTCGCGCCGATGCCGACCGCCGGGCCGTGGACGGCCGCGATGAGCGGCTTGTCGAACGCGACCAGCGCCTCGATGAAGCGAGACGGCGGCGCGGCCCCGAAGTCGGATCGAGGCGTCATGAAGTCGGCGATGTCGTTGCCCGCGCAGAAGGTCTCGCCGTTCCCGCTGATGAGCGCGACTCGAACGCCCGCGTCGGACCGCGCCTGCAGGAGCGCCGAGGTGAGCGCCTCGTACATGGCGAAGGTGAGGGCGTTCTTCTTGGCCGCGCGGTCGAGCCGGAGCTCGAGAATCGGCCCGCTTCGGGAGACGACGACTTCGGTCATGAGGTCTGTCTAGTCGGAGGGGCAGTTCGCTGAAAGTCGTACACCGAGCCGAGCTCGAGGAGCTGTGTGAGCTCGTCGAGCGCGCGCATGCCCTCTCGCGCCAGCGCGGGGTCGGCGAGATCGGGCGGGCTCAGTCGATCTCGGTAGTGTCGCTCGACCCACGCGCCAAGGGCCGCATCGAGGCGTTCGTCGAAGACGACGCGCGCTCCGAGCGCCCGGAGCTCGTCGGTCGTGAGGGGGACGCGAAGCCGGAGGCACGCCGGACCGCCGCCGTTGCGCATGGATTGCCGGACGTCGATGTAGTGGACCGCACGAACGGGGCCGCCCTCGGCGGCGACCCGCTCGAGGAAGGCGCGCGACGCCGGGTCTTCGCGCGCGTCGAGCGGCGCCACGATGGCCATCGACCCGTCGGGTAGGGTCAGCATCTGCGAGTTGAAGGGATACGCGGTCACCGCGCGCTCGACCGGCAGCTCGTTGTTCGACGCTCGAAGGACCACGAGATCGGCCCCGAGCGCCTGCTTCAATGACGCGACGAGCCGATCACTCTCGGCGAACGCGAGCTCGTGGAGCATGAGGATGCGACCGTTGCCCACGGCGAGGACATCGGTGTGGAAGGCGCCCGCGTCGATCCCGCCGGGATGCTGCTGCGGAAAGAACGTGAGAGCCGGCTTTAGAAGGTGGAGGCGTGCGAGGGCGACGGACGCTTCGTGGGTCTGGCGAGCCGGGTGCAGCCGCGGTCCGTCGAATTCACCCCACTCGCGACGGCCCCAGGCGAACACGTGCGCGGCGCCGCGTCCCGTCTCGAGGCGCAGGTGGTTGGCGGCGCCCTCGTCGGAGAGCTGCCCTCCCCCGGGGAGCGGCTCGTGAACCGCGAACCGCGACGCGTCGCCAAAGATGACGCGGAGAACGCGCGTCGTCGTCGGCGCCTCGATGCTTCTGTGGAACATGCGCTGCAGGTTCGCGGGCGTCAGGTGGACGCGCCCGTCGGCGGTGTCCGTCGATGGCGCGATCGTCGCGGTGTTGGCCGCCCACATGGCCGACGCGCTCGAACACGCCCGAAGAGCCCATCCGTCGCCGGCGGCAGCGGCCGCGAGGACCTCTTCGTCGCTCCCGTGGAAGCCGAGCCGGCGCAACGTGACGAGGCTCGGACGGTCCTGCGGCGGCAACACCGCCTGGGCCGCGCCGAGGCCGCGCACGAAGCGCATCTTCGCCAGCCCCTCGCGGGCGGCCGCGCGCGGATCCGACACCCTCCCCGCGTGCGCGGCGCTGGCGACGTTGCCCGGGCTGAGCCCCGCGTAGTTGTGGGTCGGCCCGACCAGGCCATCGAACTGCATCTCGGGCATCGCGTCACACTTTCGCCGACTCTAGAGCGACGAGCAACGGGGCGACGCCGTCGGCGCGACCAGCCCTGCGGATAGGCGAGTCCCTCGCGCTCGTGGGCGCTCCCCGTGAAAACTAGAGCCGGCGGCGGCTAAGTGGAACGGGCCCGGCTCGGCGGTCGCGGCGCGCAGGCGTACTTCCTGTACGTCGAGCACCGCGAGCGTCGAGACGGGCTCGTTCCACGACGCCGGCGCCGGCTCTACTAGGGCGTGTGCGCCGGGTCGGGTCCGCCGAACGTGGGGAGCGGCGCCGGTTCGGGCGGCGGGAGCGAGTCGCTCGGGCGCATGCCGGCCAGGTCGCCGATGACGACGTCGTCGTCGTCGGCGAACACCGTCTCTTCTCCGTAGAAGGTGTAGACGCGGACGTTCTTGCCCAATGACGGCTCGAAGCGGTCTTCGTTTCGCTCGAGCGCGGCGATCTCGACGCCTTCGATCATGTTGCGAAAGTCGAGGACCAGCTCGTCGGTCTTGTCCCTGACGCGGAGCTTCGCGCGCTTGAGCCAGACCGTCAGGACGCCGCGGCCTGGACCCACGACGGCGCCCACGCGTGAGCCTTCGGGGACCGTCATCCGGCCGCCGGGCAAGAGGTGCTCGAGCGTCACCGTGGCTGCGGCGTCGCGTTTCTTGATGAACACAGCGCCCGTCCGGAGCTCGTATCGTCGCGTGTCAGCGTTCCCGTCCGGCCGCTGCGAGGCGGCTGTGGTCATTCGCTTCCACGCCCAGAGCGGCGTCAAATTGCCGTCGTACCGAACCTCGACGTCGCTGATGTCGAGCGGCCACTCTTGCCGGCTGCGGAACGTGTACCCGCACGACGTTCTACGGAGCTCGAACCGCTCCGAGACGTTCTTGTCGTTCGACAGCGGGCCGGCGCGAACATGCCCCTCGGCGACGAGCGCCCCCGCTTCGCCGGCGCCGCCATCGGCGCAGACTGGGTACCCGAGTTCGGGCACGGAGTCGACGACGACGTGCTTGTGCTTGCAGCCTGCGAGACCGGCGACGCCGACGACCGCGAGCGTCGCGACGAGGGCTGCTCGTCGCGTGCCTCGCCCGGCCATCGGGTGAGCTATTCCTTCTTCTCGCCGCCGGCTGGCGTGGTGGCCGGCCCCGCCGGCGGCTCGCCCTCGACGTCGTTGATTGTCGCAGTGGTGGCAGGCAGCCCGCCCGGGGCCGCGAGGCCCGTCTTCGGGTCGATCGTTCCGCCGTAGTCGTTGTCGATCTGACCGCGCCGGCCGAGGTCGTCGTACGTGAACACGATGAAGATCGCGAGGAACAGGAACGCCGCCAGGAACGTCAGCGTGTTGAACAGCTTGTCGTGCCGGAGGTGCATGAAGAACGTCGCGACGAGCCCCGCCTTCGTCGTGGCGATGAGCAGCGCGACGATCACGTTGGCTGGGCCGAAGTCGTAGTACGAGACCTTCACGGTCATGATCGTGAGACATACGAGCGCGACGAAGATCCCGACGTAGAACTGAGTGCTCGCGATGTGAACGTGCACCGCGCCGTCGTCGTCACCGTGGTCGTGACCGGCGTCGTGACCGGTGTCGTGACCGGTGTGCGCATCCACGGCGCTCGCGGAGGGCGGCTGATGGGATTCGGTGGCCATGGGTCAGTCCGGCTTTCCGACGAGATAGAGGAGTGGGAAGAGATAGATCCACACGAGGTCGACGAGGTGCCAGTAGAGGGCGCCGAGATCGACCGGGGTGAAGTACTCCTTCGAGAAGCGGCCCCGGGTGTTCTTCACGAGAACCCAGGTGAGGATGCTCATTCCGATCACGACGTGAACCGCGTGCAGACCGGTCATCACGAAGTAAATCGCGAAGAACATGTTGGCCCGCGGCGGCAAGAGCTGCTCGTGCCCCGACTCGTCGATCGCGCGCACCCAGAGCGGGCTGCCGGGCATCTCGTCGGAGTGGATGCGCAGGCACGTGCCGACCTCGTGGCCGTTCTGGATCGCCGCGCTGAAGTACGGGTGGCCGAAGCAGTGCCCGGGCAAGAGGCCCAGGTGGAACTTGTGCGCGTACTCGAAGTACTTCACGACGAGGAAGACGACCGCGCAGAGGATGGTGATGACGAGATAGATCGACGTCTGATCGCGCTTGCCGAGCTGCGACGAGCGAACCGCGAGGGCCGCAGTCAAGCTGCTGAACAGGAGGACGACGGTGTTCGTCGCGCCCATGATCTTGTTCAGGAAGTGGTGCGACTGGTCGAAGATGTCAGGCTCGAGGCCGCGCCATATCGCGTAGGCGCAGAAGAGACCGCCGAACATCAGGATCTCGGTGGCGATGAAGATCCACATGCCCAGCTTCGACGCGTTGAACTGCTGCGCCGGCGTGTCGAAGTGATGCTGCAGGAACGAGGGGTGCGCGTGCGCGTGCTCCCCGTGACCCGCCTTCTCGGGCAAGCTTTCGCTTACGTTAGCCATGAGCTTCTCTCAGTCCTTCTTCGTCGCTTGCGAGGTCTTCTTGGCGGCGGGCTTCTCGGAGATCTCGTCCCAACCCGTCGCGAGCTCTTCGGGCGTGGCAAGGTGGTAGTCGTACGGCCCGCGGGTGATGACCGGCGTCTGGCGGAAGTTCGCCAGCGGAACAGGGGTCTCCGTCATCCACTCGTAGCCCGCCGAACCCCAGGGGTTGCGCGGCGCGCGCTTGCCCTTCCAGAGGGCCTCGAGCAGCGTGTAGCCGGTGGTGAAGAGGCCGACCGCGAGGATCCAGGAGCCGATGGTCGACGCGCGGTGGAACGGCTCGAACTGCGGCAGGTAGTCGTAGTAGCGGCGCGGCATGCCGCGCGAGCCCATGATGAACTGCGACATGAACGTCAGGTTGAAGCCGATGAACACGAAGACGAAGCCGATCTTCGCCTTGAGCTCGTCGTGCATCTTGCCCGTCATCTTGGGCCACCAGTAGAGGAGACCGCCGAGGAAGGCCATGACGGTGCCGCCCATCATGACGTAGTGGAAGTGCGCGACCACGAAGTAGGTGTCCGTGAGGTGCACGTCGACGCTCAGCGTGCCGAGGAAGAGGCCCGTCAGGCCGCCGATCGAGAACAGGAAGATGAACGACATCGCGTAGAGCATCGGCGACGCCCAGACGATCGATCCCTTGTAGAGGGTGGCCGTCCAGTTGAACATCTTCACGCCCGACGGGATGGCGACCAGCATCGTCAACGCCGAGAAAAGCATCGTCGAGAACTCGCTCATCCCCGCGACGAACATGTGGTGACCCCACACGAGAAAGCCGAGGATCGCGAGGCCGATGGAGCTCATCGCGACGGCGAAGTACCCGAAGATCGAGCGGCGCGAGAAGGTCGCAATGAGCTCGCTGTTGATCGCCATTCCGGGGACGATCATGATGTAGACCGCCGGGTGCGAGTAGAACCAGAAGAAGTGCTGGAAGAGCACCGGGTCGCCGCCGAGCTTGGGGTCGAAGATCCCGATGCCGAAGAAGCGTTCCGCGCCGAGTAGCAGCAGCGTGATCGCCAGGACCGGCGTCGCGAGCACCTGCATCAGCGCGGTCGCGTACATCCCCCAGACGAAGAGCGGCAGACGCGTCCAGGAGACGCCCGGCGCGCGCAGGGTGTGCACCGTGACGAGGAAGTTCAGACCCGTGAGGATCGACGAGAAGCCGAGGACGAAGACGCCGAACGTCATCGAGATGACGCTGTTGGCCGTCTGCACGCTGTACGGCGTGTAGAAGGTCCACCCCGTGTCGACCGAGCCGCCGATGATGCTCGCGAGGAGGATCACGACCCCGATGCAGTAGAGGTAGAAGCTCAGCATGTTCAGGCGCGGGAACGCCACGTCCTTCGCGCCGATCATGATCGGCAGGAAGAAGTTCCCCAGCGCCGCCGGGACGCTCGGGATGATGAACAGAAAGACCATGATCGCGCCGTGAAGCGTGAAGAAGCGGTTGTAGGTCTCCGCATCCACGATCGTCTTGCCGCGCGAGAAGAGCTCGAGCCGAACGAGCAGCGCGAAGGTGCCGCCGGCGAGGAACGCGATGGAGACCATCATCAGGTACATGAGACCGATGCGCTTGTGGTCTACCGTGTAGACCCACGACATGATCCCGCGCTTGGCCGTGAGGTACGGCGCGTTCCCGTCGCCGTGCGCGTCCGCCTCGTGCCCGCCGATTGCGGGGATGTCGACTGCTGCCATGACGATAGCTCCTGTCCGTTCCCTTACTTCAGCGACTCGATGTACGCGATGACCTCGTTCAGCTCCTGATCGGAGATCTGACCGCGGAAGGTCGGCATCACGGGCCCGAAGCCCGTCACGATCTTCGCCTGCGGATCGAGGATCGACTCGCGAATGTAGTTCTCGTCGATCTTGACCTTACCGACGTTGGTGGCTTCTTCCTTGCCCCAGATGCCCTTCCACGAGGGGCCGACGCCCGGAACCCCGGTCGTCGTGTGGCAGGCCAGGCAGCCCTTGTTCGAATAGATCTTCTGCCCCTGCTCGGCCGCGATGTCGGCGGGGCACGGCTTGCCGGTGGTGGCGAACTGATCGCACTTGTCGCCGATGCTCTTCAGGAACTTGGCGTAGTCCTCTTCGGTCTCCGAGAACATCATCCCGTGCATGGCCCAGTGGCCGGTCGCCTGACCTGCCGGGTACGGATTGCGCGGGTCGTCGGACGGCTCGTACGGGAGCTCGCCGTTCGCGCCGGTGCTACGGCCGCCGCAGTACTCGGCGCAGGCGATGTCGTCGTGACCGACGTGGGTCGTCTGGAACCAGACCGTCGTGAACATGCCCGGCACCACGTCGCGCTTCACGCGCAAGGCCGGCACGAAGAAGGAGTGGAGCACGTCGGCCGAGGTGAGAACGAGCTTCACCGGCTTGCCCTCCGGGACGTGCAGCTCCGGGCTGCTGCCGCCGTTCGGATAGACGAATTCCCAGCTCCACTGCTTGGCGTTGACCCGGATCTCGATCGAGTTCGCCGGGGCGACCGCGAGGTCCATGTAGCCCTGGAAGCCCTTGTGGAAGAGGAACACGAGGATGAAGATCGGCGCGACGGTCCACGCGATCTCGAGGGGCATGTTGTGCCCGGTCGGCGTCGGCTTGTGGCCGGGTCGCTCGCGGTACTTGATCGCCCAGTAGATCATCGCCCCGACGATCGCGACGAAGAGAACGACGCTCGTCCAGTAGATGAAATAGTAGAGCCAGTCGATGTCTCCAGAGACAGTCGACATCTGCTCCGGGAGCTGGTAGGTGGCGGGTGCGTTCGACTCGTTCATGGCGACTCAGGAGGTGGGGGTGTTCCGCGGAGTGGGCCCGAGAACGGAGACCGTTGGAGCGCGAGTCTCGTCGGCCCCGGCCGCGAGCGAGGGCGGGGAGGAGGCGTCGCCGCTCGCGGTCGAGGGGGCGGGGGACGCGGCGGTGCGGCCCTTCTTGTGCCGCTCGCGCATCCACATGATCCCGAGGAAGGTCGCGAAGAAGGCGAGCGTGACCGCGCCTCCGAGGCGCATCACGTTCATGGCGACGATCGAGTAGTGCTTTCCCTGCGGGTCGTAGTGGTAGCAAAAGAGCATGATCCGCTCGGTCGTCGAGATCGACCGGCCCTCGGTGGCCTCGAGGAGCCCGAGACGAACGTCTTTCGGGTCGTACGAGATGCCGTAGAGGTAACGGGCCATGTGCCCGTCGGGCGTCAGCAGGTAGATCGCTGCGGGGTGCGCGTACTGCTTTTGCCGCGCGTCGTACCGGTACTCGAAGCCGACGGACTCGGTCACCTTGCGGATGTTGATCTCGTCGCCGACGAGGAAGTGCCAGCCGGTCGTGTCGCCTCGAGCTCGCGTGTACGACTGGACGACCTGGCCTCGCTTGCGCGTCGCCGTCTCGGGGGTGTCGTTCGGGTCGATACTGATGGAGACGACGTCGAACTCGCGGCCGACCGTCCACTGCACGTCGTTGAGCGACCGCACCGTCGCGTCGAGCACGAGGCTGCAGAGCATCGGACAGGTGTGGTACGCGAACACCAGCAGCGTCGGCCGCTTGTGGTCGAAGTAGTCGCCCAGGTGAACCGCCTTGCCCTCCGCGTCGCGAAAGGCGGCGTCGGCCGGGAGCGGCCCCTTCAGGTGCTCGACGATGTCGACGCCCGTCAGCTCCGGCGCCGGTGTGTTCGGCATCCCCTCGCTCGTGTCCCGCCACGCTTGAGCGCGCGCGTTGCCGGCGACGACGACGAGGCAGATAGCCAACGCCGTGGCGGCCAGCAGCCGGGGGACGTGTCGAGCGGGGATCAACGTCACTTCGTTGCCGGCTTCTTGGGCGGGCTCGGGGTGATGGGGCCGTTCACGGGGCGAACACCAGGGCTAACACCAGGGCTAACACCAGGGAGCGTGCCGTGGAGAGCAGCGGGAGCGCCGGCGTCGACGCTCGTGGAGGCTGCCGGTGCCGCGGGTGCGCCCCCGTCATCTAGCGCCGCCGCCATCATCGGCGAAGGGACCTCGTTCGGCATCTTCATCCAGCCCTGCATCGGGCCGATGTCCTTCGAGGCCGAGGGCATGATGTCCGGGCTCGCGCCCATGCGCCCGCGGGCGACGATGGCCTCCATGGCCTTGTCGACCGGCATCGGGCCGCTCTTCAGGCGCTGGTCTTCGTCGGCTCGCAGGTTCAATAGCGCCGCGGGGACGACCATCCCGATCTTCCGGTGCTGTTCGCCGCTGGTGATGCTGTCGAAGTACGGGATGAGTACGCCTCGTATCCCGACGAGGCAGACGACCGCGAAGAGTCCGATCTGAAAGATCAGGCCGGACCGGGGCTCCGATTTATCAAAGGCCATGTTGCGTTCCGTCCTCTAGCGGCTCTGGCGGCAAGGCCGTTCGCGCGGGAAAGTCATGCGTTCTCGAAGTCGAGCGCGCGCCCCAAGCGCGGGTCGCCGATCGGAACGAGCGAGTAGTCCTCCATGCCTCGGAGGACGGCAGCCAGGTACACGCCGAAGACGCCCAGGAGGCACCCGAGGTCGACGATGCTCGGCTCGAACGGCCCCAGGTTCGGCATGATGATCCAGTAGACCTCGATGACGTGCATGAAGACCATGCACCCGGCCCCGATCGCGAGGAGAGGCAGCTTCCTCTTGATGTTGCGCGACATCAGGAACCAGAACGGCACGAAGAAGTGCATCAGCACGAGCGCGATGCTGAAGTTCTTCCAGGTGCCTCCGTTGTCGTGCCAGCGCTTGTGGAACCAGGCGACTTCGTCGGGGATGTTCGAGTACCAGGTCAAGAAGAACTGGGCGAATGAGATGTACGACCAGAACACGATCCAGCCGAAGAGGAACTTCCCGAGGTCGTGATAGTGCTCGACGGTGACCGCGTTGCCGAGGAGACCGCTCCTTCGCAGGGCCAGCGTCAGCAGGATGAGCGAGGCGATCTGGAAGAGCGCGCACTGCGCGAAGATCTGGACGCCGAAGATCGTCGAGTACCAGGTGCCGTCGATCGACAAGAGCCAGTCGAAGGCGAAGTACGTCAGGCTGAAGCCGAAGAGGAGTATACCGGCGGGCGCGAAGCGCTGACCTGCGGCGGTGTTCTCGAGGGCCTTGGTCTTGTCTTGATCCGTCGACCACCGGAAGTATTTCTGAGCGAGCCAGGTCCAGATCAAGAGGTACGCGATGAGCCGGACCAGGAAGAACTGGCGGTTCAGGTAGCTCCGCTTGTGGTTGATGATGTTCTCTTCGGCCCGCTCCTCGGCGTGCTCCATGCGCTTCGTGCTGGCGACCGGCAGGTCACGGAGGGCCGCCGGCTCGCGGCTCTCGAGGCCGCGCGCCTCGGCGATCGGGCTCTCCGACGACGTGTCGTTCTCGGGGGGCGCGGCGTGCTTCGCGCCGAGCCACGGGAAGAGGTGACCGATCGTCAGGACGAGCGGAATGACGAGGACCGCGAAGATCGGCATCGGCCGCATCAAGAGCTCGGCGACGCGCCGGACGGTGACGCTCCACGACGACTTGGTGATGTACTGCACCAGGACGAAGAACAGGCACCCGAGCGGCAGACTGATCGCGACGAAGAACGCGAACAGGTACGAGAAGGCGAACCGATCAGGGTCCATCTTGTAGCCGTACGCGGCGATCCCCAGGCCCAGCGCACCGACCCCCGCGGGGTACTTCCATGCGCCGTTCCAGGACGACTTCGCCGTGATGCGGTAGTCGCGCGCCGCGGCAGGCTTGATCGAGGTGCTCACTTCTTCGGCTCCGTGGGCTGGCTGGAGTCCGCCATCTGGCTCATCTCGAGCGCGCGGACGTAGCTGACGATGGCCCAGCGATCGGCCACCGGAATCTGAGGGCCGTAGGCGGGCATCGTGCGTACGCCGTGGGTGATGGTCGCGAAGAGCTGCCCGTCGGGCATGTGCCGGAGACGCGGATCCTCGTACGAGGGCAGCGGCGCGAAGCCGCGCGACTCGCACGGGTCGGTCACCTTCTGGCGCTTGCAGACGACCATGCCCTTGCCGTCGCCCGTTCGGCCGTGGCACGGGGTGCAGTAGATCGTGTACCGCTCCTGGCCTCGGGCGAGCAGCTTCTCGATGCCGCCGGCGCGATTGATCGCCGCGGGCGGGACCGTCATCGCGTACCCCGACTTGTCGGGCAGGAGGCCGGTCGCCACCTCGGGATCGTCTTCGTAACGGTCGCGCGCGATCGTGCCCTCGACCGGGGCTCGCATCGTGCGGTGGTCGGCGAAGAACTGGGAATACGACTCGGGGTTGTAGCGCTCGGTATCGTACATGTTGCGCTCGAGGAGGATCGGCGGATCGTCGCTCGTCTGCCCCCGGCAGCCGGCGACCCCGCCCGCGCTCAGCGCCACGCCAAGCGCGATGAGCGCACCGACCGCGCTCGACGCGCGAACCGTAACTGCAGCCGCGTTCACGCCGCTCATGCCGGCTCCTCTTCGATCACTTCGACGTGCGCCGCGTGGAAACCTTCGAGCAGCTCGCGGGTCCGGACGACGTCAAACTTCGGGTCCTCGGCCTCGATCGAGATGAAGAACTTGTCGTCGGTCGCCGAGCGGAAGCGGTCGGACGCGAACACCGGGTGGTGGTGGCGCGGCAGCTTGTTCAGGCCGAACATGCCGAGCACGGCGCCGAACGCCGACAGCAGGATGGTGAGCTCGAAGAGAATCGGCACCATCGACGGCAAGGTCTGCGGCGCTCCCGGCGGCTTGTCGCCGACGACGGTCACGTAGTCGACGCCGTTCATCCAGTGCATCATCACGAACGCGCCCGTCAGGCCGGTGAGCGCGAACGCGAGCACGATCCAGCCGAGGCGCGAGTCCCTGAGGCCCATCACGCGGTCCATGCCGTGCACCGGGAACGGCGTGTGCGTGTCCCAGTGCCTGTAGCCCGCGGCCTGGACCTTCTCGGCCGCGTGGAGGACGTCGTGCGCGCTCCCGAACTCCGCCAGGATGACGGCGGGGACCGCCGCGCCGGACTTGGCAACTTTCGCGTCCATCACTCCGCTCCTCCCGGAACGAGCCCGCCGGCGACCGCCGCGTCGGGCACGTGGTCCGGACCGTGTGGCTCCACGTGCTCTTCGCCCGCGTGGGCCAGGTGCGGATCAGCCTGCGGCATCGTGCCTTTGACCTCGGCCACCGCGACCATCGGCAGCCAGCGCATGAAGAGGAGGAAGAGCGTGAAGAACACGCCGATCGTTCCGGCGAAGATCCCGACGTCGATGATCGTCGGGCGATAGTAGCCCCACGAGCTCGGCAAGAAGTCTCGGTTCAGCGAGAGCACGATGATGACGAAGCGCTCGAACCACATGCCGATGTTGATGAGGATCGAGGCGACGAACATCACGGGGATGTTCGTGCGCATGCTCTTGAACCAGTAGATCTGGGGCACGAGCGTGTTGCAGCTCATCATCCAGACCCACGCCCACCAGAACGGGCCCATCGGCCGGTTGTGGAGGAAGTGCGCCATCTCGTACTGGTTTCCCGAGTACCAGGCGACGAAGAACTCCATCGAATACGCGTAGCCAACGAGGAGCGACGTCAGGAGCAGGAACTTGTTCATCAGCTCGAGGTGTCGCATCAAGACCACGCGCTGGAGCTTGAAGACGCTGCGCGCGACGAGGAGCACCGTCTCGACCATCGCGAAGCCGCTGAAGACGGCGCCGGCGACGAAGTACGGCGGAAAGATCGTCGTATGCCAGCCGGGGATGACCGACGTGGCGAAGTCCATCGAAACGACGCTGTGCACGCTGAGCACCAGCGGCATCGAGATGGCGGCGAGGATCAGGTACGCGCGCTCGTAGTTCTGCCAGTGGCGGTTGCTGCCGCGCCAGCCGAGCGCGAGGAAGCCGTAAACGCGCTGCCGCCACTTCGTCATCGACCGATCGCGCTGCGTCGCGAGGTCGGGGATGAGGCCCGTGTACCAGAAGAGGACCGACACGGTGAAGTACGTGCCGACCGCGAACACGTCCCAGAGGAGCGGCGACTTGAAGTTCGGCCACAGCGTCATCTGGTTCGGGAACGGGAAGACGTAATAGAGCAGCCAGGGTCTGCCGACGTGAATGCCCGGGAAGATGAGCGCGCAGATGACGGCGAAGATCGTCATCGCCTCGGCGAAGCGGTTGATCGCCGTGCGCCACTTCTGCCGGAAGATGAAGAGAATGGCGCTGATGAGCGTGCCGGCGTGGCCGATGCCGACCCACCACACGAAGTTCGTGATGTCCCACGCCCAGTAGACCGGAGCCGTGTTTCCCCAGACGCCGACGCCCCGATAGAAGAGGTAGGCGACGCAGACCGTGAAGAGGCCCGTGAGCGACGACGCGATGCCGAACAAGATCCACCACCCGCGCGGCGCGGCGGTCTCGGTGACCTTGACGATGTCGTCGGTCACCTCGGCGAGGGTGCTCCCCTCTTGAACGAGGTGAGCTTCGCCGAGCTCAGTAATGGGCTTCCAGTAAGCCATCAGACCATCTCCGGATTCGGGTTACGGACCTTGCCCAGGTACGTCGTCCGGGGACGCGTTCCGAGCTCCTGCAGCAGGCCGAACCGGCGGTCGGTTCGCGTCCACCGGGTCACGATGCTGTTCGGGTCGTTGATGTCGCCGAACACGATCGCGTCGGCGGGGCACGTCTGCTGGCAGGCGCTGCGGATCTCTTGATCCTTGAGCTCGCGGTACTCGCGCTTCGCGCGGATCTTCGCGGCCTGGATGCGCTGCACGCAGTAGGTGCACTTCTCCATGACGCCGCGGAAGCGCACGGTGACGTTCGGGTTCTGCTGCATCTGCAGCGATTCGGGCAGACCGCCCGTCTCTTTCCACACCGAGTCGTTGTGCCAGTTCAGGTAGTTGAAATGGCGCACCTTGTACGGGCAGTTGTTCGCGCAGTAGCGCGTGCCGATGCAGCGGTTGTAGGCCATCTCGTTGAGGCCTTCGGGACCGTGCGTCGTGGCGTTGACCGGGCAGACGTTCTCGCACGGCGCTTCTTCGCAGTGCACGCACGCCAGCGGCTCGTTGATCGCCATGGGGTTGTCGGCGGTGGCGCCGAGCTTGGGGTCCTCGACCCAGTAGCGGTCGATGCGGAGCCAGTGCATCTCGCGGCCGCGCCACACTTCGAGCTTCCCGACGACGGGGACGTTGTTCTCGGACATGCAGGCGATGACGCACGCGCCGCACCCGGTGCAGGCGTTCAAGTCGACGGACATGCCCCACTGATGGCCCTGGCTGTAGTCTTGCTGGGTCCACATCGGGAGAGCGCGCTGGGGGGCGTTGTCGAGCTCCGCGAAGTTCGGCTTCAGCTTGTAGTCCGCGAGGGTCGCCTCGTGGGCGATGGGGCGGCCTTCGGTCGAGTCGTGCTCCTGCGTCTGCGCGAAGAAGTACGGCTCGCCGCCGGCCTTCGCGATCTGCGCGCCGACTGCGAAGCCGAGCGCCTGCGTCGTGCGGAGCGGGTACACGTCGAAGCCGCGGCCGTTGCCGATACGACCGGCCCTCTTTCGGCCCCACCCGAGCGTCAGCGCGATGCTGTTGTCGGCCTGGCCGGCGAGCACCCACGCGCCCACCGAGACCGACTGACCGTTGACGGTGAGCTTGATCAGGTCCTTGCTCTCGATGCCGAGAGCCTTGGCCGTGGCCGGCGAGACGATCGCCGCGTTGTCCCACACCAGCTTGGTGACGGGATCGGGCATCTCTTGCAGCCAGGTGTTGTTCGCGTGCGCCCCGTCGACCATCTTCGGACAGGGCGCGAACGTGACTTCGAGCGACTGCGGCCCGACGCTCGCGGCGACGACGCGCTTGTCGATCGCGGCGGCCACGTCGACGCCGCGTAGGACCGGCGGGGGCGGCGGCTGCTGCGGGCGCGACGAGACGCCGAGGGCCAACGCGCGGTTCCACTCGCGCTCGAGGTCGGTCGCGTGGACGGGCACGGCGTTGCCGGCCGCGTCGTGGCATTCGACCTTGCCGTCGGTCAGGGGACCACAGCCGTTGAGGCCGTGGGCGCCGAGGACCGCGGTCCGGACCGTGCCCCGAACGGCCTCGTGCGCCGACTTCTCGGGGGCGTTGGCCATGAAGGCGAGCAGTTCGATGTCCCCGCGCCCGTCGTAAAGGGGCGCGATGAGCGGCTGCCGGACGCTGGTGCTGCCGTCGAGCGCGCGCTCGTCGCCCCACGACTCGTAGGCGTGCGCGCGGGGGACGTGCCAGGTGCAGTTCTCGCTCGTCTCGTCGACGAAGAGCGAGGCGTGGACGCTGAACGGGACCTTGGCGAGCTTGTCGGCGAAGCCGACGTCGGCGGGCGCGTCGTAGACGGGGTTGCCGCCGAGGATGACGAGCGCCTCGACCTGGTTGGCCGCGATGGCGTTGGTCAGCGCCTTGATGTCGGTGACGGCGTCGAGCTCGTCGGGATCCGCGGCCGGAGCGCGCGAGAGCGAGGCGCCGACCGCGCCGAGCGCCGCGTTGAGCGCGTGCCCGAGGGCGTGGAGCGACGCCGGCTGGCGAGAGCCGACGACGACGACCGCTCGGCCTCGGTTGGCCGCGAGGTCCTTGGCGAGCGCCCCGAGCCACTGCGGCGGAATGCCGTCGCCCGTGGCCTTCGACACGCTGCGCTGAACGTCGTCACCCAGGGTGACGCCGTTCTTGGTGAGCTCGGTGGCGAGCGCGTGGGCGAAGCGCTCGACGTCGCTGGCCGCCAGGCGCAGGCGATGGTCGGCGTTCATGCCCGTCACCGTGCGCCCGGGCTCGACCACGTAGAGCCGGCTCATCGTGTCTTTCGAGGAACGCAGGCGGCGCCCGGAGGCGAACATCTTCGTCGAGCGAACGCTGCCCGACTCGGTCTGCAAGAAGTCGCTGTCGAGCGACACGATGACCCGCGCCCGGTCGAACGAGTAGAGGGTGGTCAGCGGCTCGCCGAACGCGATGCGCGCGCCTTCGCGCGCGTTGCTGTCGCTGACGGCCGACCACGTGTGAACGCGCGCCTTCGGGAAGCGCTGCGCGAGCGCGGCGCGCATACGGATGACCGTGGGCGACAGGGTCGGCGGCATGAGGAGACGAAGGCGCGTGCCCTGGTCCGTGTCGAACTCGCCCAGCTTGGACGCGAGCGCCGCTTCGAAGTCGGCCCAGCTCGCGGGCGCGCCGCCCTTGCGGGGACCGGTTGACCGCTCCGGATCGTAGAGGTCGAGGATCGTGGCCTGGGTGACCGCGTCGGTCGCGCCGAGGCTCGATTGCTGCGACTCGTTGCCCTCGATCTTGGTGGGCCGGCCCTCGTGCGATTCGACGATGAGCCCGATCGCGTCGCCGCGGCGCTGGATGACCGTCGCGTAGTGCGACGGGACGCCCGGGATCACGTCTTCCGGCATCTTGGTGTACGGGACGATCTTCTCGAGCGGGCGGCGGCACCCCTCGGCGCCGACGAGCGCCATGGTCGCCGTCATCGCGCCCAGCAGGCCGCGCCGGCTGACGAGCAGCGCCTCTTCGGCCGGCGGCGTGGTGAAGTGCCCCTTGTTGGGGAACTCGGCGGCGTTCTGCTCGGCGACGGTCTCGTCGGAGCGGCCGCGGTCTTCGAGGTTACGCCAGTACTGCGGGGACCCGGGGTAGGGCTCGTGAACCGGATGCGGGGCTCGCTTGCTCATCGGTGGCACCCCGCGCAGTTCTCGGGCGGATTGAGCTTGCGCGGCGGCTCGACGTGCGCGTCGTGCGTGTACGCCATGTTCGTGATCTGGCTGACGGGACGAATGAACTCGCTGTCCCCCTGCTTCACTTTCACGTCGCGGTGGCACTCGAGGCACCACCCCATGCTGAGGGGCTTTTCCATCCGCACTTGTTCCATCTGGTCGATGCGGCCGTGACAGGCCGCGCAGCCGACGCCCGCGGTCACGTGGACGCTGTGGTCGAAGTAGACGTAGTCAGGAAGCTTGTGGATCCGGTTCCACTCCATGGGCGTGCCCGTCTGCCAGCTGACGCGGATCGGCTCGAGGAGCTTCGAGTCGGTCTTCACGACCTGGTGGCAATTCATGCAAGTTTCCGTGGGCGGCACCATCGCCAGCGGGGCTCGCTCGACGTTCACGTGGCAGTACCGGCAGTCGAGACCGAGTTGGCCGACGTGCAGCCGGTGCGAGTAAGGCACCGGTTGCTTGGGCGAGTACCCAACCTGCGTGAAATACGGCGAAAAATAGTACCAGATGAAGAACACCACGCCGACGAGTCCGGCGGTGGCGCCTGCGCCCACGACCAGCGGGAGCTTGTTGAGTGAGCGAGGGAAGATTTGCATGGGGTCGGGAGCCTGCGCGGCCAGTCGCGGAAAGCGCGACGCTACCCAACGCGGGCGGGCTCGAGGGTCACTTGTGCGAGGAGACGAACAGGCCTGAGCCGCGCGCGCTTATACGAAATCAGGCTGGCTGAGACAACCGGTGTTTTGCGAAAGATCTGCGCGACTTGTCACGAGCGGGAGGCGTGGGGCACGGTTATGGGCACGCGCACGGGGCGCCGCGCGGCGCGGACGTGGGCACAGGTTCGGGATCGGGATCGGGAGGAGCGAGCGCGGTCGACGCCTTCTATAGGCTGGTCTTGACGGAGTTGCTGGACTTTCCGGTGGGGCGGCCCCGTGAGTAGGGCCAGTTCGATTTCAAGGCCAACACTTTCGTAGAGGCGTGGAGCTGCCTACCGCTGCGCCCGAAGCTGAACGCTGAATCAGACCTGAAGCCGTCATGCGCCCCGCCTCGCCCTCGCCCTCGCCCTCGCCCTCGCCCTCGCCCTCGCCCTCGCCCTCGCC
>CALFNG010000501.1 GCA_937902985.1 uncultured Myxococcales bacterium
GGAGTCCGCGAGGCGGGTGACGTGCCGGCAACGCCGCGGTCGCCTCGCCCGAGGCCATCGCCGAGCACGTCACCCGCCTCGCGGACTCCAAGCAGCTCGCCGGGTGCGTGACCGCCGGCGCCGACGAGGCGCCCCGGATGCCGCCGGGAACGCCGCTCGCCGACGTCTTGCGTGCGGCGCTGGGCTGCGCCAAGGACCTGCCCGCCAGCGCTCCCGAGCGGGCGCGGCTCGCCGACCTGGCCCGCATGGGCGAACGCGTCGTCTCCGATCCGGCGCAGCCGATCCTCGCCGACGATCGCTCCGACCTCTACGACTACGTGGTCGACGCACTGAGCGATCTCGGTCGCGACAGCGACGCGAAGCGGCTCGCGGGCGCGTGGGTCGCGTTCCTCGAAGAGAGCGCCGCCCGCGCCGCGTCGCCGGCCGCGCGGACCGTGTTCGATGCCCATCGCTTGCTCGCGTACGAGGCCGTCGGCGAGCCCGCGCGGGCCCTCCCGATGCTCGAGCAGAGCGCCCGAGACGTCCCGGGCGACTACAATCCGCCGGCGCGCCTCGGCCGCGCGCTGTTCGATCTCAAGCGGTACGACGACGCGATCACCGCGCTCGAGCGCGCGCTCGCCCTGGCCTATGGGCCGCGAAAGCTGCGGCTCTGGTCGCTCGAGGCCGACGTGTACCTGGCTAAGCCCGACCCTGCCGGGGCGCGTCACGCGCTCGAGAGCGCCCTCGCCTTCGCCAAGACGATCACCTTGACCGGCGCGTACCCGTCGCTGGCCGCGTCGATCGCCCGGCGGCTGGCGTCTATGGACGCCGCGCGGCCAAATCGGTAGAAGCTCGCGCAAATGGAAGATCCCAAGCGGGCCGCCGCCATCGCTGCGCTGAACGAGATCCCGAACCGAGGGCACGGCGCCGTGCTGATCGTCGGACTCGGCACCGGGTCCACGTCGCGCCTCTTCGTCGAAGAGCTCGGCGCGCGCGTCCGGGCGGGGTGGAACCTCTTCGGCGTGCCCACGTCGGAGTCGACACGAGCGCTCGCCTCGGCGGTCGGCATCGCCCTCCTCGACGACGAGGGGCCCTGGGACATCGACGTGAACGTCGACGGCGCCGACGAGGTGAGCGCGAAGCTCGACCTCATCAAGGGGGGCGGCGCCGCCCACACGCGCGAGAAGGTCGTGAACTACGCCTCGCGCCGCAACGTCATCATCGTCGACGCGACCAAGATGTCGACGAAACTCGGCGAGCGCTGGCCCGTGCCCGTCGAGGTGCTCCCCTTCGCGAACGGGACCACGCGCGCGCACCTCGAGCGCCTCGGCGTCCCCGTTCTTCGGGTGCGCGACGGCCACCCCGTGAAGACGGACGCGGGCAACCTGATCTTCGACCTGAAGGCGGGGCCGATCGCCGATCCCGGCGCCCTCGATCGCGCCCTCCGGGGCATCCCGGGGGTCGTCGAGACGGGCCTCTTCGTCGGCCGCGCCGACGTGGTGCTCGTGGCCGGCGGCGCCGGCGTCGAGCGCCTCGTACCCCGTGCGTAGCGGCCCCCCGCCACCCGCCGGAGGGCATCAATTATCACGAGTCCGCGCCCGCATGGGTAGCTTCCTTCTTGGGTCCGACCGGGGGCCTAATGCGAGAACGGGCATGACGACTCCGTCACGGTCTCTCCCCCGCTGGCTGCAACCGCGCTCGCGCGCTGAGCGGCAGCGACCGGCGTCGCTCATCGACGTCGACCTCGATCCGGCCCAGCGCGGCGCCGTCGAGCTCCCCGCCGAGCGGGCGCTGCTCGTTCTGGGCGAGGCCGGTCACGGCAAGACGACCGTCGCGCTCCACCGGCTCGCTCATGTCTGGCGCGGTCTCGCGGACCGCGACGGAGAGGCGCCCGTGCGGGCCGCGGTCATCGTGCCCTCGGAGGGCCTTGCGCGCTTGCTCCAGCCGCTCGTTCGCAGGCTGGGCGTCGACGTCGAGGCGATCACGTACGACCGCTGGGCCGCCGCGCAAGCCCGGCGCGCGCTGCGAGACGTGCCGCGCCGTGAGAGCGAGACCGCGCTCCCGCTGGTCGCGCGCTTCAAGAGGGATCCCGCGGTTCGCGTCGCTCTCGCCGAGCTCGCGCCGCGGGCGCCGGCGCGGATCGACGACGATCCCGACGCGCCGCCAGCCCGCTCGCGCGCGCTGGTGCGACGCGCCGATCTGCAGCAGCTCTTCGGCGATCGCTCGCTGGTTGAAGCCATCGCCCGGGCCTCGGGGTCGGTCACGTCGCGCATGATCGACGAGGTCATCGACCACACCCGCGTGCAGTTCTCGCGCGCGGCAGAAGACGAGTGGGACCACGTCACCGACCGAGCGCGCCTCGTGGCGGTCGATCGGCGCGCGATGGACGACGGGACGGCCGCGGCGGACGCCGGCTCCATCGACGTCGAAGACTACGCCATCCTCTTCGAGCTCGATCGGATGCGCGCCGACCGGCGAGGCGTGCCCGCGAGGGCGCCGCGCCTCTACGACGTCCTCGTGCTCGACGAAGCTCAGGAGATGGCACCCCTCGAGCTCGCGCTCGTGGGTCGAAGCCTCGCGCCCGGCGGAACGCTCGTCGTCGCCGGCGACGTGCACCAGCAGACCGACCCGACCACCGCGTTCCTCGACTGGGAGGCCACGATGCGCGAGCTCGGATGCGCCGAGTACGCGGCCGTCGAGCTGGAGATCGGGTACCGCTGCCCGCCCGCGATCGCGTCGATCGCGCGCCGGATCCTCGCGGGGGGCGGGTCCGGGTTCGCGGCCGGAGGCGAGCCCGCGGCCGAGTTCGCGCCCGTCGCTGTCGCGTTCGACAGCGAGCGTGACCTCGCGGCTCGTCTGGGCCACGACATCGCCGCGTTGCAGCGGCGCGATCCGCGGGCCTCGGTTGCCGTCATCTGCCGGTCTCCCCTGACGGCGCGCCGCATGGCCGAGGCGCTTCGCGCGAAGGTCCCCGCTCGTCTCGTGTTCGACGGTCGATTCCTCGCGCGAGGCCCGGCGCAGGTCACCATCGTCGACGAGGTCAAAGGGCTCGAGTTCGACTTCGTGCTCGTTCCAGACGCGACGGCGGTCGAGTACCCCGATACGCCAGCCGCCCGCCGCGCCCTCTACGTCGCGGCGACGCGCGCACGGCACCAGCTCCTCTTCGCCGCGGCGAGTCGCCCGACCCCGCTGCTCGCCGGGCTGACCTTTCTTGATCCACCGCGGGGCGGTGTGTGATGTGCTTCCGAGTCGCATGCAAGGCAACCGCGCGAAGTGGTCACGCCGCAACTACCAAGCAGGCCTCGCCTTCACGTGCCTGGGGCTCGCGGGTTGCACGGCGCTCCTCGGCGACTTTTCGAGCAGCCCCGAGGGCCCGGCCGATGGCGCCGCGCTCGATGGCCGGATCGAACCACCCGACGTCGAGGCCCCCGACGGGACCGACGCGTCGGACGCGACGACGCCGGGGCACACCGACGCCGCATCGTCGTCCGACGCGCCCTTCGAATCCGGCCGCGGCGAGGGCGGCGCCGACGCAGCGGTCGGTCGGCTGACCTGCAAGACCTGGCTCTACGCGCAACCCGTGGTGCTCGAGGTGCTGTCGACCGGCAACCGCAGCGTCGGCGATCCGCTCCTGGTCTTTCCGCTGCCCTCGGGTCGGGTGCGCGTCATCGCGGGAAAGAGCGGAGGTGTCCCGTTCTCGGTCTACACGGTCGACACTTCTCAGGCGGCCGCGCAGGTCACCCGGCTCGACGCGCCTTCCGTGCCGAACGGGGCTTATGCGAACGGGCACCGCAGCGGAAGCTCGATCCAGCCGTATACGGCGGTCGCCTTCGTCTCCAAGCCGCTGATGGTCACGGGCAGCTTCTATGCGTACGTCCTGCCGGATACGATGCCGGCCAATGGTCCCTTGCCCGCCACCTTCGCGGTGTACGGCGAGACGATCCAGCTCCCGGCCGTGAACGAGCTCCGGGTGTTGCCGTTCAGCACGACGGACCTCTTCACGGCGGTCGCTTATCCGACGCAGACCACGCCCACGAACTACGTCCTCGGCGTCGGACGGGCCACCACGGCGGCACCCGCGACGCTCACCTCGGCGGCCACGACGCCCAACGCCGACGACCTGAGGAACCCGGTCATGTTCCACGCGAACAGCAACGTCTACATCTACGATCAGAACGACAACTCGTCTCCCGGCCTCTCGGCGTGGACCGTTCCGGACACGGGCACGGTGGTCACGGCGTCGGCGAAGCGCGCGATCTCCGGCGGCCAGCCGGCTTTCCTTCACGACGTCGCCGAAAGCACCATGAGCGCCGCGGCAGACGTGGCCTACCAGAGCGGTATCATCGCGGCGGGGGGCGGAGCCATCACGTGCCGAGCAGGGACCGTCGATTACGCCAAGCTCGATTCGTGGGTCTCCACGGATCTTCCCGTCGTGAGGACCTTCAGCGACGCGAGCATGGCGCCGATCTTCCCTGCGGGCTCCGGCGCAGACTCGCGCTGGTCTAGCGACAGCATGATGCTGCTCGGTCCCGGCAGCCACGCGGCCGATGGCGGCGTCGCGCCCGGGCTGAACCTCCTCTGGTTCGATGCGACAGGCGCCATTCGAAGCGAGGAAGACGGGCCCAACGCGGTGCTCACCGACCGGAGCGACTTCACCGCGGCGACGGCCTCGCCCATCAGCCTCGGCGCAGCAAACGCCCGCTGGGGCGTCGCATGGGTCGAAACGAAATCCGACGACGCCGGAACCTACGACACGCTCATGTACGACGAACTCGACTGCCAGTAGGGCGCGGGCGCACCTGCCGCGCGCGGGGCTGCTCGGATGAGTCCCTATGTCGGGATACTCCCGGAACGTCGGGGGAGACGAAGGCGGAGGGTTGAGCGAGTGGCGAGGCGGGGGCGAGGCGGCGGCGAGGCGGCGGCGAGGCGGCGGCGAGGCGGGGGCGAGGCGGGGGCGAGGCGGGGCAATGGGTCACATTCCCGCAAAGTCGCCACGCGCCAGCGGCCGCCGTCGCGACCCCGCGAGTGCCGAACCCCGGCGGAGACGGGCTCGTTCGTCCCAAGCGCCGAGGCACATGAAATGCTTGGGACCCACTGGGTGTTCGAGCGCGGTTCCCGTCGAGTCGCGCTGATCTGGACTGGCCAGCGCTAACCAGACAAGCGCTAGCGAGAGCGAACCAGAGCAAGCACCCGATGCGGAACAATCGGGGGGTCCAGGTCGTGAAGTGCAGTTTGGTAAGGGCGCCCGTTCGGGCCAGGCTATGTTCCAGTCGAGGGATCACGGGCAAACGGTGGCCTCTAGAATCAACCGCTCCTACGTGCGACGTCGAGACGCACGGAAGCCGGTGGTCCTCGTCATCGACGACTGCGCCGAGGCGCGCGACCTCTACTGCGCTTACCTCGAGTTCCACGGCTTCGGCGCCGAGACCGCAGAAGACGGCCCGTCCGGCATCGCGTCGGCGGTCGCCCTCGGGCCAGACGCCATCGTCCTCGACTTTTCGATGCCCCGGATGGACGGCGCCGAGGTGCTGCGTCGACTCAAGGCTGACGCGCGAACGCGCTCGATCCCGGTGGTGATGGTCACCGCCGTTCCCGAGCTCGTCGACCGAGAGGCCCGCGGCGCTTGCGCCGCGTTCCTCGAGAAACCCTGCGAGCCCGATCGCTTGATGGAGACCCTCGACGAGCTCACTCCGAGCGAGTCCCCCCTCGGCCGCGAGAGCGACCGCTCGGGAGCGTAGCCCGGCGGCAATCGGCCGCGATCGTGCGTCACGTCGGTGGGGAGAAGCCGACGCAGACCGGCCCGTGGGCCGCGAGGCGAGCCGCGGCGATGGTGACGGCCTCGATGTTGTCGTCGACGAGAACGAAGCCGCGACCGTGACGCGCGGCGGCGTCGCCGGTCGTGCCGCTGCCCGCGAAGAAGTCGAGAATCACGTCGCCCGGGGTCGAGTGTACCTTGATGAGGCGATTCATGATTCCGAGGGGCTTCTGCGTCGGATACCCGGTCTTTTCGTGCCCGCCGGTGGCGACGATCGTGTGCCACCAGACGTCGGTTGGCGTCTTGCCGCGCTCGGCCTTCTCGGGAGATACGAGCGCCGGGGCCATGTAGGGAATACGATCGATCTCGTCGTAATTGAAGACGTACCCGTCGGGGTTCATCGTGTACCAGAGAATCGTGTCGTGCTTCGCGGGCCAGCGATCTCTCGGGCGGCCGCCGTAGTCGTAAGCCCAGATGATCTCGTTCTGGAAGCAGCCTCTGCCGAGCAGGCGGTCGAGCGCCACCTTGATGTGGTGGACCTCGCGGTAGTCGAGGTGAACGAAGAGCGAGCCGTCGGGAGTCAGGCAGCGAAGCGCCGACTCGACGCGCGGCAAGAGGAACGCTTCGAAGTCGTCGAACTCGTCTCCGAACGACCCGCTCGCGACCTTGCTGGCGTCGTAGCGGCGTCCGCCGAAGCCGCCGCGATCGCCCGCGCCCTCGGCGGCCGTGACGCGCATCCGGTCGCGCTTCTGGCGGCGGCCCGTGTTGAACGGCGGGTCGATGTAGATGACGCGCGCGAACGCGTCGGGGAGCGTCGGAAGGACGACGGCGTTGTCGCCCAGGATGATCGTCTTCATGCGGTGGCGCGGCGACGGAGAACGTAGGCGACGGCGATCCCGGAGGCGGTCGCGGTGAACACGGCCAGCGAGAACCACCAGTAGTTGGGCCGGTAGCGGAAGAGGATCGTCTCGCTTGGCGCGTCGATGACCGTGGCGACCGCGTCGTGATAGGCCACCGCCCGGACGCCGTTGGCGCGCCACCCGCCGTCCCAGTTCTGGTTGAGCACCACGAGGTCGCCGGGCGTCGCGCCGTCGACTCGAACCGTCATGGCGTTCGGCGTGAACCGGATCAGGGAGGCCTTGCCCTTCCCGCTCGCCGTGTAGGCCTCGCCGCGGTACGCCGGGTCGCCCCTGCCCTTGGCCCCCAGGCCCTTGATGATGCCCTTCGCGTCCTTGGCGAAGATGCTGAACGCGGGAGAGATCATGCAGTCGATCTGGCCGACGTTCGCGATCTCCGACGGCAACGTGCCCTGACCGTATGAGACGCCGTCGTACTCGTATTTGTCCGCGACGTGCGCGTCGGTGTGAAACTCGGCGGTCTCCGTGGGGATCGTGGGCATGTGCGCGCCGAACATCTCGGCGATCGGCAGGCGCGCGATCGTCGCGACGTCCCACGAGATCCACGTCGCCGACGCCAGGAGCACGCCCTCGAACAGCGGTCGAACGGGGCGAAGCCGTGCGAGCCCGCGCTCGCACATGGCGACGAACACCACGCCGAGAACGAGCGTGCCCGGATAGAGCCAGCGCGACGGAACGTGCTGCGACTTGAAGATCGGTGCGAAGTGCAGGAGCGTCCAAGGGGCGTATTCGTGAAACGCCCCGAAGCCGAGGACCATGAGCAAGAGCCCCACCCACTTGAACGGCAACTCGCGCCTGCCCCGGGCGAAGACGGCACCGACGAGGAGCGCCAGGAACGCGACCCAGCCGATGTAGATGCCCCACTCGTGCCAGCCGTAGAAGCCGACCGGCGCCGGCCGCGAGCTGAACCCCTGGTCGCGCGACGTGTACATCGTCACGAAGGCGCCGAGGTCCATGGTCTCGGGCGAGTCGATGAGGCGCGGGAACCTCATCAAGGCGTCGATGACTGGAAATAACTTGGGCGCCGAGAGCCCCACGCTCGCGACGCCCGCCGCCGCCAGGACCACCAGGGGCCGAACTGTTCGGTGGACGATGGCCAGCACGCACGCCAGGACCCCGAGCGCGACGACGGTCTCGGGGAGCGGATAAATCGCGCCATTATAGACCATCATCGCCAGCGAAGCGCCGCAGAGCACGACGTCACGCCAGCGAGTCTCGACGTGGCGCAGGCGCTCTCGCGCCGCTCGACCGACACCCCCCGCTGGCCCCGTTCCGCCCGTCAGCTCGCCGCAGCCGCTCGCGCGGTCGAAGAAGAAGAGCGCCCACGGGGTCCAGGCGTAATAGAGGTGCCAGGTGTGCCCCGCCGCGATCTGGAGCGCCCAGCGGCCGTCGACGACGAAGACCGCGCAGCAGAACGCGCGGAGGCCGGGGCTCTTGGTGAAGCGTCCGGCGAGGAGCCACGTGCCAATGCCCGAGATGAGCGCCGTGCCCGCCATCTCGACCTTGAGCGCGAGCGGCAGCGAGGCGAGGAGATAGAGCGGGAGCCAGGGCGACACGATCGTCGTCCCGCTCTCGATCCCGGCCCACGAGGGGTGCCCTCCGCAGCCGTAGGGATTCCAGAACGGGAACTGCCCGTATTCGCGGACGGACTTGAAAACGAGGTACCGGTGGGACTCCATCTGGTCCCAGTCGTGCGAGCCCAGCGAGTGAAGGTCGCGAAACGCCGGAGCCACGACGAACGCGATCGTGAAGACCATCACCGCGAAGCCCGCGAGCGAGCCGGCGAAACAGCCCGCATCGGCCCACGTCCGGGGCCACCAGCCGCGTGCCAGACGTGACGGACGCGGGACGCGCTGCAGATGCAAAGCGCGCCCGGGCTCGGGGCCGGCGTTCATCCTCGAAACGGTCAGCCGCTCATGGCGGCGAGGGCGATCCCCGGCACCTTCAGCCAGCTCGGGGCGGCTTCGAAGTCGACGAGACGGCGACCGACCTGGTCGAGCGTCTTGTGCGACGGGAAGTAGATCGGTTTGGGCATCGGCTTGAGCGGCGCGTGAACGACGCACTTCTCGACGTCTTCGAGCATCACCGTGTTGTGCACCCAGCCGAGTCCGCTCTGCACGTTCGTCAGGGTCGCGCTCGGGTGACCGCCCCACGGGGTCGTGACGAGCGCATACCCGATTGCCGGCCACGTGTTGATGGCGACGGTTCCGAACCGCAGGTCGCGCACGGCGGCGTCGAGATCCTTCGTCACGCTCGAGGCCTCGACCTTGGGGTGAACGAACAACGTCGCGTTCAGGGTGCCCCACACGCGGTCGTTGGCGAACGGAACGGCGGCCCGGAGGAACTCGGCCGGATCGTCGCTGCCGAGGGTGACCTCGCTCAAGATCGAGCAGAACGGTTCGGTGACGAAGTTCTTCTCGCCGGCGTCGCCGGCGTCGAGGGCGAGCACCAGCGTCCACGGCAACACGTGCTCGCCGGGCGTGCCGATCTTGCGCACGTCGCCGTGGCCGGTCGTGAGCGACTCGTAGCGCTCGAGCGCGCCCGGGTAATACGCCTTTCGCGGCGCCACCCGCGAGAGCACGTCGGTCAACTTCCGGATGAACGCGTCGCGCAGCGACCACCCCTTGGGCAGGATCAGGAGCTTGGCCGCGTTGCAGTTGAACGACGCGTTGTTGGTAACCATGCCCGCCGCGTTCTCGGCCATGCTCGAGAGCTCGACATCGGTGTAGGGCCCCGGCACCACGAGAACGGGACTCACGTTCCCGAGCTCGCTCGTGATCGGCTTCTGGAGGAGCGGATCGTTACGGAGCTTGCGGTCTTCGCGCCCGGGGCCGGGCGGCCCCCACACGATGAGATCGTGGGTCTTGTCGGAGCCGGTGATGTGCACGTCGCCGATGCCCGGGTGGTACGCGAGGTAGGAGCCGACCTCGCCGCCGCCGTACACGATGGCGAGGTACCCTCGATCGAGGAGCGGACGGAGGGCGCGCTCGAAGAACGGCCCGAGGTACTCGTTGACCGGGTTCATCTTGAGGAGCACGACGCTCCCGTCGACGAACATCTTGTAGAGGATGTCCATCGGCGGAATCGACGCGACGTTCCCCGCGCCGAGCACGAGCGACACGCGGCCCTCGGGATCGCGCTTCTTGTAAAACGACGCCTGATGGTTCGCGACGTCGCCTCGCCGGATCCCGGGCTGCAGCCAGGTGTCGGCCTTGATACCGCCGTAGAGCGCGCCGTCGAACGCGTCGTAGGGAGTGACCCGGACCGCGACGGCCCCGTGGGCGGTCTCGGAGATCGACTTGTCCCGGAGCAGCGGAGCGCCGTGGTGGCCGATTTCGCGCAGCGTGCGAGTGAGGAGGCGAATGTTCCGGAGCGTGAGCGCCGGACCCGCGATCCACTCTTCGCCCGCGACGGGCGCGTTCAGCGAGATCCCCTTGGCGCGGCAGGCCGCGGTGACCCAGTCGGACGCGACCGCGTGGGTGCCGCGAAGGCAGTCGTCGAGGAGCCCGATCTTGGTGGCGACGTTCAGCCGCGCGAACTCGGTCGCCCGATCCTTCAGGCGGCCGACGTGGCGGTCGAGGTCCTTCTCGCCGGTGGGGGGCTGCGCGTCGAACGAGCGGGCGGGGATTGGCCCAACCGACGGGCCGAACGCTTCCTGATTGGCGACCATAGGCGGCACGATACCACCGCCGGGTTTGCCGGTCCTAGCGGCTGCGGGCAGGTCATCAGGGGCCGGCGGAGAGCCCAACCGCCCCGGCTGCGAGCCAGCCACGAGCCCCGGGAATGTTGTAACCGGCGCCGCCGCCGCCTCGTACGTCGTGAAGAGCGCCGGTCGAGTGTGCGCTCGCGGAGCGATCCCCCCCGCCGTGTCTCCTCCCACCGATGGTTCCACGTTGACCCTGCGGGGGCCCATCGGTGATGGTTCGCCTTTCCCGACGGCGTTCTGGATGGGCGAACCCAGCGACAAATTCGCGGCCGGCGCCGCGGTCATGAGGGCGTCGCCCCGTGCCGGCAGCAGCGCCTCGGGCGACCTCGACGCCGTCATGGAGAAATGCGCCACCGGCGACGACCGCGCCTTCGACGAGCTCTACCGTCGGGGGGCGCAGCGCATTCGCGGCTTTCTCGTTCGCCTCTCGAGCGACGCCGCGATCGCCGACGATCTGACGCAGGAGACCTTCGTCCGCATTCACCGGGCGCGCGGCAGGTTCGACCCGGGGGCGGCGGCCCTGCCGTGGATGTTCGCCATCGCCCGCAACGCCTTCCTCGATCACACGCGGCGCGAACAGGTGCGGCGAAACTCCCGCGTCAACCAGTGCCAGCCGCGCGAGGCCGCGCTCGACACCCAGGGCGACGAGGTCCTCGCGGCCCGCGAGATGCTCGGGGTCGTGCGGCGGACGCTCGACACCCTCCCGATGTTGCAGCGGGAAGCGTTCGTGCTCATCCGGTTCGAAGGGCTGAGCGTCAGCGAGGCGGCCCTGATCCTGGGTGCGAGCGAGGCCGCCGTGAAGGTGCGCGCCTTTCGCGCCTACGAAGCGCTCCGCGAGGCGCTCGAGCGAGAGACCGGCGACCGACATACAGCTGGATCGCGCGCTGGAGCGAGCGCGGGACCGAACGCGGCGCCGAACGCGCGACCGAGGGCGGGGCCATGAGTGCGAACGACGAGCACGACCTCGCCCGGCTGGCAGCCATCGGCGATCCCTTCGCCGACGACGCGGCCGCTCCCGTGCGCTCGCTGGAGCCGCCGCGCATTCCGGCCGGCGAGAACGCTTCGCCGACGCGATCGCGCGTGCGCGCCATCCGGTGGATCGCCTTCGCGGCGGCGCTGCTCTTCGAAGTGCCGCACCTCGTCTTTGCCAGGCACCGTCGCGACGTGACGGCGGTGGCCCCGGCGGAGCTGGCGGTGGGCCTCGGGCTCCCTCTTGCGGTGGCCGCGGTGGCCTTCTTCGCAGGGACGCGAAGAGGAGCGCGCGGGCTGGGCCTCCCGGCGCGCGTGATCGCCGGCCTCGCCGTGGCCGCGCCGGCTCTCTTTGCGCTCGGCACGCTCGCGGGCGCGCCCGACAACGCCCCGGACCCGGCCTTCTGGCAGCACGCGGCCGGGTGCGCGTCGACCACGGCCGTGCTGGCGCTTGGCCCCGTGGCCCTCGGTTTATGGGCGTTCCGGCGGGCGTTCGCCGTGGCCGCGCCATGGCGCACGGCGGCGCTCGGCATCGCGGCAGGCGGCATCGCCGCCGCGGTCATGAGCATCGCCTGCCCCATCACCGGGGCGTGGCACGTGCTTCTCGGCCACGGCACCATGATGCTGGCCGCCGGACTCGCCGGCGCGCTGCTCGCGCCGGCGGTCTCGAGGAGCTGAGCTCAGAAGAGCGGCCAAGCCGTCTTTACTTCGGCGCGACGCACATCTCGACGTCGACCGTGCCGGCGAGCATGTAGTCGCCGCTCTGCAGATCGATCTTGAGCTTGCCGGTCGCGCCCTTGTCCATGGGCGCCGAGACTACGGTGACCGTGCCGCTGGGCTTGAAGGTGGCGGACACGTCTTTCTTGCTGCGACTGAAGCCGATCTCGGCCGGGCCCTTCTTGCCTGCGAGCTTGAGCGCCGAGACGTCGACCTTGTAGCCGTCGGACCAGGGCACGACGAGGAGCATCGACGCGTGGTCGCCCTTGTCGCCGGCCCCGGGGCAATCGGTGGCCTCCGTCAGGCTGAGCGTGATGCGGCCGTCTTTCTTCATCGGGCCGATGACCTGCGCGACCTTCGGCGAGAACGGCTTGCCGTCGATGGTGCCAGTCGCCGACGGGGCCGGGTGAAACGCGGCCGCCGGAGCCGCGGTGTCGGCCGTGGGCGCCGCCGAGGCGACCGGGGCGGGCGCGGCGGCTGGAGCCGACGAGGCCGCGGACGACGCCGTGTCGTCGGTCGACTCCTTGGAGGACCCGGACTTCGCCTCGAGCGACGATGTGTCGGCCGCCGGGGGCTCGGCGGGCGGCGGCGGCGACCCTCCGCACGCGGCGAGTCCGATAACCCCGAGAACGATGACGGCGGCAGCGCGCATGAGAGTCTCCTTTGAACCGGTCTGAAGCGAGGGAGCGCGCGAGCGTACCGCAAGAAGGCGGCCGCGTCCGATTCGGACGGCGACAACGAGGCGCTTGAGGTCGGCGGCTCGCGGATGAACAATGTTGCGCAGTTGCGGGCCTCCGCGCGAGACGCACGCCCCCCCGTCTCGGCTCTCGACCCCTCTCACGGCATCGGCCAGGAAACACGGACCCAAAGTGGACCTCGGGATCGACTTCGGAACGACGCGCACCGTGGTCGCTTGCGCCGATCGCGGGAACCATCCCGTCGTCAGCTTTCAAGACGCCGCCGGCGACACCGTGGGGTTCATCCCGTCGATCGTCGCCGAGCGTCGGGGCACGCTGCACTACGGCCTCGACGCCGTCGGGCTCGACGGCTCGTCGCGCGTCGTTCGTTCGTTCAAGCGGCTGCTCTCGGGCGCGGCGAGGCCGGAGCAGATCGTGCGCATCGGCGCCGCGGAGATCGCGCTCGCGGACCTGATGGCCGGCTTCGCGGCGCACGTCCGCGAGGCCCTCGGCACCCGGTCCGACGTGAAGCGCGCGGCGCTCCGCGGGAGTCTGCGCGCCGCGGTGGCCGTTCCGGCGAACGCGCACAGCGCCCAGCGGCTCATCACGCTCGACGCGTTCCGCCGCGCCGGCTTCGAGTCGATCGCGATGCTCAACGAGCCATCGGCCGCGGGGTTCGAATACACCCATCGGCACCGCGACACGCTCTCTTCCAAGCGCGATCTCGTCGTCGTCTACGATCTCGGGGGCGGCACGTTCGACGCGTCGGTCGTTCGCATGAGCGGTCGCCGTCACGAGGTGATCGCCACGGCCGGCTTGGCCCACCTCGGGGGCGACGACTTCGACAGCAACCTCGCCCATGTCGCGCTCTCGCACGCGGGCATCGAGGGCTCGAGCCTCGACGGCCCCGCCTTCGACCGCCTCGTCGACCATTGCCGCGCGGCGAAGGAGGCCCTCAACCCGGCGTCGCGAAAGATCACCATCGATCTCGAGGGCGCGCTCGGCGCAGCCGCGCCGCGACCGGAGGTCACCCTGCCGGTCTCGGATTTCTACGACGCGTGCGCGCCGCTCGTCGAGCGCACGGTCGAGGCGATCGCCCCCTTGATGAGCCGCCTCGAAGACGAAGCCATGTCCCCCGCGTTCGGCGAAGTCGCGGGCATCTACGTGGTCGGGGGCGCGAGCGAGCTTCCCGTCGTGGCCCGCACCTTGCGCCAGCGCTTCGGGCGCAGAGTCCACAGGTCGCCGTACCCGTCGGCCGCCGTGGCCATCGGCCTGTCGATCGCGGCCGACGCCGGCTCCGGCTTCGAGCTGGTCGATCGCTACGCGCGCACGTTCGGGGTGTTCCGCGAGCGCGAGAGCGGGCGCGAGATCACCTTCGATCCCATCTTCAGCCCCGAGACCGAGCTGCCGCGCGCGCGCGGAGAGCGCCTCACCGAGACACGCGAGTACCGCGCGGCCCACAACGTCGGGCACTTTCGCTTCTTCGAGTGCAGCGCCATCGACGCGGCCGGCCGGCCGCGGGGCGACATGGCTCTCTACCGCGACGTGTACTTTCCGTTCGATCGGGCGCTGCGCGAAGCGGGCGACCTCGCGGGCGTTCGCGTCGAGCGCCAAAGCGACGGCGGCCCGCCGGTCGTCGAGCGGTATTCGCTCGACGACAAGGGAATCGTCGAAGTGGTCATTCGCGACGTCGACGCCGGCTACGAGCGCACGTACCGCCTCGCGCGCGGCTGAGCGGGGCCGAACGGGGCTCTCGAGCGAGGGCGCGGCAGGCCCCGCGCCTCAGATGGCAGCGGCCGCCGAACGCCCGGCGCACCGGCCGGAGAAGAGACAGCCGCCGAGGAACGTCCCTTCGAGCGATCGGTACCCGTGAGGTTCCGCTGCGGCTCCTGATCGACCACGAGCACCGATCGCCCGGCGTCAGCGAGCTCCGTTGCCGCGACGAGCCCCGCGAGCCCTGCACCCACCACGACGGCGTCGGTCTTTTCGATCATCTCAGTGCTCAGTGCCCGGCAGCGGCCGTGGCCGGACAGCCCGAGGCGAAGCCGTAGGTGCGCTGCTCTTGAACCGCATACCGGAAGAGGCCGAAGTGCCCCCCGAAGGCGGAGATGTTGACCGGATCGTCGTTGCCGGCGGTGGTCACAGGGGTGACGTGCAGCGTCGACCCGGTCGAGTAGCCGAAGCTCAAGCCGTCGTCGTACAGGAGGGCGAAGCCCGCTCCGGTGCCGTCGCTGGTCCCGCGCGCGACGTCGACCTTTCCGCCCGCGATCACCGCCGGGGCCCCGACGGTGGGGGATGCCGTTCCCGCCAGGGTCACGTTGACGCTCTGCGCGACGTCGCCCGCGTCGCCGGCGCCGTCGTAAACCGCGACGAACCCGGTGGCCGTCCCCCCGAGGGCGTACGCCGTCGGGACGACCGGCGCCACCGAGACCGGCCCGCCGATCGCGGTCGCGTTCAGGTCGAGGAGCTGTACGACCGGGTAGTGGTTGACAGAGCTCTCGTAGCCAACCGCGACGGTGTTTCCGGATACGGCCACCGTGACCAGGTTGCCGAAGACGGTGCTGTCCGGAGCGTCGGTGGCGAGCGTCCCCGCGCCGAACACACTCCCGTCGGTGCCAAGCATCTGGACCTTGACGCCCTTGCCGGCCGCCCCGTTGTAGAGCCACGCCATGACGAAGCGATCCCCCGCCCACTGAAGGTCGGCGGGGAACGCGGCCGTGTTCTCGAGCGACGACGCGACGACCACGCTCAAATCGGGCTTCAAGAGGAAGTAGTTCGTGCTGGTGTACTGGCCCGAGAAGAGCCCGTCTTCCACGAAGAGGGTCGTCCCGTCGGGGGAGGTTCCGGCGGCGAGGATCGTTCCCACGCCGGCTCCGTAGCTGATCGGCTGCAGAGTGGGTCCCGTTGTGACCGGGTTGCCGGCGAAGTCGAACCCTTGGGGAACGACCTCATAGATCGTCCCTGCGTCGGTCATGATCGGTGCGTTGTCGTCGTTGAGCAAAATGAGGCCACTGGCCGTGCGGGTTCCCGCGCCCGACGCGTACGAGCCCTTGGACGTCCCGACCGCCCCGCGGCCGAAGGCGCTCGGGTTCGCGCATCCTGGGGACGTCGTGCCGCTTCCGTCCATTCCCGTCGAGGGGCTGCCGTCGTTCGAGCCGCCACCCGACGAGCCGGAGCCGTCACCCCCGCTGCCCGGTGCGCCGTCGCCGGGGCCGACGATGCCGCCGTCGCCGAGTTCCGTGTCGTCGAAGCACGCGCCGCCGACGATCGCGGTGACGGCCTGGGCGAGGCAGACCTGGCCGCCCGCGCACTGGTTGTTCATCTCGCAGGGCGTCCGGCACTGTTCGTCGGAGGCGCACAGGAGCGTGGTCGGGCAGGGCTTCGTGCCGCTGCATGTGAGCTCGTCGGGCAGCTCGCACACGCCCGTGGTCCCCGAGACGATGCATCGTTCGGCGGGGTTCGTCACCGGGCAATCGCTCGAGACCTCGCACGCCTTGTGGCACTTGCCGAACGCGCAGATGAGCGGCGGATCGCAGTCGCTGTTGATCGAACAGCTGCCCGAGAGCTCGACCCCCGACGAGCTGCAGCTCGCCGACGTCGCGGCAACGACCGCCCCCAGGACAAGAAGCGCGGCGAGAGCGATGGTGCGGCGAACGTTCGGCGTGTACACGACCTCAGGCGGTAAACCGGGCGCCTCGACGCGTCAACGCGCGTGGCGGGCGTCCGAGGTCGTGTCAACGAGAGAGCGGGCCGACCGTGCACCGGATCATTCGGTAGAATGAGCCACGCTTTGTTCGAATCGGAACGAGCGACGCGTCGCCATCAGTCTGAGCCCGAATCCGGGCGGGGGACGGAGTCGTCGCCGCCGAAGCAATCGACGTCGATGGCGACGCAGCTCGCCGGATGCGCGAGCGCGGGCGTCGCACACACGTTCGCGAAGGCCCATCGAGCGCACGTCATCCAGTCGGAGACCGGAGCCACGCACGTTCGCTGGCCCCAGTGCGGCGTCACGTCCGTCACGCAGTTCGCCTGATCGACCGGGACTTCGAGCGAAGCGCCACCGGCGTTGCAGACGACCGTGTTCCCGTATCCCCCTTCTGCCTTCGCCGTCCAATCGCAGAGCGACTGGACCTCGGCCGGCGAGAGCGCGTCGAGGGCTTTTTTCGGATCGACGCCGGAGCTCGTCGCCGAGGTCGATGAACACGCAACTACCGTTCCCATGAGAACGAGTCTCGCCCCGCAAGCAGGTCGCATCACGCGATCGTATCGGAGACGCGCTCCGTTCGACACTGGGGTGTCGTCGGCCCGTTACTTGGGCGGCGGCAGGCCGCCCGCGGGCTGATCAGGCGGCGTCACGCATCCCGATAGATCGAACAACATGAACTCCAGCGCCTTCTCTTGCGGGGAGAGGTCGCCGTTGCCGCAGCCGGTGGGCACGACCGCGTTCCCGGGAACACTGTCGGTATACCCACCGTAGTCGCCCGAGGCCGCGCCGACGTGCAGATCGCTGTAGACCACGCGACCGCACTGCTCGGCGGGCGCCGTTCCGAACGGCGTGTCGAACGAGAAGTACTCTGTCTGGCTGGGCGGATTGGCCTTGGTGTCGGTGGCGATCCAGGGCAGCGTTGCGGTGTTGGCCGCCGTGACGAGCGCGTTGTGACGTGCCTGCACGATGTGCAGCTCGCTGTTGGCGAGCGCGTTGACGTTGGTCATCCACTCCTGCATCGCGACGCCCCGCGGAAACGGCTGGCCACCCGGCAACGCCGTCAAAATGACAGCGTCCGGATCGGTGTCGTAGTGCTGGCCGCCGGTTTGCCACGTCGCCAGGTTCTGCATGCCGAAGGGCCCCGCGTTGAACCAGTTGTAGTGGTAGTGCGACGCGAAGACGCGCCCGCCGTTCGCCGCGTAGTCGTAGAGCGCCTGCCGCATCGCGTCGGTGAGGGCGCCGCCCTGGCCGTCTTTCGTCGCCTCGTGGCCCTCGCAGGTGAGCAGCGTGATGTCGTACGGCATCAGATCGGGCTTCGTGTCCCAGAGCGAGGCCCAGGCATTGGGCGCGGCCGGCGTCGTGTTCGAGCCGCCGTCGCCGTAGAAGATGTGAATGCGCCCCGGGCTGGTCGGTCCCGGCCCGTATTCGGCCTCGTCGACGCCGATCCGGTGCAAGAGGCACTCGAGCGAGTCAGCGCCGCCGGTGGAGATGGCGATGCTCGGGATGTCGCCGACCTGATGGTTGCTAGGCAGCGTGAGCTTGGTCTTCAGGAGTGCGGTCGCGTCGTTCGCCTGGCAAGGCGTCACGCTCGGCAGCTTGTACTGCATCCGCCACTTTCCGACCTGCACGACGAGCGGGATGTCGGCGCCGTCGGGCACGCCGTGAATCGTGAACTTGCCCGATGAATCGGTCACCGCGAACGCGATGGGATTGCCGGTGTAGAGGCTGTTGCACGAGTAGCACGACGCCCCGGTGGTGATAGCCGCGGGCGGTTCGCTCGGTATGTAGACGACGATCCCGTAGAGGGGATTCTTGCCCGCCGGGTCGTAGACGGTTCCGGTCAGCGTCGTATCGCCGGCGGCCGCGTTCGTCGCGCAGGCGCTCACGCACTCGTGGGTCGCGGTGATGCACCGTGGCAAGTTCGCCGTCATCTCGCCGCCGTCGCTCAGCGGCGTCGTGAAGAGGCTGCCGCCGTCGTCGCCCGTGGGGCCCGCGTCGGATGAGAATACGTTCTTGTTGTCCGAACCGCTCGGCGATCCCGAAGGGGTCGAGCCGCAGGCAGCGGCGAGCATCAACGCTCCGAACGTGAGCACTGGGACAACCAACGGGACAGTGGGGCGAACGAGCTGCATGGTCGATCCTTCGGGGCGTGGCCTTATGCCGAATGCCGAACCGTCAGAGTACCTTGTTACAGTCCTGCCGTGAGCGAGGGGCCGCGAATCGATGGCAGTTCGTGCGCGCTCGACCCACCTTGGGTGCCCGCGAGAAGCACGCCGCGTGTACGCCGAGTGAAGGCGGCGTGTGCGCGCGCGTGCCCGATCGAAGAGGGGCTCTCGGGTCGAGAGCGATCCGGGTCTCTTCCGCAATGCCGTTCATTTCGGAGAAGAGCGAGATTTCCCCGACATCCTCGAGGCCCTCGCCCGGCTCGCGATCAGTCGCGAGCGCTGACGCCGGGCGCGCGGTCCTGGCCGGCGAACAGGGGAGCGGGGGCCGCGGCGAGACGCGATCGCCTTCCCGTTTGCGCTCCTGGCGCGCCTCGCCGAGACTCGTCTACGATGAGAACGGTCCGCTTCAAGCTCGTGGCGCTCGTCCTTGCCTGCGTCTTACCGGCGGTCGTCGGCGCCGTTCTGCGGTCGCGCGCGGCCGAGCGCGACATGCTGGACCAGGTCGAGCGGCGCGTGAACGCCAGCAACCGGAGGTTCGGCGAGGAGCTCGACGAGTACCAGGCCAACTCGAAGCTGGCTCTTTCGCTGGCCCAGCACGCGGTGAAGTTCCAGCAGGCGCTCGCCGCCCGCGACGCAGCCGGCGCGGACGCGATGGTGAAGCGCCTCGCCGACGTGTACGCGCAACGCATCATCCTCGCCTCCGACAGCAAGGGTGTCGTTCTGGCGCGTGCCAGCGCCGACCGCGGGCCCGCTTCGCTCGGACCGGAGTCGAGCCCGGCGTTCGCCGACCTCCTGGCCGGCAAGGCCCTCAAGCGCGGGCTCCCCGAGCTACGGACCGGCATCGGCCTGCACTCGGGGCAGGTGGTCGCCGGCACTCCAGGGAACCCGGGCTAGCCGGGACCCGAAGTTGCAGAGGCCGTGCCAACCCCCCTCATGCTATTTGACTTCATCGTCACCCACCGCGACGAACTCATCGCTCGAACGCGCGCAAAAGTCGCGTCACGATTGTTTCGACCTACCGAGGTCTCGCTCAACGGCGGCGTACCCCTCTTTCTCGAGCAACTCGCCGAGACGTTACGGCTATCGCCCGCCGGGATGCCCGAGACGATGGCGCGAAGCGCAGCGGTGCACGGCGCGGCGCTGCTTGGCCGCGGCTACACCGTGGCACAGGTGGTCCACGACTACGGCGACGTTTGCCAGGCCATCACGGAGCTGGCCGCGGAGACCGACGCCACGATCAGCACAGACGAGTTTCAGGTCCTCAACCTGTGCCTCGACAATTCGATCGCGGAGGCCATCACCGAGTATATGCGGCTCAGGGACCACTCGAGCGCCGAGGCGGAAACCGAGCGCTCGGGGGCCTTCGCGCACGAGCTACGCAACCGAATTTCGGCCGCAATCCTGGGCTTCACGGTGATCCGAAGCGGACGCGCCCCGCTCAGTGGCAGCGTCGCCGCGCTCGTCGCCCGGAACTTGAAGGCGGTCGCCTCGCTCATCGACCGCGTGTTGGTCGAGGTGCGCCTGGACTCGGGAGGCGCGCGGCGCGAACGCGTCCATCTGTACGACCTCATCGAAGACGCTGAGGTCGACGGGACGCTTGAGGCGGGTGTCCACGGCGTCTCGCTGGCGGTGGCCGTGACGGATCTCGGGACCCACGTCGACGGCGACCCGCAGATCCTCGCGGGCGCGCTCGCCAACGTCCTTCAAAACGCCTTCAAGTTCACCCCGACCGGCGGGCAGGTCTCGCTCAGGACGGCCGTGCTCGACGGCCGCGTCCTGATCGAGGTCGAAGACCAGTGCGGGGGCCTCCCCACGGGCAAGGCCGAGGAGCTGTTCGAGGCCTTCAAGCAGCGAGGCGCGAACCGCAGCGGCCTGGGCCTCGGCCTCTTCATCAGCCGCAAGGGAGTGGAAGCCAGCGGCGGGAGGCTCGGCGTGCGCGACATTCCGGGGACCGGATGCGTCTTCACGATCGACCTTCCGCTGGCGACCGGTGCCCCCTAGAGGCAACGGCCAGGCGCCTCCCTCGCGCGTGAAAGGCGGGCTGCCGAAAGCGAGCGCGCGTCGCAAACTGCCTTGGCGAAATGCCAAAACACCCCACCGGGCTGGGCCGTTCTAAACCTCCGCTGGCGTCCGTGCCAGTTCGATCGTGAAGACGCATCCGCGTCCCGGCATGTCCCGGACGCGAAGCTCGCCGCCGATCGCCTCGACGCCCTTACGGCTGATGAAGAGGCCGAGGCCCAGGCCGCTGCGGTTCGCCCCTCGCTGCTTGAAGGCCTCGAACAGCTCCTCGGCCTTCCCCGCCGGAAGCCCGCCGCAGCTGTCTTCGATCTCGATCTTGACGCGGCGGTCGACCACCGCGGTGCGCAAGGTCACGAGCCCACCCGCGGGCGTGAATTTGAACGCATTTTGAATGAGGTTGGCGAGAGCTCCAGACAGAATCTGCGGGTCGACGTCGATGCACACGTCGGGGTCGGTGGCCGTGACGTTCAGCGAAACGCCACGCTCGCTGGCCTCGAGCATTCCGTCGACCTCGGCCTCCTCGATGAGCTGATGCAGATGGACGCGCCGCGAGGTGGCACTGGCCGAGTCCACGCGGACTTCGATGAGCTCCCGGTTGATGAGCGTGGCCATGTCAGCCAGGCTCCGCGTGACGACCGACGCTACGCTACCGCCGATCGGCGCGCGCCCGCTCTGGATCACGTTGAAGCCGAGCTGGGCGCTCGCGATGCGGTTTCGAAGCTCGTGCGCCAGGACCCCGGCGCGCTCGGTGGTGGCCGCAGCAATGGATTGCTCGCGAACCAGCGCGTACTCCGTCACCGCGCCCGCGATGGCGCTGTCGAGGCACAGGTTGAGCGTATGAAACTCGCTCGTGCTGATCGTCGCGTTGGTCTCGATGGCCAGCTCGGTGATGGCCAAGCAGATGTCACCGTAGCCGTGAACGACCTGGGCAACCGTGTAACCGAGGCCAAGGAGGGCCGCGCCGTACAGCGCTGCCGCCCGTTCCATGCTCGCGGGGATCTCCGGAGGCGCGACCCGGAGCGTCTCGGCAAGCTGATCGAGGAACAGCGGCACGCCGCTCTCCAGCTCCCGCTCGGTCGCCCGGGGAGCCAGGCGCTTCGCGACCTTCGCCCGCGTTCGGGTGATGAGCTCGACGCGATTTGCATCGATGAAGTCGAAAAGCATGCGACCCTTCTTGTGGTCGGCAAGGTTACTAGAGGGCGGGAGCCGCACTAGACGCGCCGACCGGTTTTGAGCTGCATTTGTCGCCCCATGTGGGTCGCGTGCGAAGCGCCTGAGACATGGCGGCCGGGCGGCGCGATCGACCATCAATTGCCCTGCACGCGTAACCAGCGGTACAAAGTCGAGAGGTCGATTCCGAGGATCTCGGCGGCGCGCTCTTTGTTGCCCCCCGTCTCCGTGAGAACCCACGCCGTGTACGCCCGGCTGAGCTGGCGGAGCGTCCACGGCGCGTTGCTGGGAAAAGGCCACGAGCGCGCGGGTGCGCCGTTCTCGACCGGGGAGAAGGCCTTCTCGTCGAGCACCTCGCTGGTGCCGAACACCACCGCGCGCTCGATGGCGCTTGCGAGTTCCCGCACGTTTCCTGGCCAGACCGACTCGATCAACATGCGAAGCGCGTCCTGGCCGATCGCACGAACCGGTGACCGTGGCGCGCGCTGACAGGCCCCCGCGAGAAAGTGCGCCGCGAGCTCTGGAATGTCGTCGCGCCGGTCGCGCAGAGGCGGAACGGACACCGGCAGCACCGAGAGGCGATAGTAAAGATCCTCCCGGAACCGCCCCTCCTTCACCAGAGCCGAGAGGTCGCGGTGCGTCGCGGCGATCACGCGAACGTCGACACGCTGAGTGCGGTCGCTGCCAACCGGTCGAACATCGCCGAACTGGAGGACCCTGAGGACCTTCGCCTGGAGAACCGCGGGCATATCGCCTATTTCGTCGAGGAGCAGCGTACCGCCGTCGGCCTCGGTGAGGAGCCCCCGGCGCGCCTGCACGGCGCCGGTGAAGGCGCCGCGCGCGTGCCCGAAGAGCTCGGCTTCGAGCAGCGCCTCGGGGATGGCCGAGGTGTTGATCGCCAGGAAGGGACGATGGCTGCGAAGGCTCCTCGCGTGAATGGCCCGGGCGACGAGCTCCTTCCCGACGCCCGTCTCCCCGGTGATGAGGACCGGGGCACTCGATCCCGCAACGCAGTCGATGGCAACCTGGAGCGTTCGCATCACCGGGCCCGAGCCCACGAGCTCGTGCTCCCCGGCCAGGCCGGCCGGCAGCTGGGAGGGCCGCGGGCTGTCGACCGAAAGCAGCCGCCGCTCCTCGAGCGCCGCGCTCACGATCCTGCGCAGATCGTCGCCGTCGCAGGGCTTGACCACGTACTCGAAAGCGCCCCGCTTGATGGCTTCGACGGCCTGGCGCGGCGCCCCCGCCGCGGTGATGACGATGAACGGCAACCCGGGGTGGCTGCGTTTCACGCGGTCGAGTAGCTCGAGCCCGTTCATACCCTCCATGCGCACGTCACTGACGACGACGTCGAGCGGCAGCCGATCCATGATGTCGAGGGCTGCCGACGCGTCTGGCGCCAGCTCGCAGGCGTATCCATCGCTCGAAAAGAGCGCCCGCAGAGTCTCCCGCATCCCGCGGTCGTCGTCGACGATGAGCATCCGGGCCTGCATACCGGCCCACACTTAACCATTGTCCGGGCGAGTTGCCGAACGCTTCTTGCGATTTACCGCCACCTGGACCCGTCCGCTTCGGTCCTCGGACCCCCGCCGCGCCCCGCATTCGCAGGCGGTTCCAGCACTCCGAGCGCCGGCCGCGCCATCGACCGCCCGCTGCGTTTTGCAAAATGCCACCGCGAGTCGACGCACGCATGCGTATAAGCGGATGATCCGAAGGCTGCTCGGCGTTCGACGCAGCCCGTCACGAGAGCGCCGAATCGGCCGGCGATCGGGATTGACCGCTGGCGATTAACCATCGGCCTCGACCGAGGATCGCTGCGAAGCGCGGATCCGCTACCGTGACGCCGCGCGGGCCCATGCGAGGACCTGTCGATGAGCCGCTCGTCGGCCTGCCGGGCGCCTGCGCCTCGACGGTTTTGGCGGCGCGCCAGCCCGTGAACGCGCGCCTCCGAGGAGAATTCCGATGAAGACGATGCACACGGGAATGGTCGCCGTCGCGCTGTTCTCTGCGCTGGCCACGCTGGCGTTGACGCATTGCAGCGACTCGAATTCGACGACGGGAACCGATGGCACCCCCGTGAAGGTCCCGTCGCGACGATGGTCGAAGCCGCGCGCCCGCCACCCACGTCTACGAGCGAGTGACGGTCGGCGAGCCGACGGGGATAGACGAGGCCGTGGGGGCCTCCGCGAGCGAAGAAATTGAGACCAGAACGGAAATCTACCACCAAAGGCATCGTCAGATGCCGCGCAGGGTGCGCAATCCAATGCCCATCGTGGCGAGATGAAATGGACATGCGGCCAAAGCGAATGGCGTCGTGCTCGTATTGCGCGAGCTTGCCGAGCGCCGTAATGTCCGCGGCGTGAATAGCTTTCGCTTGATTGGGCGCCTCCTCGTGATCACCTCCCTCGTCGTCGCGGGCTGCGGAAGCTCGTCGAACCCGTCGAACCCGTCGAACAACGCCGCGGCAGTTGCCGGGGCCAAGGAGGCAGATGCCGGGGTCAAGGAGGAGGCAGGCCCGAGCGCACCTGACGCCGGAGGCGAGTTCGCCCCCGATGCCGCGCCGGTCGATACGACCGCCATCCCGAACCTGCCGGCGAACACCTGGCAGTACGTTCCCATCCAGGGGGCGATGTGTCGCGACGGCTCACCGACGGGCATCGGCGTCAACGTGAACCCCGGCTCCAAGAACTTGATGATCTACCTCGAGGGGGGCGGGGCCTGCTTCAACGCGTTCACGTGTGCCGCGAATCCGGCGACGTTCGGGATGACGGAGTTCACGACCCGGCTCGGCGGCACCGCTGGCGACCAGGGCGTCTTCAGCCGCACCGACACGGCCAACGCGATGGCCGACTGGAACTTCGTTTACATTCCCTTCTGCACAGGCGACGTGCACGCCGGCAACAAGCTCGACGCGACCGTCCCTGGCGTGACCGGCAAACAGCAGTTCGTGGGGTACGCCAACGTCACCCGCGATCTCGCGCGCATCATTCCGACCTTCCCCGGCCTCGACAAGGTCCTCCTCACGGGGGTCAGCGCCGGCGGATTCGGCGCCGCCGCGAACTACCCTCAGACCGCGAAGGCGTTCGGGTCGGTGCCGGTCTACAGCCTCGACGACTCGGGGCCGCCGATGGCGGACCCCTACGCCCCGAGCTGCCTGCAGGCGCAGTGGGCGCAGACTTGGGGCTTCGACAAAACCGTCCTCGCCGACTGCGGCTCCGACTGCAAAGATCCGACGAACTACACGATCGACGCCACGATGCACACGGCCAAGATGTATCCGAAGATTCCCTTCGGGATCGTCGAAGACACTGACGATGGAGTCATCACGCTGTTCTACGGCTTCGGCGCCGGCATGTGCACGGCTCTCATTCCGACCCAGCTCACCGCGGACACGTTCACGGCGGGCCTGCTCGATAGCCGGATGAGGCTCGCCGCGCTCCCCAACGTCGGCGGGTTCATCTTCCAGGGCACAGTCCACACGACGCTCGGCGGCGCGAGCTTCGACACGCGCACGGCCGGCTCGGGCGACGCCGCGACGGTCAAGCTCACCGACTGGGTGGCGACGCTCATCAACAGCGGCACGGTCACGAACGTCGGGCCGTAAGCTTAGAGCAAGCGTCGGCCGCCGACTTCACCGGAAGCGCGAACGCCTGGCGAAGGAGCGGAAGAGTTTCCACATCGTGCTCGGCGAGCCCGGCTTGCGGGCGCCGCACGCACTTTCCTTCCGCGTGCGGAGCCACGGCGTGAACCGTCTTTCGCGCCCTCTCGACGACGGGCTTCGTTGCCTCCCTCCATCACGGGCGGAGCGCGCAATACCTGGCCTAACCCCGCCCGACAGAAACGAGAACGCGATGAGCGCCGTTATGAATGTCAGGCGCGGGGCGGTCGGATGCCCGTGCGCCATCGGAACGAGGCTCCATCGGAACGAAGCGACCGGCGGACGGTCGGATCCGCGGCGGCGCCTTGAGCGGAGTGCGAATGCGCTGTCGCAAATCGCGACTGAGCAGGGCGCCCAGTCACGATCGCGTCACGCGTGGTCACGACCTGCTCACATCGATTTCGCCACGCGCGCGGAACTACGACGCGCGACACACGTTTCTGAGCAAGCTCCGGAGCATCGGCTTCCGGGTTCGTCAGGAGATATCTTGTCCGCTGCTCACGGGTCGGAAGGTCGGCCCTTCTCCGCCATGGAGCACGTCTCCAACGCGCTCTTCGTCGCCATTCACGCGTCTGTCATGCTCGTGTTCGTCGTCCCGTTCTCGTGGAAGGTGGTCGCGCTCGCCTTCGGCGGTTACGGGCTTCGAATGTGGGCCATCACCGCGGGCTACCACCGCTACTTCGCGCATCGATCGTACAAGACGAGTCGCGCTTGGCAGCTCGTCCTCGCGCTCGTCGGGACCACCGCGATGCAGAACGGGCCCATCTGGTGGGCGAGCGTCCATCGCCGCCATCACAAATATGCCGACGGCCCCACCGATCCCCACTCCCCCGTGCAACGCGGCTTCTGGTATTCGCACATCGGATGGATTTTCGATCGCACCATTCCCGCTCCGCGCGACGAGTCGACCGTGCAAGACCTGATGGTCTACCCCGAGCTCCGGTGGGTCGATCGCCACGAGTGGGTGCCCCTCGTCGCCTACGCGTTTGCGTGCTTCGCGATCGGGGGCGTCCCCGGCCTGGTCTGGGGATTCGCGGTGAGCTCGGTAGCCGTCCTTCACGCGACGATGCTCATCAACTCGCTGGCGCACCTCTGGGGTTCGCGGCGATACGAGACTCGCGACCAATCAAGGAACAATGCCTTCCTCGCCGTTCTGACGTTCGGCGAGGGCTGGCACAACAATCATCACTTTTACATGAGCTCGGCCCGCCAGGGGTTCTTCTGGTGGGAGCTCGATTTCACCTATTACACGCTCAAGGTCCTGTCGTGGCTCGGCGTCATATGGGACGTGCGCGTGCCGCCACGGTCGGTGCTCGGTCACTCCGCGCCCGGTCTCGCCCGACACCCTACGCTTCGACGAGGCTCACGCGCGTCAGCTCTCCCTCGATGACCTGGCCGCCGACCGTGACGTAGAGCCGCCCATCGGTCCGCACGAGCTCCAGCCTCGTCGCGCGGTCGACCTGCGCCTCGACCGCGTCGAGGAAGGTGGGCGCAAAACGGTGAACTTCGATCTCTTCGAGTCGGTGAATGGCGCGGGTCGCCGCTTCGCGCCGCAGCAACATCGGGGCGACATGCGTGTAGAGCGCCACGCGACGCGCCGCCTTGGAGGCCTTGTGGAGACGCTCCGCCGAAGGCGCCCCCACGTCGATCCACGCGAGCAGAACGCCCGTTGGATCGCGGACGGCGATGGGCGGCTCTTCGGCCGACGACAGGCCCCCCTTGCTGAACGCGATGCCCTCCTCGTAAGCGAGGCAGTACGCGAGCGTTCGCGTCACCAGGTAGCGGGCGCTCTCCGAGGGGTGGCGTGCGACGCGCAGGTCGAGCGTCTCGTACACGGAGCGATCGACGTCCGAGAGGGCGATTTCGAAGTGGTGGATGGTCGCGGTCTGGGCCATGGATCATCGCTTCACTTTCGAATGCCGTATTTGGCCATGAGCCGCGCGAGCACGTGCCGGCTCGCTAGACCAGCGCTCGCCGCGTCTGATCCATCCGGCCTTCGTTTCTGACGAGAGCGGCCTCGATGTCCTCTGCGGAGACCCGGGGCGCCGAGAGCCGGGCCCGGCAGTTTGGTGCAGGGCGGAACATTCGGCAAGCGTCTAGACCACGGGGGGCTCTCGTCGGGCCACTTAGTTTAGCCGTCCTGGCGGAGAGCCACGGCTGCTACGTTCGCCGCGCATGGCACGAGCCCCCGCGCTTTGGCTCATCGTCGCCGCATGCGCCGTGCCGTCGGTCGCTCAGGCGGGCGATCCCTTCGAGATCCAGGTGTACGACGGCACGGCGAACGCGCCCGGCGCGCCCGGCATCGAGCTTCATCTGAACGACTGGGCGACCGGCAACCGCGACGCGGCCCCACCGGAGGCTCCGCTCCACGGCCAGTTCCACGCCACGCTGGAGCCGTCGCTCGGACTCCTGCCGTTCTGGGAGATCGGAGCCTATCTTCAAGGTGCCGTGCGAGCCGACGATGGCATCGTGGGCTGGGGCGGGGTCAAGCTCCGGTCCAAGTTCGTCACCCCTCCGACGTTCGACGCGCACTGGCGTCTGGGCGTCAACCTCGAGCTCGCGTATCTCCCGCCGGCGTACGATCGCGACCGCTGGGGCTCCGAGCTCCGGCCCATCGTCGCGTGGCAGGGCGCCGGTTGGCTCTTCGTCGTCAATCCGATCCTCGACCAGCCGTTCGCCGGTCCGGACGCCTCGAGCGGACCCTCGCTGCAACCTGCCGCCAAGGTGGCGCGCACCGTGGGGCCTATCGCGCTCGGGTTCGAATACTACGCGACGCTCGGGCCGCTGGCCGCCGTGCTCCCGTGGAACGAAGAGCAGCAGCAGCTCTTCGAGGTCGTCGATCTGCTCTCGATCGAGGGGGTCGAGCTCAACCTCGGCGTCGGCGAGGGGCTCACGGCGTCGAGCGCGGGGATCGTCGTGAAGGCCATCGTGGGCTATGCGTTCGAGCGTGGGAGCGAGCGGGAGCCCTCTCGCGCGGCGGCATGGGCGCCCAGGCGGTGAGACGCCGGGCGCGCACCACGCGGGGGCCGAAGACGAACCCGGGGGAAAAAAAAGATCGCGAGCGATGTCGATCCGGGCGCCCCCCGTTCGTCGCCTGGTCGAAGGCCGAGCCCGGGCTCGGTCAAGGAGAAGAAGCGATGTCCAAGCTGACGACCACGACGTTCGTGACCCTCGACGGTGTGATGCAAGCGCCAGGTGGCCCAGAGGAAGACCGCACCGGCGCCTTCGGGCACGGTGGGTGGCTCGTGCCCTACGCGGACGCCGACATGGGCACGGGAAAGCGCCTGTTCGGCGCCGGCGCCGTGCCGGCGGCGCTCACGCTGGCAAGCACGCAAACGACCGGCAAAGGGGTCCTCATCAGCACGTACCTGCGCGCCGGCCGTCCCTCGTACGGCTCGTTCGCGATCGACGGCTGATATCCCACGACGCGCGAGGCATGCTGACGTCGTGTAGGATCCGGGGGTCACGTCGCTCTTCACCGGGCCATGGCCATGAAGGCTCCGATTTCCTCGATTGCCTGGGCCGCCGTTTCGCTCGCCACGACGCTCGTGCCGGGGTTCGCCTCGGCTCAAACCGAAGGCGCCGCGGCAATCGATCTCGCGTGGAACGCGCCGGCCGAGTGCCCCACGCGAGACGTCGTCCGGGGGGGAGCTCGCCCGCGCTTTGGGTCCGACGGCGAGCGGGCAAACCGCGGGTAGGGTGCAGATCGACGTCGAACGCGATGCGGACTCGAGCTGGACGGCGAAGCTCCACATCGTGGTGCGGGGGATCGCGAGCCAACGTTCTCTGCATGCCGAGAGCTGCGAAACAATCGCCTCCGCCGCCGCAGTCATCGCGGAAGTTGCCCTGGAAGGGCCTTTCCACGAGCCGCGGCCGGCGCCGAACCTGCCGTCGAACGAATCCGCGAACGATACGCGCCAGGGCGCACCGCATGGGGGCGCGTCGCAGCTCATCGTCGGCCTGGCCGGGACTCTCGACACGGCAACGCAGCCTTCGCTCGATCTAGGTCTCGAGGGCGATCTCGGCTGGGCGCGGCGAACGGCCTCGTGGACCCTTCGAGCCGAAGCCAGCGGCAGCGTGTTCGAGAATCGGTCGACGGAAGTCGCGGGCCAGCCCGGCGAGGGCGGGACGTTCTCCCTCGTGACCGGTGGCGTCCGGGCGTGCGCCACGCGGGTCTTCGGAACACTGGAGGCGGGGCCGTGCCTCGGAGGCGAAGTCGATTTCATGAGCGGCTCGGGCACGGGAACTGGAGCGGAACAGGGAAGCGGCGCGTGGGGCGGGCTCAGCGGCTCGGCCCTCGGAACGTGGAACCTGGGACGCGCGTTCGGAGTGACGGTGCGCGCGGACGGCGTGCTTCCACTCTCGCGGCCCCCCTTCGTGATCACGCGCTTCGAAGCCAGCGACATCGTCGTACATCGCCCGGCCCCGGCAACCTTCCGGATGGCCGTCGGAATCGAAGCGCGCTTTTTCTGACGGAACCTCACCGCAGGAGGCACAAGATCGGGAGAGCATGGTCGTCTCCCGCCCGGAAGCCCTGACGTCGGCCCCTGCGGCGCCCGTGGCGGCGCCGTGCTCCTTCGCAGAGGTCTACGACGCCCACTTCGCTTTCGTCTGGCGAAGTGCCCGCCGGCTGGGTGCCCCCGCGCTGACGGTCGACGATGTCGTTCAGGAGACGTTCGTGATCGTGCATCGACGCCTCGCCGAGTTCGAGGGGCGATCCTCGCTGAGGACCTGGCTCTTCGGCATCGTGCTCAACGTCGTGCGCGCCCACCGCCGATCGCTGCTCGCGAAGCACCCCCACGCACTTCGCTCCGAGGTGGCCGCGGATCTCGAGGCGGTCAGGGATGCGGCGCCGGGCCCTCACGAGATTGCGACGCAGGCCGAAGCCGTGCGGCTCGTCGATCGGCTTCTCGAGGCCCTCGACGAGGGCAAACGTGAGGTCTTCGTGCTGGCGGAGCTCGAACAGATGAGCGCTCCAGAGATCGCAGCGGCGGTCGGGATTCCTCTCAACACCGTGTATTCGCGCTTGCGGCTGGCACGCCAGGAGTTCGCAGCCGCCGCGGCGCGACATCGAGCGCGAGACGAACGGAGGATTCCATGAGCGACCTGACGCCCGATGACAGGGCCCTGCTCGACCTCGCGCGCGGCGGCCACGATCCGGCAGCCGTCGACCGCGACCGCGTGCGTACGGCCCTGGCCGCGCAGCTTGGCATCGCCGCGGGCCTGGTGTCGTCGTCGGCGGGGGCCGCTGCGGGTGCGAGCGCCGCGGGAGGCGTCCTTTCCGGTGCAGGCGTGCTGGCCGCCAAGATCCTCGGCGCCGTGGCTATCGTGGGCTCGGTGTGTGCCGGGGGCGTGGCCATCCACCGGGCGCTGCGCGTCGCGGCTCCCGCAGCGCCGCCCCCGGCCGCATCCCTCGTCGTCCCGCCGCCGCGGGCGATCGAACCAGCAACGACGCTGCGACTCCCGGTTACGTCGGCGCTCGGGAGCGACGTCCCTGCACCGATGCCCGCTCTCGAGACGGCCCCTTTCCCGGAGCCGACGCGTCCCCGGGCCACTGCACCGCCCGTTTCGAATGCCGAGCGAACGACGGAATCGGCGAAGGCCTTGGCCGCCTCTCCCTCCCTTCGTCGCCCCGATCCCCGAGCTGACCGTCCGATCGCGGCGGCGTCTGCCGGGTCGAACGCGCTCGCCAGCGACGAGACTCACGATGATCCCGGAGCTCCCGGCGATGCCGTTTCGCGAGCCCCCGCGGCTCTCTCCACGACGGCCGGAATCGAGACGAACGTGCCGGTCCCCACGGCCGCCGCGGCGACCCTTCTCGCGGAGACCGAGTTGATGCGCGCCGGACTCTCGGCTTTGCACGGGGGGGATCCGGCGCGCGCCCTCGCCCTCTTCGACCAGCACGCGCGCGCGTTTCCGGCGGGCGTCCTCGCCGACGAGCGCGACGTGGAGCGCATCACCGCCCTGTGCGACCTCGGTCGGAGCGCGGAGGCGCGCGCAGCCGCTGTGTCCTTTCTGAGCCGCCGCCCGGGTGCCCCCCTCACCGGTCGCGTTCTCTCCTCGTGCGGCAGCCCCTCGCGGTCGATTCCGTGATGGATCGGTGGGCGGTGGAGCACTCCTCGATCGAACCTGCGGGAGGCCCCTATGAAACGCGCCATCTTGTCCTTTTCTCTCTTTTCGCTCGGCGGTCTTGCCATGGCCGGAGGCGGCTGCAGCTCCGCGGGCATTCCTATCGGGCAGGACGGAGCTACGGCGATCGAAGGCGACTCCGCCGGGGCGTTGTGCGGATCGACGACATGTAGCCAGGGGGAACTCTGCTGCGCAGGAGTAGACCTGTACTGCACGCCCACGTGCATGCGCGTGACCTCGTGCCCCGTTCTCGGCCGTCCGTGCTTCATTCCGCCAGACGCCGGTACGAGCGTGGACTCTGGGTCCGCGGCCGACGCAAAACCCACCGCCGATGCGCAGCCCCCTGCTGATGCCGAGCCCGGCGACGCGCAGCCAGGGAGCCTGTCCTGGTACATGACCTGCGGCGATTCGGTGTGCCAGGCGCCCGAGTCGGACGCGGGGCTGACGGAGCCCGACGGCGGAGCATGCCCGGCGGTGGGCTCGAGCTGCTCGACGATGGGCGAGCAGTGCGGCACGCGCAATCCCGGAGTCGCGTGCGGCGCCGTCTTGACCTGCGCGGCGCGCGATCCGAGAGCAGGCTTCGGCGGCTGTCCGATCTCGAGCCGGCAGTTCAAAGACGGGATCGAGTACCTCGACCCGGCTCGGCTCGAACAGCTCCACGATCAGACGTTGCGCATTCGACTCGCCACTTACAACTACAAGGCGGCGTACGCCGATCCCAAACCACGGCGCCTCGGGTTCATCATCGAAGACGATCCGGCGAGCCCCGCCGTCGACTCCGCGCACGACGCCATCGAGATGTACGGTTACCTGAGCATGGTCGTCGCCACGATGCAGGTGCAGGAAAAGGAAATAGCCTCCCTGAAACGTGAGCTTGCCGAGACCCGAAAGAGCGCCGGCCGGGTGGCCCCGAAGTGATCGGAAGCCGAGGAGACGTCTCGATGCATCGACCCATTTCACGGTCTCTCGCACTCGCCACGCTCTCGGTCGTTGCCGTCCACTGCGCGGGTTCGACAACCAGCCTGGGTGGCTCCAGCGACGCGTCGGCGGGAGGCGTTGGCGACGGCGCGAGCACCTCGTCGTCGAGTGGTGAACCAGTTCGAGCGGCACGAGCAGCTCGGGAAATGCGAGCTTTCCCGGTCTCACGGGTGCGCACGGGCCCTTGCTCTACGACGGCGACGACGGAAACCCGGTCGACGCCGGAAGCCCGATCGATACCGGGAACCCCACCGACGCCGGGAACTCGATCGCTGCCGGGGGCGGCAATGGCGCCGCGCCGCCGACGCAAGACGGGGGATCAGGCCCCGACGCGTGTTCTTGATCGGTCACACGAACCTTTGGCCAACGGCTTTTCGTGACAATCGCTGGACGGCCATTTTGCCAACCGTGGCATTTTGCCAGCGGTGGTGGGGAACGCGTGCCGCGGTGCGCGTCACCGGATGGCTCGACCCAGCGGCTGCGCCGCTTTTTCCATTTCCGCGGCCAGGGCGAAGTCGAGCGCGCTGATCCCGCCGGCGTCGTGCGTGGTCAGATCGACCACGACCCGATCGAAGACGTTGAACCATTCGGGGTGATGGTCCTGCTTCTGGGCGACGAGCGCGCAGGTCGACATGAACCCGAACGCTTCGGCGAAGCCAGCGAACTTGTACTCCCGATGCAGCTTGCCGCCCTCGAGCGCCCAGCCCGGGAGCTTGTTCAGTCGGTCCTTCACTTCGTCGTCGCTCAGCCTCGGGATCTTCATGGGTCCACCCGACGCAGGGTCCATGCCGCGGCGGGGCCTCGGCATGGCAAACGATGAGGCCGTAAGCGCAACCGGCTCAGGCGTGGAGAGGTTCGTCCCCGCCCCCGGCCCCAATACGGGCTCTGCATCAGCTGGTTCATGTACTTGACCGTCCATCCCTCGCCCGAGTAGACGCCGCCGACCGGAATGTTGAGGTCGGGGACGACCACGTCCGGGTGCCCGCTGTCCTGGTCTTGGTCCACCAGCCAGGCGACGCTTGGCAGCGTGCCGTTCTGGAGATCACTGGTGAACTCGCGTAGGCGTTCAAGTTCGGGCTTCGCGCCGGCAGGCGCAGCAGCTCCACGCCCCGACGCGGGGCCGGCTCGATCCCGTTCTCTCGCAAGATGCGTTGGATCGTGGAGCGAGCCACGTCGAAGCCGATGGATCCAACCGGCGAGCAGAGAGACGAGAAACTGGAATGGGGCGGCCAGCTTCGGAAGTCTCACGGCGAGCGACGATAGTCGCCGATCGTCCTCGCGCCAACGGGCGCCGCCACTGCGAATGTCTTTCAAATTGGCGCACGGCCCAGTTTCCGGACAGCACGCGATGGCGGCGGACCCCGCAGTTCGACGCGCGCGTCATCAGGGACGCCGGCCACTGGCTCATGCTCGACAAGCCAACCGAGTTCGCGGGCACGCTGCGCGACGTGGTCGAGTCGATCGGGTCGGGCAAGGCGAAGCGTCGCCCCATTTGAAGACGTTCGTCGCGGACCGAGGACCACCCCGGCTTCCGTGGCATCGGCGCGCGACGCGCGCTCCAGCGTGGAATCGTGCACCGCGAGCCCGTGGCCCGGTCTTACCCATCGTGGTAATACTCACCCATGCGCGTCACCACCAAGGGCCAGGTCACGATCCCTCAGGAGATCCGGGACCAGCTCGGGCTTCTCCCCAACACCGAGGTCACTTTCGACATCGTTGACGGCGAGGCACGGCTTCGCAAAGCCAAGCGTGGCGGCAAACTCTCGCGCGGGGACGGTGTGATCTCTCACCTGCGCGGTGTGCGCCCGTCGAACAAGCTCTCGACCGACGAGATCATGGCGCTGATGCGAGGCAAGGGATGAAGACGCTCGTCGACTCGAACGTCCTGCTCGATATCGTCACCCAGGATGCCCGATGGCAGTCCTGGTCAGAGGCCGCACTCCGGAAGGCGGCCGAGCACACGACGCTGGCGATCAACCCGATCATCTTCGCCGAGATCAGCGCCAAGTTCGATCGCATCGAGGATGCCGACATGGCGCTCGTCGACTTCACGCGCGAGCCGCTGCCGTACGAAGCGGGCTTTCTCGCCGGTAAGGCCTTCCTCGCGTACCGGAAGCGCGGCGGGACCAGGCGTTCGCCGATGCCCGATTTCTACGTCGGGGCCCATGCGGTCATCGGACGAATGGCGCTCATCACGCGCGATGGAGCCCGCTACCGAACGTATTTTCCAGCATTGCAGATCATCGCGCCGTAGGATCCGTTACCGTGGCTTTCCGCTCTGCCCCCCCGGCCCTCTCGCACGGTGCGAGAGGGGCCGGGAGGGAGCGCGTTTACTGCCTAGCGACTACCTACGAACGACGAAGAAAGCGGACTACGAGACGCGCGGCGCCGCCGTTACGGCTGGCGGTGCCGCCTGCGACGGCGCCGGGGTGACCGGCGACGGCGCGGGTGCGATCGGCTACGCCGCCGGAGTGACCGGCTGCGTCGTCGAAGGGACCGACGCAGCAGGTGTCACCACCGGCTGCGTCGGGCTGGGCGCCGGAGCGGTCGGCGAGGAGGTCGCCGGAGCGGTCGGAGTGACCGTGCCTTTGATCTTCGCCTTCTCCTTCGGGCCCATGGTGTGACGCGCAACACGGGTGGCCTTGGCCTTGGCGGCCGCGGCGACCTTCACTTCGGGCGTCGTGAC
>CALFNG010000502.1 GCA_937902985.1 uncultured Myxococcales bacterium
GAATGAAGTAGAGATCGAGCGGCACCTCCGTGGCATGCTCGGTGGTCGCCGCGCAGCTCGCGAACGCGTCGAGCGAGAAGCCCCCGTCCGTCACCGTCGTGAACGTACCGCCCCCGTCGTCGCCCTCGCCCGAGCCGCCGCTCGACGCGCCGCCGGAGTCCGGCTCTTGCGGCCCATGGCCGACGATGTCGCTGCCACTCGAGCCGCACGCGGCCACGACCGCGACGCCGATCGCGGCCGCGACGAACACGCTCCTCCTGCCCGGTGCGGCCATAGCGACTCCCTTCTCTCGCGATCCAAAAAGCGTCAATCGGCGCGCGTGCTCCAACCAGGCCCATAGCGCGCGGCCGAAGCCGAGGGAAGCCGCGCCGGTGCGCGCATGATAAAGGCCTGGAGCCATGAGCGCGGACCCGCGCCCACACGACCGACACGACCGACACGACCGACACGACCGACACGACCGACACGACCGACACGACCCCACACGACCCACGGTGAGAGTTTTTCAGCGCCATCGTCTCCGCGCGACGTCTTCGACGCTCCTGGCGGCGATCGTGGCGGTCGGCCCGGTCACGAGAGCGGCGGTGGCGATGGCGCAACCTGACCCCGAACCGGCGTCGTCCGACGGGAGCGCCTCTGTCAGCGGATCTTTCGACGCTCGCGAGAACGACGATGGCGGCGCGGACCCGCCCGGACCGGCGCCGGCGCCGGTCCCGTCGGTCGAACTCGCGGGCGGCGCCACCGGGTTCATCGCGCCCGTCGGGGAAGCGTGGACGACCTGGCGGTACGGACGCTCGGAGGGGCGCCCCCCCGTCGACGAGACCACGACGCGGCTTCGCGTGAGCGGCTCCGGTCGCTCCTTCGACGGCCTCCTCGTGGGGTTCTCGATCGGACTCCTCGCGCCCGCCCTTCGCGTCGGCTCCTTCGCCCCGACCGCGAGCGTCGCCGCCGCGTGGGCGAGGCGCGATCGCGTCGACCTCAACTCGGAGATCGAGTGGGAAACGAGCGCCGCGGACGCCGGTCGTTCGGCGAGCGCGGCGAGCTCCGCGCTCGCGCTGAGAGTCACGTCGATCCAGGAGCTGTCGCACACAGCCGAGCGCCGGGGCGGCGTCTCCATCGACGTGACGCACTATCGCGTCCACGGCACCCTCGACGTGACCCTCCCGTGCACGCGAAGCGGAGCCGCGTTCCGTCGAAGCTGCCGGCCCGAGACGATTCGCGGCGCGTTCTGAGGAGGCGACTCTCGCGCGCCTCACCGGGCGTCGAGGCGGTTGAAGTCGAAGAGGCCGGACTCGCGCGGCGCTTGCCGCGCACGCGCGCACCACCTCAAGCGTGGGCTCACGCGTCGCATTTCGCCACGTTTCCACCGTTCTCGCGATAAAGAGAGGGGCGATGCAAGACGTGATCGAGAAGGCGTCCGTTCTCCACGAGGCGCTGCCGTACATCCGGCGCTTCCACGGGCGGACGTTCGTGGTGAAATACGGCGGTCACGCGATGGTCGACGCCGAGCTCAAAGCGAGCTTCGCGAAGGACATCTGCCTCCTTCGATACGTCGGGATCCACGTGGTGGTCGTGCACGGCGGCGGACCGCAGATCAACGCCGCGCTCGCCAAGATGGGCGTCGACTCGACGTTCGTCTCCGGCCTCCGCATCACCGACGAGGAGACCATGGACGTGGTCGAGATGGTCCTCGCCGGGCAGATCAATCAGGAGATCGTCGGCCTCATCTGCATGCAGGGCGGGCGCGCCGTGGGCCTCTCGGGCAAAGACGACACCTTCATTCGCGCACGAAAAATGGGCGAGGTGCGCGCGAAGAGCGAGCGAGGCGCCGACATCATGGTCGACCCCGGGCGCGTCGGCGAGATCATCGAGATCCTGCCCGACGTGGTTGACCAGCTGGTCAAGGCCGGGTTCGTTCCCGTGATCTCGCCGATCGGCGTCGACCGCGAGGGACACTCCCTGAACATCAACGCCGACACGGCGGCGGGCAAAGTGGCCGAGGCGCTGCGCGCCGAGAAGCTCATCCTCTTGACCGACGTCGAGGCCGTGCGCAGCGGCGAGGGCGAGCTCATTCGCTCGCTGACTGCCCCGCAGGCGGCGCAGCTCATCGAGCGAGGCGTCATCCATTCAGGAATGATCCCCAAGGTGCAGTGCGGCCTCGACGCTCTGGCGGGCGGCGTGAAGAAGGTCCACATGCTCGACGGCCGCATGAAGCACGCCGTGCTGCTCGAGATCTTCACCGATCAGGGCATCGGCACCGAGATCAGCCGCTGAGACGCCTCAGTATCGCGAGTACCGGAGCCGCGGCCCCCGCGTGAGCGCGTGGGCGATGAACACGAGCACCATGCCGCCGATGATCGACCAGACGATCGGGAACGGGTGCCCGGCGATCGCGATGAGGAAGAACTCGGGCAAGTGGAACATGCGTGCGAGCCAGGTTCCGACGAACGCTCCAACGAACCCGAGCAAGATGGAGAGAATGAACCCTCCGGCCGAACCGCCGGCGAGCGCCCGCGCAACGGCGCCACAGACGCCAGCGATCACGAGATAGACGACGAATTCGAGCAGGGTCATTGGGGGCCGTCCTTCAACTCCCTTCAAAAGCAACGCCCATGCCGGCACGCCGTCGGAGGATGAGACGGTCGAACGGTCAGGAGGCGAGCGGCGCGCTCGCACGCTTGATCGTGCTCCGAAAGACTTTGAGCGGTTGAGCTCCGGCCAGAGCCAATCGGTCACCGAACATGAAGAACGGCACGCCCTCGACGCCCCGCCTCTCCGACTCGTCGGCGTCTTCGCGCGTGCGTCGACGCTCGCTCGCGTCGCCGATGAGGCTTATTGCCTCGTCGGTCGCAAAGCCGTGGCTCACGGCGAGCGAAGCGAGCACCGCCGGCTGCCCGAGATCGCGCCCGTCGAGGAAGTAGGCTGCGAAGAGCGCGGTCGCGAGCGCTCGCTGCGTGCCGCGGGGGGCGGCGTGCCGCAGGAGGGTGTGCGCACCGATCGTCGAGACCATGCGCCTCACCTTGGCGAAGTCGAGCGGGATGCCCGTCTCGTGCGCGGCGGCTTCGACGCGACCGAACATCGCCTCGGGGTCCCCGCCGTACTTCTTTCGCAGCTGCTCCCGGAGATCGACGCCCTCGGGCGGGATCGACGGGTCGAGCAAGAAGGGACGGTACGACACGACCGGAGCGTCGTGCCCGCCGAGTGTGTCGAGCGCTTGCTCGAGGCGGCGCGTCCCGATGTAGCACCAGGGGCACACGAGGTCCGAAACCACGTCGATGCGGAGAGGGGCCATGGTCCCGCCTCTCCATACTGCCGCCTCGTCGACTCTTCCACGTGGGGCCTCCGAGCTGGGCCTGATCGACTCTTCCTCGTGGCCGTCTCCGAGCTAAGCTCTTCGGCCATGCACGTCACGATGGTCAAGAAGCGCCTCGCGAGCGGCGAACCATGCCGCAAGTGCGCGCAGGCCGAAGAGCTCCTCAAGGCCCGCGGACTCTGGAGCCGCGTCGACGAGGTGCTCTGGGCCGACGAGAACGACGCCGCTTCGCCCGGCATGCAGCTCGGCGCGCGCCTCGGCATCGGGCTCGCGCCCTTCTTCGTGGTCCGCCAGGAGGGCGGCGCGGAGACGGTCTTCGAGAGCGTGCTCCAGTTCGCGCAGTTCGTGCAGGGCGCCAAGGAGACCGCGACCGTCGAGGGCAACGCCTCGCCCGCCGCGTCCGCCGGCGATTCCGTCCTCGCGATCACGCCGGCCGAGCTCGAGGCCGCGGCTCGCGACCTCGCCAGCCGGCCACCCGCCGAGATCCTTCGCTGGGGCCTCGAGCGCTGGGGCGCTTCGCTCGGCATCGCGTTCAGCGGCGCCGAAGACGTGGTGCTCGTTCACATGGCGAGCGAGAGCGACTTGCCCTTCTCCGTGTTCTGCCTCGACACGGGGCGCCTCCATCCCGAGACGTACCGGTTCATCGACACCGTGCGCAAGCGCTACAAGATCGACATCACGCTCATGGCGCCCGAGGCCGCGCCGCTACAGGCCTTCGTCAAGCAGAAGGGCCTCTTCAGTTTTTACGACGAGGGGCACGAAGAGTGCTGCGGGATTCGCAAGGTCGAGCCGCTGCGCCGATCGCTCGGGGGTCTTCGCGCCTGGGCCACGGGCCAGCGCCGCGATCAGAGCCCCGCGACGCGCTCGGCGATCGCCGTCGTCGAGACCGACCGCACCTTCGCCGGCCGGGGCGGCCCGGGAACGCTCATCAAGCTCAATCCCCTCGCAGCGTGGTCGTCGGCAGATACATGGCAGTACATCAGGGGCAGCGGCATTCCCTACAACGCGCTCCATGAGCGCGGCTTCATCTCGATCGGCTGCGAGCCCTGCACGCGCGCCGTGCTGCCGGGCGAGCACGAGCGTGCAGGCCGGTGGTGGTGGGAAGAGAACACGAAACGGGAGTGTGGGTTGCACATCGGGAACGTGGCGCCGCCAAAGCGCTAGTCTTCTTGTTGTGACTTCGCCTCCCGTGTTGATAGATTTGTATGATGGGCCTGTCCGGTCCCCACATCATCGACGAGCGTTATGCGATCTACGACGAGATCGCATCGGGCGGCATGGCGACCGTGCATTTCGGCTGCTCGCTCGGCGCCGCAAGCTTCTCGCGCATCGTCGCCATCAAGCGCCTTCATGCTCATCTCGCGCGCGAGCACGAGTTCCTGACCATGTTCCTCGACGAGGCGCGCGTCACGGCGCGCATCCGACACCCGAACGTGGCGCCGACGCTCGACGTGGTCGCGACTGACCGCGAAGTCTTCATCGTGATGGAGTACGTGCACGGCGAGTCGCTCTCGAAGCTCTTCACGGCGATGCGCGCGCGGCGCGAGCCGATGCCGCTCCCGGTGGCGGCGGCGGTCGTCTGCGGGTTGCTGGCCGGCCTCCACGCGGCGCATGAAGCCACCGACGAGCGCGGCGCGGCGCTGCAGATCGTGCACCGTGACGTCAGCCCACAGAACGTGATCATCGGCTCCGACGGCGTCGCGCGCATGGTCGACTTCGGGATCGCCAAGGCCGCCGGCCGCCTGCAGCGCACGCTCACGGGCGAGATCAAGGGAAAGTTCGGGTACATGGCGCCCGAACAAGTGAACGGCGCGAGGGTCACGCGCGCGACCGACATCTACGCCGCGGGCGTCGTCCTCTGGGAGGCGCTGACGGGGGCGACCCTCTTTCGCGCCGACAGCGACGTGCAGCTCGCCGCCCAGGTCTTGCTCGGCCAGGTGTTCCCGCCGAGCCATCACGTGCAGGGCGTTCCGATCGTGTTCGACGACATCGTCATGTGCGCGCTCGATCGGGACCCGGCGCGGCGCTTCGCGACCGCGCGTGACATGGCTCGCGCCATCGAGACGAGCCTCCCGGTCGCGAACGCCTCCGAGGTCGCCGGTTGGGTCGAGGGTCTGGCAGGCCCCGTGCTTCGCCGTCGCGAAGCGCGGCTGGCGCAGATCGAGACCGACTGGGCGACCCTCACCGGCGCGCCCGACCGGCAGCGCATCGAGGCGCGCGCGAACGAGGCGCAGCGCGATGCGTCGACCCGCGCCGTCACGTACGCCGCCGGCGGCCCCGACAGCACGCGCGTCGAGGGCAGCCGTCGCAGTCGCCCCGATGCCTCCGGCCTCTCCGACTCGCAGGACCGCGAAGGCACCGTGCGCACGCGACGTCCGCATTCGCTCGGAGTCTGGATCGCCGTGGCAGCCGCGGCGGGCCTCATGGGGGTGACGGTCATCGAGCGCCGAGACGACGTTCACGGCTGGCTCGTTCGCGCGACGCCAGAGACCGCGCCGGCTCGGAGCCCCGAAGTCCCCCCGACGGCGTTCGCTCCGAAGGCGTCCCCTCCCGCGTTGTCCACAAATCCGGCGGCGTCAGCGAGCGCAGCCCCTTCTGCGTCCGTCGTGACGGTCCCCGTGGAGGCGCTACCGATGGCGGACACGCCAAGCGTCTCGATCGACACGTTGCCGCTCGTGCCCGACGTGCCCGCGGCGACGCCGGGACCGGTGCGAGCCGCGCCGCGGGCGCGCCACCCGAGAGCGCGCGGCCAGCTCTGAACGACCTAGCGACGGGGCTCGGGGCCCCGGTACGCCCGGGCCAGCGCCGGGAATCCGCAGCTCGTCCCGTCGGTCACCTGCACGTCGCGCTCCCAGGGGAGGCGGTAGTTACCGGCCGCCAGATCGTGCATGTACGTGTAGGGGCAGTCTTGCGTGCCGCCCTTCACCGCGACGAAGCCGCGATGCCCGAACTGGTAATGTTGTTCTCGACGCCCCATCCCTTGCGGGCCTCGGCAACGAGGTCGGGCCTGACTTCGGCCGTGACGATCTCGTCGGGCCCTGCCTGGGAGCGATGCAGACACTCTCCTCTCGTCTGAGAGCGCCCAGCGACGTCGGCCCCGACGCGTGAGTCGCGAGGTGCAAAACCTCCCCCCTCTGCGCCCTCTGCGGTTAATCTCCTCGCGTAGTTCGGGCGCGCTCGATGGCCCAGAAGACGGCTTCGGGGGTCGAGGGGCACGCGAGCTCGGTGACTCCGCCGGAGCCGAAGGCGGCGACGGCCTCGCGCAGGGCCTCGCGGGCGCTGATGGCGAGCATCAGCGGGGGCTCGCCCACGGCCTTGCTTCCGTGGACCACGCCGGGCTCGCCCGCCCGCTTCAGCAGCTCGACGCGAAAGTCGTCGGGGCACTCGCCGAGCGTCGGCAGCTTGTAAGTCGACGCGCCCGCCGTCTGCAGGGCTCCCTTGGCCGACCACACCAGCTCTTCGGTCGTCAGCCAGCCGAGCCCCTGGATGAACCCGCCCTCGACCTGACCGCGGTCGACGAGCGGTGACATCGAGTCGCCCACGTCGTGGAGGATGTCGACGCGCAAGAAGCGGTACTGCCCCGTCCACGCGTCGACCTCGACCTCGGTCGCCGCCGCGCCGAAGGCGAAATAGTGAAACGGCTTGCCGGTCCCCTTCTGCTTGTCGAAGTGGAGGTTCGGCGTCGCGTAGTGACCGGTCGCGAAGAGCGACACGCGCTCGAGATACGCCTGGGTGACCGCGTCGCCGAACGCCATCGACGCGCCGGTGTCGCCCCGGTAGATGCGGCCGTTACGGAACGTCAGCGCCTCCGGCTGGGTCCCGAAGGTCTCCGCCGCCACGGCCGCCAGTCGCCCGCGGAGCGTCTCGCACGCTACGCGTACAGCGGCTCCGTTGAGATCGGAGCCGCTCGACGCCGCCGTGGCCGACGTGTTCGGCACCTTGTCGGTGCGCGTCGGCATGATTCGAACGGCCGACAGTGGCAGACCGAGCGCCTCGGCGGCGATCTGCTGCACCTTGGTGTGGAGCCCCTGCCCCATCTCCGTGCCGCCGTGGTTCACCTGGACGCTCCCGTCCTTGTAGATCAGGACCAGCGCGCCGGCCTGGTTGTAGAAGGCCGTGGTGAACGAGATCCCGAACTTGACGGGCGTCATCGCAAGCGCGCGCTTCGTGTGAGGGCTGGCGGCGTTGAAGGCGGCGATCTCGCTCCTCCGCTGCACGAAGCGGCTGCTCTCTTTGAGCTCGCCCCAGATGCGCGCGATCCGTTCGGCGTCTTTGACCTCTTGCCCGTAGTGCGTCTCGTCGCCCGGCCGGTAGAAGTTCCTCTCCCGGACCGTGTGAGCCGGAACGCCGAGACGGCGCGCGACGCGATCGAGGATCTCCTCGACGACGACCATGCCCTGCGGCCCACCGAAGCCGCGGAACGCCGTATGCGACACGTGGTTCGTGCGGCAGGCGCGGCCGAGGATCTCGACGTTGCCGAGCAGGTAGCAATTGTCGGCGTGGAACATCGCCCGCGCCAGGATCGGCGCGCTCAGGTCGAGGCTCCAGCCGCCGTCGCAATAGAGCTCGAGCTTGAGGGCGCTCAGCACGCCCTCGTTCGAGAAGCCGACGCGGAATCGCCCGAGGAACGGGTGCCGCTTGCCGGTCATGGCCATGTCTTGCGCGCGCGTCAGGCGCACGCGGACGGGCCGCGAGAGCTTCTTCGCCGCGAGCGCGGCGACAGCGGCCCACGCGTTCGCCTGCGTCTCCTTGCCGCCGAATGCGCCCCCCATGCGCAAGCACTGGACGACGACCTCGTTCTTCGGGACGCCCAGCACCCGCGCGACGATCTCTTGCGTCTCGGTCGGGTGCTGGGTCGACGATTGTACGAAGAGCGCCTCGCTCTCGTCGACCCAGGCGAGCGCGGCCTGCGTCTCGAGGTAAAAGTGCTCCTGGCCGCCGATGAAGAGCTCTCCCTCGAGGCGGTTCGGGGCCGCGAGCATCGCCTCTTCGGGCTTGCCGCGGCGCATCCGCTCGACGTCGGTCAAGAAGCTCTGCTCGCGGATCGCGTGCTCGATCGACAAGACGGGCGGGAGCGGCTCGAAGGTCGCCCGCACGAGACTCGACGCCCGCCGGGCCTCGTCTTCGCTGTCGGCGATGACCCACGCGACGGGCTGCCCGTGGTAGCTCACCTCCGAAGGGAAGAGCGGCTCGTCGTGGCGCGCGGGGCCGGTGTCGTTCTCGCCGGTGACGTCGGCCGCCGTCAGCACGCACGAGACGCCCGCGGCGTTCTGCGCCGCCGACGCGTCGATGGAGACGACTCGCGCCCTCGCGTGGGGCGCGGTGACCGGCCAGGCGTGCGCCAGCCGCGGGAGCGACGGCCAGAGGTCGTCGACGTACCTGGCTCGTCCGGTCACATGCCCGTCGGCGGACTCGTGGCTCACGGCGCGGCCGACGACCGGCTCCCACTCTCCCTTGGCGCCCTCGGCGCGGCAACCGGCGTCGCTCACGGGCGAACCTCGGCGGCGCGCGGACCCTCGCTCGTCTCGAAGAAGAACCGCTCGAGGAGCTTGCCCGCCACGGCGCGACGGTAGGCGCCGCTCCCTCGATGGTCGGACATCGGCGTGCCCACGCCCTCGAGAACGCGGGCGAGGAGCGCGATCGTCTCGCCCGTCCACGGGCGCCCGACCGCCATGCGCTCGACCGCGCGTGCCCGGAGCGGGGTCGCCGCGATGCCGCCGTACGCGACGCGCAGGCGCTCGACCTTGCCGTCGCTGTCGCGATCGAGCGCGAACGCGCCGGCCACCGTGGAGATGTCGTCCATGACCCGCTTGCTCACCTTGTAGAAGCGCTGCCACCTCGGCGTCGGCCGCGGGAGGTGCACGCTGACGATGACGTCGCCAGAGCCGAGCACCGTCTTGCGGTAGTCGAGAAAGAACTCCGAGAGCGCGACGCGGCGGGAACCCGCGGCGCTCGCGATCGTGACGCTCGCGTCGAGCACCAGGAGCACGGGGGCCGAGTCGCCGATGGGCGAGGCGGTCGCCAGACCTCCCCCGAGAGTGGCGCGGTTTCGAATGAGCCGCGATGAGAACAGCGGCAAGAGCGCCTCGAGCGAGGCCAGTTCGCCGTGGTGCTTCGCGGCCAGGCGCTCTTCGATCTGCGAGAGCGCGACCCCCGCCCCGATGACGATCTCGCCGGGCGTCTCCTCGTACCGCCCGAGCTCGGCGATGCCGTCGAGCGCGATCAGCATGGGCCAGCGCTCGTACCGCTGGTTCGCGTACACCATCAGGTCCGTGCCGCCGGCCATGAGCACCGCGCCCGGGCACTCGGCAAGGCACTCGAAGGCGCGCGTCAGCGTGAGCGGGCGCTCGAAGCGCGCGGGCCCCGGAGAGTCGTACGAGTCGACCGCCGCCGGTGGAAGCGGCGGCTCGCCGAGCGTCGCGAGCCACGGGTCGTCGGCCGGGGGATACGGGAGCGCGCGCGCCACGTCGGCGATGGGCCGGTAGCCCGTGCACCGGCACAGGTTGCCGCTGATCGACTCGGGGTCGTAGCCCGCGCGCCCCGGCCGGTAATACTCGCAAAAGAGACTGACCACGAAGCCTGGGGTGCAGTATCCGCATTGCGAGCCGCCGCGCTGCACCATCGCCTCCTGCACCGGGTGGAGCTCGCCGCCCGGGCCGGCGATCCCTTCGACCGTGACCACGTTGCGGCCGTTGACGGTCCAGAGAGGAACGAGGCAGCTGTTGACGGGCTCGAACCGCGCGCGCCCCTCGGCGTCGGCGCCCACGAAGGCCACCGCGCACGCGCCGCACTCGCCCTCGGCGCAGCCCTCTTTGCTCCCGGTTTTTCCAGAGGCGCGCAGCCACTGGAGCAGCGTCACGTGCGGGTCGAGGCCGGCGCCTGGGCGATCCGGACCCACTGTGACGGGCGCTCCATTGAGGACGAATCGAAGCGTCATCGTGCTCGGAGTATAGCGAGCCGACGCGCACCTGAACATTTCCGAATCGCGCGGCGGGGTGCCGGGATCGCCGCCGAAACGACAGCGAAACAGCGGTCGGCGGAAAACGATGGTGTATGGTTTTCTCAAACGCGTGCGTGACGTCGTCGAGGCCTTGCTTGGGGTGCTTGCCGGCCGCGAGCGAGGCGCGCTCGCGACCGTGGTGAAGACCTCCGGCTCCACGCCGCAGAAGGCGGGCGCGCGCATGCTCCTCCGGCCCGATGGCCGTTGCGTCGGGACCGTGGGCGGCGGCGCGATCGAGCAGGTCGTTCTCGAGGCGCTGCGGGCCACCCAGCGCGGCGGCGAAGCGCAGATGATCGCGCGAGACCTCAGCTACGACCTCGGAATGTGCTGCGGAGGACGCATGGAAGTGTTCGTCGAGCCCATCGAGTCCACGCCGCGCCTCGTGCTCGTCGGCGCCGGACACGTCGCGAAGCCCACCGCGGCGCTCGCTCGAAGCGTCGGGTTCGACGTGACGGTCGTCGACGATCGCGAGGAGCTCAACAGCGAAGAGCGCTTCCCCGGGTGCGCCCTCGAGGTCGAAGACCCGGCGAACTATCTCCGGCGCACGCACCTCGGCGCGATGGACTGGGTGCTGATCGTCACCCACGACCACGCCCTCGACGAGCGAGCCCTGGGGCTGTCGATGCAGAAGACCCCGCGCTACGTGGGGCTCGTGGCCAGCCGGCGGAAGGCCTTTCGACTCGTGCAACGCATCGCGGCGAAGGGCGGGACCGTCGATCTCGACCGCCTTTACGCTCCCGTCGGCCTCGACCTCGGCGGGGTTACGCCCGAAGAGCTGGCGGTGAGCATCGTCGGAGAGCTCATCGCGATCCGGCGCGGCAAAGAAGTGCCGCACCTCCGCGCCGTCGACGACCCGCGACTCTCGAGGAGCCTAGCGCGGACGCTCGAAGACCTCGAAGGCGAGGAGGAATCGTGAACGACTCGCTCGACCGCCTCGCGGAGCGCGTTCGCCGCGACCTCGATCTGCTCGAGTACCCCAAGCGACCGTGGCTCGAGCCGCGTCGCTCGGCCGAGGGCGAGCCCATGTACGACGTCATCATCGTCGGCGCGGGACAAGGCGGGCTCGCGGCGGCGTTCGGGCTGATGCGCGAGCGCCTCGGCAACCTGCTCGTGGTCGATCAGAACCCCCTCGACCGCGCGGGACCGTGGCTCAACTTCGCGCGGATGCACACGCTGCGTACGCCCAAGCACGTGACCGGTCCCGACCTCGGGGTTCCGAACCTCACCCCGCGCGCCTGGTACGAAGCGCAGCACGGCGACGGGAGCTGGGAGTCGCTGGGGCTCATTCCCCGCGAGAGCTGGGCGGCGTACCTCGCCTGGTACCGGAAGACGCTCGCCATCCCGGTGCAGGCGAACACGCGCGTCGGCGCCCTCGAGTGGGACGCGCGCGAGCGCGCGTGGCGGGTGCCCTGCGAGGCGACCGGCGAGGGCGGGTCGAACGCAACGCTTCGCGCGCGGCGGGTGGTGCTCGCCACGGGCATCGAAGGTTCCGGGCAGTGGCAGGTGCCGGCGATGATCCGCGCCCTCCCGGCCCATCTGTACGCCCACACGCGCGCCGACATCGACTTCGACGCGCTCCGGGGCAAACGCGTCGCCGTGCTGGGCGCGGGCGCGTCGTCGTTCGACAACGCGTCGACCGCGCTCGAGCGCGGCGCGAGCGAGGTCCGCCTGTTTTTCCGGCGCCCCGAGCTCGTGAAGGTCAACTCGTATCGCTGGGCCGAGTTCGTCGGCTTCTTGAAGCACTTCGGCGATCTCCCAGACGACGACAAATGGCGCTTCATTCTCCAGATCCAGCGCATGGGGCAGCTGCCCCCGGCCGACACGTACCGGCGAGCCCTCAGTAACCCCGGGTTTCATCTCCACCCGGGAACGGGGTGGAGGTCGCTCGAGGCGCGCGGCGACACGATCACGATCACGACCACGACCCTGCCGGGCGCGGCCGGGCCGACCGAGCCGCCCACCATCGACTGCGACTTCATCATCGCCGGCACGGGCTTCGTCACCGACCTGAGCCTGCGCCCGGAGCTCGCGAACTTCGAGGAGCACATCGCGCGCTGGTCCGATCGGTTCACGCCGCCCGAGGGCGACCGGCACGAAGACCTCGCGCGCCACCCGTATCTGGGCAACGGGTTCGAGTTCACCGAGCGCGAGCCCGGGGCCGCGCCTTACCTCGCCACCCTGCACAACTACACGTTCGGTGGACTCTTGAGCCTGGGCTTCGGCGGCGCGAGCATCTCGGGCATGAAGTACTCGATCCCGCGTCTCGTCTCCGGCGTCACGGGATCGCTCTTCCTCGAAGACCGCGCAGCGCACTTCGACAGCCTCCGCCGCTTCGCCGAGCGCGAGTTCTGACGGCGATGGCGACCCCGATGACGCCGACCCGGACCCGGACGACGACCCTCCGCGCGATCAAGAGCACGCGCGTCGTGCAGCCCAATGGCGTCGGGCCGGCCGTGGTGCTCATCGACGGCGGGGTCATCACCGGGGTCGTTCCCGAAGCGCCGGCCGGCCTCGACCAGGGCGCCGTCGTCGACGTGGGTCTGCTCGTCGTTTCGCCCGGCCTCGTCGACTGCCACGTGCACCTGAACGAGCCCGGGCGCACGGAGTGGGAGGGCTTCGAGACCGGCACACGCGCGGCGGCCGCAGGGGGCGTCACCACCGTCGTCGACATGCCGCTCAACAGCACGCCGGTCACCACGACGCGCGCCGCGCTCGACGCCAAGCTCGCGTCGGCCGGCGGTCGCTGCTTCGTCGACGTGGGCTTCTGGGGCGGCGTCGTGCCGGGAAACGCGCTCGATCTCCCGGGCCTCGCCGACGGCGGGGTCCTCGGGTGCAAGGCGTTCCTCGTCCACTCGGGGATCGACGACTTTCCCAACGCCACCGAGCGCGATCTGGCGGAGGCGATGCCCGTGCTGCGCGACCACGGGTTGCCGCTCCTCGCGCACGCCGAGCTCGATCTCGGCGTAGACGTCCCCGAGGCCGCCCGAGACTCGGCCGCCACGGCAACGAGCCCGCGCTCCTACCGCCGGTACCTCGAGTCGCGGCCGCCGGCCTGGGAAGACGAGGCCATCAAGCTGCTCGTCGGCCTGTGCCGGCGCACGCGCTGCGCGGTGCACATCGTTCATCTCTCGTCGGCGTCGTCGCTCGACACTTTGCGCCAGGCGCGAGACGAGGGCCTGCCGATCACCGTCGAGACATGCCCGCATTATCTCTGCCTCGACGCCGAGTCGATCCCCGACGGGGCGACGCTCTTCAAGTGCGCGCCTCCCATTCGCGGTCGCGCGAACCGCGAGGCGCTCTGGGCAGGTCTCTTCGACGGCGTCATCGATTTCATCATCACCGACCACAGCCCGTGCACGCCCGCGCTCAAGCTGCCCGACACCGGCGACTTCGAGCACGCCTGGGGCGGCATTGCCTCGCTGCAGCTCGGTCTCCCGAACGTGTGGACGGCGGCGAGGCGCCGCGGCGCGAGCCTCACGCAGCTCGCCGGGTGGCTGAGCACCCGGCCGGCCGCGTTCGCGGGGCTCGGCCATCGCAAGGGTCGCATCGCACCCGGCTTCGACGCCGACCTCGTCGTCTGGGATCCGGACGCCGCCTTCGTGCCCGCTCCGGGAGATCTCTTCTCGCGTCACCAGGTCTCGCCGTACCTGGGCGCCGCGCTTACCGGGCGCGTGCGGCAGACCCTCGTTCGAGGCATCTCCGTCTTCGACGGCACCGGCCACCCGGCCGGCCCCGTCGGGCGCTCTCTCTTGAAACGCGGGCTCCCCTGAGAGGCTTCATGATCGATCCCGCCGCGAGCTTCACGGGCCTCGTCGACCTCGCCTCAGCGTCCCTCGGGGGCCGCGGCGTGGGGACGAGCGACGACTTCTTCGCGGGCATCGAGAATCTGCTACTGCCCGGCCGCGGGGTCTTCGTCGAAGGGAAGTTCACCGAACGCGGCAAGTGGATGGACGGCTGGGAGAGCCGTCGCAAGCGCGTCCCCGGCCACGACTGGTGCGTCCTCGAACTCGGCGCGGCGGGTCGGGTCCTCGGGCTCGATATCGACACCAATCACTTCGTCGGCAACGCGCCGGCGTTCGCCTCGGCCGACGGCGTGCGCGCGCCGCGCGGGCTCCCGCTCGACGAGCTGCAGCGCCTGCCGTGGGTCGAGCTCCTCGCGCAGTCTCCGCTCCGGCCGGGTTCGCAGAATCTCTTCACCGCCGCCGCGGCGCTTGCCGCCGAGCCCGTGTCCCACGTCCGCCTCAACATCTTTCCCGACGGCGGCGTCGCGCGTTTTCGCGTCTTCGGGCGTGTGCAGGCCGACTGGGCGGCTCCGGAACTCGACGCCGAGACGGCCGCGCACGTCGAGCGCGGAATGGTCGATCTCGCGGCGGTCAAGAACGGGGGGCTCGCGCTCGCGTGCTCCGACGCGTTCTTCGGGCCCATGAACAACCTGCTCCTCCCGGGCCGCGCCGAGAACATGGGCGGCGGCTGGGAGACGCGGCGGCGGCGCGGCCCGGGGCACGACTGGATCTTGCTGCAGCTCGGCGCGCGCGGAGTGCCCGCGGTGGTCGAGCTCGACACAAGCTACTTCAAGGGCAACTACCCCGAGCGCGCGTCGCTCGAGTGGATCGACGCGCCCGGCGGTGCTGGTAGTGGTAGCGGTAGCGCGCGCATCACCGATCTCGTGGCGAGCTCGAAGTGGTCGCCGCTCCTGCCTGAGACGAAGCTCGAGGCGCACACGCGTCACTTCTTCAGAGAGGGGCTCGCGCCCGCGTCTCCGGCGACTCACGTGCGCGTGAACATCTTCCCCGACGGCGGCTTGAGTCGCGTACGCATCTGGGGCGCGCGCCCGTGACGACCGCCCACGATCCCATCAACGCCGCGACCGCCGAGCACGCCGCCGTGCTCCTGAAGCGATGCTGCGGCTCGACGCGCTGGGTCGAGCGTATGCTGGAGCATCGCCCCTTCGCCTCCGACGCCGCGCTCCACCACGCGGCCGACGTTACCTGGACCGACCTCGATCGCCGGGACTACCTGGAAGCCTTCACCCACCACCCGCGCCTCGGCGAAGACATGGCGAAGCTGCGCGAGCGCTTTGCCACGGCCGACTGGTCGGCGGGGGAGCAGTCGGGTGTCGCCGCCGCCGACGAGGCAACGCTCGAGGCCCTTCGCGCCGGCAACCTGGCCTATGAAGAGCGCTTCGGGTTCGTCTTTCTGCTCTGCGCCACGGGCAAGGGCGCGCACGAAGTGCTCGCGCAGCTCGAGGTCCGCATGGGCAACGATCCCGCCGTCGAGCTCCGGATCGCCGCCGCCGAGCAGGCCAAAATCACGCACCTTCGCCTCGCGCGGCTTGCCCCGTCCGGATAACCTCGGCTCATGAGCTCGATCAGCTCGCACGCGCTCGACACGGCCCTCGGTCGGCCCGCAAAGAACCTGCCCGTGCGCCTCGACCGGCTAGACGACGACGGGCAGTGGGAGACGCTGTCGCAGGCGCTCACCGACGACGACGGCCGTATCCGGCGCCTCGCGCCCGACGACGCGCTCGAGGCGGGCACCTACCGCGTGAGCTTCGACACGAAGACGTACTTCGGCGCATCCGACCGGCCGGTGTTCTACCCGCACGTCGACGTGATCTTCGTGGTCGAGGCCGACGAGCACTACCACGTGCCGCTGCTCCTCAGCCCCTTTGGCTACTCGACGTATCGCGGGACGTGACCGGACCCGACGTCATGAGCCGGTTTCTCCTCGACGACGACTGCGCCACCGAACTCGAAGCGCTGCGTGCGGCCAACGACGCGTTCGCGGCCAAGTACCCTGGCGAAGGCAGCGAACGCGGGGGACGGCCGCGCCGGCAGCCGGTGCACACGTTCTACGGAGGCGCTCAGTTCTACGCCGCGAGCGCGACGCGCGAGCTCGGCGAGCGGGCCCTCCGGGCGATGGAGCGTCACGGGCGCGACCCCGCAGACTTCGCGCGAGCCCTCGGCTGGGCCGACGTCGACCCCGCCCTCGCGGCGACCGTCTACTCGCGCGTCCGGGCGAAGCTGCGACGCGAGCCCGTCGAGGACTATCGAATCGACTTCGAAGACGGGTTCGGCACGCGGCCCGACGACGAAGAAGACCGCGCGGCGGTGACCGCCGCTCACCAGCTCGGGCGCTCGATGGCCGACGGAACGGCGCCCCCCTTCACGGGGATCCGGATCAAGAGCCTCGGCCCCGAGGGGACGCGTCGAGCCGCTCGGACCCTCGAGCTCTTCGTGGGCGCGCTGCTCGAAGAGCGTGACGGGGTCATGCCCGAGGGCTTCGTCGTGACGTTGCCGAAGGTCAACGTGCCCGAGCAGCCGGCCACCCTGGTTCGCTGGCTCGAGCGCCTAGAGACGCGCCATGGTCTGGCGCCGGGGACGCTTCGCTTCGAGATCATGGTCGAGACCACGCAGGCCTTCATGGGCGCCGACGGACGCTCCCCTCTGCCGAGCTTCCTCGACGCCTGCGAAGGCCGGTGCACCGGGGTCCACCTTGGCGTCTACGACTTCACGGCCTCGTGCGACGTCTCGCCGCTTTACCAGTCGATGGCTCATCCGATGTGCGAGCTCGCGCGAAACTCGATGCGCCTCGCCTACGGATGTCGCGGAGTGTTCCTCTCCGACGGGGGGACCCACGTCTTGCCGGTCGGTCCGCACGCGGGCGAGGAGCTCACCGAGACGCAGGACGCCGAGAACCGCCAGGCCGTCCATCACGCCTGGCGCCTCTCGTCGGCGCACATCCGACACTCGCTCGAAGGCGCGTTCTATCAAGGGTGGGATCTCCACCCCGCGCAGCTCCCGGTGCGTTTCGCGACGTGCTTTGCGTTCTTCCTCGAGGGCTTCGCGCCAGCCGCGGCGCGCCTCCGGGCGTTCGTGGCCCGCGCTGCAACGACGCAGATCGCCGACGAGCCGGCGACCGCGCGGGCCCTCTTGAGCTACGTGCAACGCGCGCTCGCGTGCGGCGCGGTCGACGCCGAAGACCTCGTGGCCACCGGGCTCACGCTCGATGAAGTCGCGATGCGCTCGGTGGGCGACATCCTCGCGTCGCGCGCCAGCGGCTGAGGTCACGAAGAGTTCACACACGAGGCGTACGGCCGAGCTGTGCGCGGCCCGGCTGCGCCGACCTTGTCCCCACGGGCAACACAATTCGAAACATGCTCGACTTGCATATCGGGGGCTTCGCTCGCAACTCATGATGGGAGATGCAAGTCCTCGGTGGCGGCGCGAGACGCTTGAGTTTGCGGTGTTCGAGCGTGAGTCGGCGCCTCCGATGGGCAGCGGCTGGCGCAGCCGTCGCACTCGCGTGGGTCGCTTCGACCACGAAAGCTCGAGCAGACGAACCGGTGCCCCCGCCCGAACGCCCCGCGCCGAGTGACCGCCCCGGCGAGGAGAGCGCGGGGCACCGGCCGCAATTCGGCGCCCTCGTGGGCCTGGGCTTCCCACGACCGCTCTCGATCGAGGGCATGGTCAAGATTGACGACTTCCTGTCGGTCGGGGCCGAGTACGGCGTCCTGCCGTCGATCACCGTCGACGGCGTGCAGACGAACCTCTGGTCGTTCGCGGGCGACGCGCGGGTGTTCCCGTTCCGAAACGCGTTTTTCATCGGGCTCCGCGCGGGGCGACAGCACGTGGGCGCGTCCACCACCGTGAACGTCGAGTCCGTCGGCTCGCTCCCGGAGACGCTCGCCCTCGACTCGTGGTTTCTCAACCCACGCATCGGCCTGCTCTGGACGGGATCGAGCGGGCTCACCGTCGGCGCGGAGCTCGGGATCCAGATTCCCATCGCGTCGGGCGTCACGAGCTCGCTCCCCCTGGCGCTCGCGCCCGACGCCGAGCGCACGGCGAGCACGCTCGGCAAGACGGTGCTGCCCACGATCAACTTGCTGCAGATCGGGATGCTCTTCTGACTCGGCCCGGCTCGGGCTCGGGCTCGGGAGAGAAGATTGGCCGCAGAGGCGCAGAGCAGTGAAGAGAGGGGTTCGGGGCGCTCGTGAGGGCGCGTCTCAACGCGGAGGGCGCACTACCACGGTCGCTCTTTCGAACGCCCGAACCGCGCGAAACGGCGCTGAAATTATCCACCTGTAACGTCGTCAACGGCTGGCGTCGCAGTGCCGCGGGCCATCCAGACGCCGGGGTGCCATGACTTCCCGCCTCACGCTGAAAGGAATCACCAAGCGCTATCCCGCGGTGATCGCCAACGACGGCGTCTCCCTCGAAGTGGCGCCGGGCGAGATTCACGCGGTGCTCGGCGAGAACGGCGCGGGCAAGTCGACGCTGATGAAAGTCATCTACGGGGCGGTTCGCCCCGACGAGGGCGAGATCCTCTGGAACGGGCAGCCGGTGTCGGTGCGCAATCCGCACGAAGCGCGGGCGCTCGGCATCGCGATGGTCTTCCAGCACTTCTCGCTGTTCGACACCCTGACCGCCGCCGAGAACGTGTGGCTCGGGCTCGACACGTCGACCACGCTCGCCGCGGTGACCCAGCGCATTCGCGCGGTCGCGGGCGAGTACGGGCTCGACGTCGATCCGCTGCGTCCCGTTCATTCGCTCTCGGTCGGCGAGCGGCAGCGCGTCGAGATCGTGCGCGCGCTGCTCACGAAGCCCCAGCTCCTCATCCTCGACGAGCCAACCAGCGTGCTCACCCCGCAGGCGGTGCAAAAGCTCTTCGACACGCTGCGGACGCTCGCGGCGGCGGGGTGCTCCATTCTCTACATCAGCCACAAGCTCGACGAGATCCGCGCGCTTTGCCACAAGTGCACGGTGCTCCGCGGCGGGCGCGTGACCGGCGAGGTCGACCCGCGCACCGAGACCAACGCGAGCCTCTCGCGCCGGATGATCGGCGCCGAACCGGCGCGCCTCGAGCGCCACCAGCCGACCCTCGGGGACGTGGCGCTGAAGGTCACCGGCCTCCGGCTACCGCGGCTCGACCAGTTCGGGGTGACGCTCGAGGACATCGATCTCGACGTGCGCGCCGGAGAAGTCGTCGGCATCGCCGGGGTCTCGGGCAACGGGCAGCCCGAGCTCATGGCGGCCATCTCCGGCGAAGACACGCGAGCGCCCGCCGGGAGCATCGCGCTCTTCGGTGCCGACATCGCAGCGGCATCGCCCGGCGTGCGCCGCCGCGCGGGCCTGCATTTCGTGCCCGAAGAGCGGCTCGGCCGCGGCGCGGTGCCGACCCTGTCGCTCGCGCAGAACACGCTGCTCACGCGCACGGCCTCCATCGGCAGGCTCGGTCTCCTGCGCCTCTCGGCCGTGGTGCAGCTCGCCGCTTACCTGATTCGAAAGTACCGCGTGAAGGCCAAGGGGCCCGACGCGGCGGCCAAGAGCCTCTCGGGCGGCAACTTGCAGAAGTTCATCATGGGCCGCGAGCTCGACGCCAATCCCCGGCTGCTCGTCGTCTCGCAGCCCACCTGGGGCGTCGACGTGGGCGCGGCGGCCGACATTCGCGGTGAGATCCTGCGCCTTCGCGACGAGGGCGCCGCAATCCTCGTTGTGAGCGAGGAGCTCGACGAGCTGTTCGAGATCACCGACCGCCTGGTGGTCATGGCGCGCGGGCGCATGTCGCCGGGCGTGAACACCAGTCTTGCCACCGTCGAACAGGTCGGCATCTGGATGAGTGGCCTCTGGCCGGGCGCCGGTCCGCCCCCGGTCGCCGCGCCGACGATCGAGCACGCCGAGCACGCCGATGTTTAGGCTCGAGGCGAGGCCGGAGCCCTCGCGTCTCATGTCGGTCCTGTCGCCCGTCTTCGCGGTGGCCATCACCCTGCTGGTGGGCGTGGCCCTCTTCTCGATCCTGGGCAAAGACCCGCTCGACGGCCTCTTCGTCTTCTTCGTCGAACCCGTCAAGACCGCCTATGGGCTCTCCGAGCTCGCGGTGAAGGCCACGCCGCTCGTGCTCATCGCGCTCGGTCTCGCGGTCTGTTTTCGCTCCAACATCTGGAACATCGGAGCCGAGGGGCAGTTCATCCTGGGCGCGATCTTCGGGGGCGGCGTGGCCATTCACGCCACCGAGACCAGCAACAAGCTCGTGGTCGTCCTCATTCTGCTCGCGGGAATGCTCGGCGGCATGGTCTGGGCCGGCGTCGTTGCGGTGCTCCGCGATCGCTTCCACACGAGCGAGATCCTCGTGAGCTTGATGCTCGTCTACGTGGCCGACATGCTCCTCAGCTACCTCGTCTACGGCCCCTGGAAAGACCCGAACGGCTACAACTTCCCGCAGTCGATCACGTTCGCGTCGACGACGCAGATCCCCAAGCTCATCGCCGGCTACCGCACCGACATCGGCGTGCTGGTCGCGCTCGCGCTCGTGGGCGTGTTCTGGGTCTTCGTCTTTCGCACGTACGCGGGGTTCCAGCTGCAGGTCGGCGGGCTCGCTCCCGCGGCCGCGCGCTACGCGGGCTTCTCGGCGAGGCGCGCGATGTGGACCGCGCTCCTCGTCTCGGGCGGCATGGCAGGCCTCGCCGGCGCGCTCGAGGTCGCGGGGCCGCTCGGTCAGCTCACCCCTTACGTGCCCGCGGGGTACGGGTTCGCCGCGATCATCGTGGCGTTCGTGGGGCGCCTGCACCCAGTCGGCATCGTCTTGTCGGCCACCTTGATGAGCATGTTCTACATCGGCGGAGAGCTCGCGCAGTCGCGGCTAGGGCTCCCCAAGTCGGTGACCGGGGTCTTTCAGGGCCTCTTGCTCTTCGCGCTCCTCGCTTGCGACACGCTCGTTACGTACCGTGTCCGCTTCACGCGAACGCGCGCCGCGCGCGCCGGCGCCCCGCTCGTCGGAGCCGAAGCCGTGAAGTCGGAGGGGGGCACGGGATGAACGAGCTCGCCGTCATCATCGCCTCGACGCTCAACGCCGGAACGGCCCTCGCGCTGGCGGCGCTGGGCCTGCTCATCAACGAGCGCTCCGGCATCGTCAACCTGGGCGCCGAGGGCATGATGCTCGTGGCCGCCATCGCGGGGTTCGCGACCGGCGTGCAGACCGGCAGCGACAGCCTCGCGTTCGTTGCGGGCGCGGCCACCGGCGCGTTCATGGCCCTCTGCTTCGGCGTGATGGTCATCTGGCTGAACACCAACCAGTACGCGACCGGCCTCGCGCTGAGCCTCTTCGGAACAGGCTTCTCGGCGTTCGTCGGCGTCAAGTACACCCAGGAGAAGCTGTCGGAGCGGCACGGCTTCAAGCTCCCCGTCCTCGGCGACTTGCCGTTCGTCGGCCCCGCCTTCTTCCGCCAGCACCCGATGGTGTACATCGCCGTCGCGCTGGCCGTGGCGCTCGGCTGGTTCCTCTATCGGTCGCGCCGCGGTCTCGTGCTGCGCGCCATCGGCGAGTCGCCCGAGTCGGCGCACGCCCTCGGCTACCCGGTGCGGCGCATCCGCCTGCTCGCGGTGGTGACCGGAGGCGCGCTGTGCGGGCTCGCCGGAGCGTACCTGTCCGTCGTGTACACGCCGCTCTGGGTCGAGGGCATGGTGGCCGGGCGCGGCTGGATCGCGCTCGCGCTGACCACGTTCGCGACGTGGCGACCCGCCCGCGTGCTCTTCGGAGCGTATCTCTTCGGCGGCGTCACCATGCTGCAGTTCTTCTTGCAGGGCGAAGGCGTTCAGATCGCCAGCCAGTGGCTCACGATGTTGCCTTACGTGGCGACCATCGTGGTGCTCGTGCTCATGTCGCGCAAGCCCGAGTTCATTCGCATCAACATGCCCGCATCGCTGGGCAAACCGTTCTTCCCTGGTTCGTGAAGGGGGAATGCCATGCGCTTCTCGGTCTTGCACGAAAGCCACTACCGCTACAGCGCGCCCGTGCGGTTCGCGCCGCACCTCTTGCGGCTGAACCCGCGTCCGGCGAGCGTATGGATGATCTCGCGAGTGCTCACGGTGCGGCCGAAGCCGGTCGAGCTGGTCGACGTCTTCGACGCTCACGGCAACCTGATCACGCACGTGGCGTTCGAAGGGTTCGCGGAGGAGCTCTTCGTCGAGAGTCGCTTCGAGCTCGATACCCTCGGGGTGCCTGCGGACGACGCCGGCGATCTGGAGACGTACCGGCGTAACCGAGACAGCGACGAGTCGGTGCGCCTCTTCGCCGCCGAGGTGGCGGCCGGCGCCCAGCACGATCCCCTCGCGTTCCTCGGCGCGCTCACCGAGCGGCTCTACTCCATCATGGACCGGAACGTCCGCACAGCGGGGGCCGCGCGCTCCGCGGCGACGACCCTCGCCACCCGCGAGGGCGCCTGCCGCGACATCACCGTGCTCTTCCTCGCCGCCTGCCGCAGCCGGGGCCTGGCCGCGCGCTTCGTCAGCGGTTACCAGGCGCAATCGCAGACGCCCGACGGACAGCGCTACTTGCACGCCTGGGCGGAGGTCTTCGTGCCCGGCGCGGGCTGGTCTGCCTGGGACCCGACGCACGGCGTGCCGGTGACCGACGGTCACGTGGCGCTGTGCGCGGCGCCAGACCAGGCCGACACGATGCCCGTCGAGGGGAGCTATTACGGCCCGGCCCGAACCGCCACCCTCGACTTCTCGGTGCGGATCGCCACGACGTGAAGCGACGTCACTTCGAACCCGGCAGGTTCCCCTGCACGCCCTTCACGTAGAAGTTGATGCTGTGGAGGAACTTGTCGTCGGCGGCGTCGCCCGCCTTCAGGACCTCCTTGCCTGAAGAGTCGACGACGGGGCCCTTCCAGATGACGAACGAGCCGTCCTTGAGGCCCGCCTTGATCGTGTCGATCTTGGTCTTGGTGGGGGCCGGGACGCTGTCGGCCAGCGCGACGAGGTCGATCGCGCCCTCTTTCACGCCCCACCACGACTGGCCGGTCTTCCACGAGCCGTCGAGCACGTCGCCGATGGCCTTCTTGTAATACGGGGCCCAGTTGATGACGGCCGATCCGAGGTGCGCCTTGGGGCCGTACTTGCTCATGTCGGAGTCCCACCCGAAACCGTACTTGCCGGCCTTCTCGGCGGCCCCCAGAACGGCCGACGAGTCGGTGTTCTGCATCAAGACGTCGGCGCCCTGGTCCATCAGGCTCTGCGCCGCCTCGCCTTCCTTGGGCGGGTCGAACCATTTGTTGACCCAGACGACGCGCGTCGTCACCTTCGGGTTGACGCTCTGCGCCCCCAGGGTGAACGAATCGATGTTGCGAATGACCTCGGGGATCGGGATCGAGCCCACGACCCCGAGCATGTTCGACTTCGTCATCGCCCCGGCGACGACGCCGGCCATGTACGCGCCTTCGTAGGTCCTCGAGTCGTAGGTGCGCAGGTTGTCGGCCGTCTTGTATCCAGTCGCGTGCTCGAAGTGCACGTCCTTCTTGTCGGCGGCGACCTTGAGCATCGGATCCATGTACCCGAACGTCGTCCCGAAGATGAGCGTGTTGCCCTGCGAGACCACGTCGCGAAGCACGCGCTCGGCGTCGGCGGCCTCGGGCACGTTCTCGACGAACGACGTCTGCACTTTGCCGCCGAACGACGCCTCGGCTTCCTTGCGCGCTCGGTCGTGCGCGAAGGTCCACCCCGCGTCGCCCACAGGACCGACGTAGACGAACGAGACCTTCAACGGCCCGGGCGCCGCCGACGCCGTCGCCACCGGCGCCGACAACGACGTGGCCGGCGCCGTCGACGTCGACGCGTCGGGCTTGCTGCACGAGGTGAGCGTGGCGAGCGACGCCAGCGTGGTGAGGGCTCGCACGGCATGCGGCGCCAACGACCGCAGCGCCGAGCTCTGCAGCGAGAGGCCGGCCCGAGCGCGGGCGTTTCGACGAGGATCTTTCATGGCGGCTTTTTGGGTGATGACCACGGCAGACCTTCACCCACGACCGGTATCGACCTCGTTTCAGAAGATGTCTGCGTCGTTTCGAAGGTGCCGGCCCGGGACCTGCGCGGCTCGTGGGGCCGGAGGGGCGGCTCGGGCGCCGAGGTCGACATCTCGTCGGACCCCAGGAAACCTCGAGAATCGGGGCGTTCCCGTTCCGTCTACGCTTGTGAATCGCCCATGCGAATCGCTCATGCGAATCGCTCCCATGAATCGGAGAAGAGATCGCGTCCGGGGTAACTAGAGCGAGCGGCGGCTAAGCCAAGATCGGAAGAGCACACGTCTGAACTCCAGTCACTTAGGCATCTCGT
>CALFNG010000503.1 GCA_937902985.1 uncultured Myxococcales bacterium
TCCGATCTGATCAATCCCGGTCCGGTCGGCTGCCAGCCCAGCGCCGCGCGCGTCTGCTCGCTCGCCGAGCGGATGTCTTCGCCTGCGAGCGCGGCCATCCACCCGAAGTAGCCCGGCGCCTCGTCGGGCGTGATCGAGCGAACGGGCACTCGCAGTCCCTTCCCGAGGACGTCCGCGATCGCGCGCAGCTGCACGCCTTCCTCGCCCACGGCGTGGTAGCGCGCCGTCGCGTTCTTCTCGAGCGCGAGCCGGTAGAGCCGCGCCACGTCGTTCACGTGCGCCGCCGACCAGTGGTTCGAGCCATCGCCGACGTACCCCACGAAGCCCTTCTGGCGCGCGACCTCGATCACGAACGAGACGAGCCCCGCGCGGCGGGTGTCGTGCACCTGCGGCAGCCGCACGATCGCGACGCGCACCCCGCGCTGCGCCACGGCATCGGCGGCCCGCTCGGGCGTGCGCGGGAATCCGCCCTCGGAAGGCGGCGCGTCGTTCTCGGTCGCCGGCCGACCCCTTGTGCTGACCATGCCCACGCCCGAGGTCACGATCAGCAGCTTCTGCGTGCCCGTGAGCGCGTCGCCCAGCGCCGCGATCGCCCGCTGCTCGTTCGCGCAATTGTCGGCGAACTTGGAGAAGTCGTGATCGAACGCGAGGTGGATCACCGCGTCCGCCTGCGCAGTCGGGGCCGAGAGCGTCTCGGGCCGCGTGAGATCGCCACGCGCCACTTCCGCGCCCGCAAGGGCGAGCGCCGCCGCCGACGCGTCGGAGCGCGCGAGCCCGACGACCGCATGCCCTGCGCCCTTCAGCTCGCGGACGACGGCAGAACCGATGAAACCAGACGCACCAGTGACGAATACACGCATGGGGACCTCTGGATGTCAGAGCCTGACATGACTGCTAACACGTGATGTCAGAATCTGCAATCACCCATGGCAGGCCATGTCATCGCTCGCCGGATCGCCTACACTGACCCGCATGGCTCGCTGGGAACCCAACGCGCTCGAGCGGTTGCGCGCTGCGGCCCTCGAGCTCTTCGAGGAGCGGGGCTACGACCGCACGACCGTCGGCGATATCGCCGCGCGCGCCGACCTCACCGAGCGCACCTTCTTCCGCTACTTCACGGACAAGCGCGAGGTCTTGTTCTCGGGCAGCGAAGAGCTTGAGAAGCTGATCGTGTCCGGCGTGGCGAGCGCTCCCAAGACGATGGCGCCGCTCGAGGTCGTCGTAGAGGCGCTCGCGGCCTCGTCGCCCGTGTTCGAGGCCCGCCGCACGCACGTCCGCAAGCGGCAGGCGCTCATCGCCGCGCACGCCGAGCTGCGCGAGCGCGAGCTGATCAAGTCCACCAGGCTCACCGCGGCCCTGCTCGCCAGCCTGCGCGAGCGATGCGTGCCCCAGGCCACGGCCGCGCTGCTCGCCCAGACGGGCACGACGCTCTTCCACAACGCGTTCGAGCGCTGGATCGAGGACAGCAAGGAGCGCGACCTCGCCCACCACCTGCAGGAAGCGCTCATCGCGCTCCGATTGCTCACGGCGGAGACGGGGACCGGCAAGCGCCGCGGCAAGACTTCGTCGAAGGGCGGAGCGAAGTTATCTGATCGACGACGTCGCGATTCGTAGAGCATCGGCGCAACGGGCTGCCCGTACGCCGCGAGGGGCGCATCGACGGACATTGGAGGTGCTGAACCTTCGCGTCCTTCACGATGCGATGAAGCCGCTCGCGACGTTCCTGTCAGGCGTCAGCTCCGTGCTCCAGGAGCGGCTAGAATACGTGCCCCAGGAGCGCCCGAACATGCCCCCAAGAAGTTGACCGGTTGGCGATCGTCACGTTTTGATCGCGGATCATGCGGACGCTCCGCAACGCTCTCCGCGACCTCGCCGACTCGTTCGCCTCCTCCGTCCTCCAAGCCATCCGGGGCGCCTCTCTCGAGGAGCTGCTCGGTGAAGCGGGCGGCAGCGCACGGCGTGGCCCCGGTCGTCCCCCGAAGTCGACGGCGGGTCCGACAGCATCGGCAACACCGCGCGCGCGCGGACGCAAGCCCGGCCGACTCGCTCGTCGCTCTCCCGAACAGATCGCGAAGAGGCTCGATCAGGTAATTGCGCTTGTGAAGAGCAAGAAGGACGGCCTGCGCGCCGAGCAGATCCGCGCCGCGCTCAAGATGGAGAGCAAGGAGATGCCACGCGTGCTCCAGGAGGGCCTGGCGAAGAAGAAGCTCAAGGCCAACGGGCGGAAGCGCGCGACCACGTACTCCGTCACGTAGAGGCCACGCGCGTGTCGTCACTCCTAGCGCGGGCGGCGGCGCCCCTGCTTGTCGACCAGGGAACGCACGCCCGCCGCGGCCAGGCTCCGCGCCTCGAGCTCGCGCGCGAGCTGCGCGACGACGTCCCATCGGCCGACGACTGACGCCCGCTCGATCGCGCTCGCGAGGGCGTCCAGCTATCGTGGACTTCCCGTGCCCCGTGCCCGCGTCGTGAGCGAGCCAGGAGGATCCGATGCTTCCACGCCTCTATGCCTTCGACGTCGACGAGACCCTGGAGGTCTCGGACGGACCGATCCCCGTGGCGGCTCTCCGTGAGCTGCGCGAGGAGGGCCATATCGTCGGGCTCTGCGGGAACTGGGCCGCATTCGTCCGAGCGGTCCCCGAGTGGCATCGGATCGTATCGTTCGTCGGGCCACTCGCGCTCTCCAAGGCGGACTTCCTTGCCCAACTTCGCCTGCATGTTCGTGCCGGCGAGTACGTCATGGTCGGAAATGATCCAGCGACGGGCTGGGGTAACTCGGCAGACCGCGAAGCCGCGGAGGAAGCAGGCTGGCAATTCATCCGCGAGGCCGACTTCGCCGCTGGTGCGCGCTGAGCGTGAGCCTTCGTGGCTATCTCCCGAGCAGGCTAGCGCTGCGGCCGAAGATCTTCGGCGACTTCTCGGGCCGGAGGTCACTGAGCGATCGCGCCGCCTGCGATCGCAATCCCGCGTTTCCTCGTGCTCGCTTCCAACCTCGGGGCACTGGCGAACGCACCCGAGAGACGCGAGACTACCCCCGTGTCGGCTTCCAAGAACGAGGACGTGGGCGTCGTCCGCATCGAGGTTCTCGCCAAGCCGCGCTCGCGCGAAAGCCGCGTTGCCGGCGTGCGGGAAGGAGCGTTCGTGGTCCATCTGAACGCCCCTCCCGTGGACGGAACCGCCAACGCCGAACTCGTGGCCACCCTCGCGCGGGCGCTCGGGATCGCGAAGCGCGACGTGGCCATCGTGCGCGGCCAGACGGCACGGCTGAAGCTGGTAGAGGTGTGCGGACTTTCAGCCGCGCAGGTGCACGCGCGGCTCGGCGGTTGATCTACTCGCCGGCTTCGGTCTGCGGGCTTGTCTCGGACCCCGTCTCGGCAGGATGCACACCACTTTGCGCACCACCTCGGCGTAACGCGCGTGGACGCCCCGGTACCCGGTGGTAACGATTTTTTTTCGGGAAAAGAACCGCTCCGTACCTCTCAGAAACGCCTGTCGTCACGTTGACACGGTAGGAGCCGAGAGTTCGAGGCCGCGGTAGGCCCCGAGGCAAGACGGCGCTGCCGCGCCCGAACATCCCCCCACGAACTTGACCGTTTGGCGGTCGTCACGTTTTGATCGCGGATCATGCCGACGCTCCGCAACGCTCTCCGCGAGTTCGCCGACTCGTTCGCCTCCTCCGTCCTCCAAGCCATCCGGGGCGCCTCTCTCGA
>CALFNG010000504.1 GCA_937902985.1 uncultured Myxococcales bacterium
GGCGACCCGAGTCACCTCATCGTGAGGTGGAACGGGTCGTCCCTACCGGAACCGCCCTCGGCGCCTCCGCGGCCCATCTCTCTCTCGCTTAAGTGAGCAGCACTGGCGCTAGCGGCCGACGATGACGTCGCGCGCGAGGAGAGCATCGGCCGTGCGTACGAACTTTTGCCAGACGGCGTATTCGTCGCCGGGCTGAACGCGCCCGGCGGGGACGTCGACCACCCGATCGAGATCGATGGCGTGGAGGCTCACTGCGTCGCGGACGGCGACCACGGCGTCGCCGCTCCGCTCCTCGCCGCGGGAGGCGTCGCTCGGTAGCTTGAACCCGTCGGGAAACTGCACGTGAATGCGGACCTCGGCGTGCCACGCGGCGCGCCGGAGAATGGGGGTGTGACGCGTCGGCAGCGTCGCCAGGAGGCCGAGGTTGGGCAAGAAGGGCGGGTGCACCGCGAGGGTGCCCCCGCCCCGGCTCTTCGCGAACTGCGGCACCTCGACGCGAAGGTGCATGATCAGCGGCCGATCGAGCGCCGTCGCGTCGAGTTTCAGCTCGCGTACGTGCCCGCCGTCGAACGACGGCGCGACGAGCTCGCGCTCGACGAAGTCGTCGATCTTCGCCTGGGGAATCTGGTCGAACGCGTTGCGCCACGCGATGGCGCGGTTGCCTTCGAAGGTGACGGTGAGGTCGAGCGCCGCCGATCCGTCGTCGTGAACGTCGGCGCGCCCTTCGTAGGTCATTCGGTCGAAAGCGCCCGGCGCGTGAACGACTTCGCTCGGCGTCCCCTCGACGAGGACCACGGCGGGCGATTCGCGCAGCTCGGCCGGCGTGTACCCGTAGGGCGCGAACTTGTCGCGCACGGTGAGCCAGCGCACGCCCTTGTCGGTCGTCACGCGGAGCACCAGGGCGTCGAACTGCTCGGCCTCGCTCATCTTGCCGAGAGGCGGCGGCGCGAGGCGGTTCTTGACAAGCGCGAGCTGCGTCTCGATCCCGAGGAGGCGCAGGAGATATCGGAAGGCCGATTGCCGCGAGCCGCTGCCGCCCGTCACGACGCGACGGCCGTCGGTCTCGCGGCTCTCCTTCGTCTCCTGAACGTGGTCGAGGACCCACCGATACACGAGCCGGGCCTGCTCGTCGGTCGAGCTCGTGGGGACTCCGTGGACGATCTCGAGGGCCTTGGCGCGGAGCCGCGGGTCGAGCGGGGTCTCGTCTGCCGCGAGATCGACCAGGTGCGCGAGGGTCGCGTCGAGCGACACTCCCCACCCGATGCGGACGCTCGGGAGAAACTCGGTGATGGGCGGGCTCTCGGGCTCGAGCTCCGCAGGCGGGCTCAGGTCGACGCGCCATCGGCGCTCGATGAAGGTGCCAAGGGGCTTCGTCTTCGGCGGCGACACGTTGCCGCGCGCCTCGATTTGCAGCGCGCGGTCGGCGGGCGTAACGACGATGAACTCGCTCTGCCAGTAGCCCTTGTCGGCCTCGCGGAAGAACCACAACGGGCCGCGGTACTCCCGGCCGTGCGCGCCGTCGCCGGCCTGCGGCGTGATGTGTTCGAGCTCGATGAAGTCGCCCACTTCGAGGTTGGGGAGCGTGAGCGTCGGCTTGCCCTGGATGGGCTCGGGCTCGAGGACCCGTCCGTCGGGTTTGATCACGCGGAGACGGAGGACGAGGCCCGACGGCGGCTCGGTCTCCGACTCCGCGTTGATCGCCTCCTGGGACTGGAGCTTCTGGATCTCGTGCTCGAGCATCTCGCTCGAACCGTCCTCATGGACCCAGACGGCCGAGTAGTCGAGGACCCGGGCCGCGGTGCCGTCCATGTGGTGGCCGGCCTTCTCCCAGGCCTGGTACTCGCGGATGATGGCGCGCCCGTCCTTGCGGTATGGCTCGAGGTCGGTGGCGCCCTCGACGACGTCGATCGCCGACCGGAGCTCGTCGGTGCCGGCGCCTGCCTGGAGCGCCGCAGCGAGGGCGCGCCGAAGCGCGCCGCGATCGCCCTTCGCATACGCGAGGTCGGCCAGGCGAAAGCGCGCCTGCGCGTCGCGTGGCCGCTTGGCGAGGGCCTTCTCGAGCTCGGCGGCGGCGGAGCTCGGATCGCCCGACCGGGCGAGGACGTCGGCGATGCGCGCCGCCATCTCTTTGCGGTCGGGACGGCGCGTCTTCAGACGATCGAGCTCGCCGAGAGCGGCCTTGTAATCGTGGCTCGCGAGCGCGCGATCGAGATCGACCTCGGCGTCGGGGTCGAGCTTCTTGATGCGCGCGGCGATGCGGTCCGCCTCGGCCGCCGGACCCTCTTCGTCGAGCGCATCGAGATACCCGTGAAGCGCCGCGACGTCGTCGGGGAAGCGCTGCGCGAGGTCGGAGAGAGCGCGCATCCGGTCGCCACGCCAGCCGAGGCGACCGTAGAGGAGCGCGAGCTGCTCGATGACCTCGGGCTCCTCGGGCACGCGCTCGACGAGCGTGCGGAGCGTCTCGACGGCTCCGGCGGGCCCGCGCTGCTCGGCGTCGTCTACGATCGCCATCAGGCGCGCGCGCCAGAGCCGCGCATCTTTCGCGAGGGCGCGCGCGCGCAACGCGCGAGCACGAGGAGCTCGCGCGTCTTCGGGGAAGGCCGGATCGGCGGACTCGAACGCCGAGGCCATCTCGAGCGCCAGTGGCGCCGCGTTGTCCGGGTCGACGAGAGGCATGAGCAGCGTGGCGGCCACGTCGTCCATCTGGTCGACGTGGGCGGCGTAGGCGGCAAGGGCCGCGACGACGGGATCCGCGGCGAAGGCGGCGTTGCCGCTCGCGGCGTTGCCGCTCGCGGCGCCGCGGACGATGGACTCGATCGGGTTCGGGTCGGAGAGAACGACCGGCGGCGCGACCGTCGTCGGGGGCGACGGGTCGCCGTCGGTGGAGACCCCTGCGGCCGATCCGTCGGGGTTCAAGAATCGCACGCTCGTGATGGGCGTCATCGTGCGCGCAACCACCCGGTGCCGGCCGTCGGCCACGGTGACGTGCGCTCCGAACCGCTGCCACGATCCCCACTCTTGCGGGCCGCGCGCGAGCACGAGCGCGCCGTCGAGCCAGACGGCCACGGCGCCCTGCACGGCCACGAGGAGCTCGCGCTCGCCGCGCGTCGCGAAGAACGACTCGACGTAGAAGACTCCCTCTTGCACCTGCTCGTCGGCTTGCGCGAGGCAGCGCGTCTGGCTGACCGAGAGGACGTGCGGCGTGCTACCGCGCATCGGATCCGGCGCCCATGCGGGCGGCCAGGGTCCGGGCTCTTCGGCCGCGAACGAGCGCATGGGATCGGATGCGCTGCCGTGACCGAACGGCCCGGCGATCCGGACGCCTTCGGCGCACCCCATGCGACGAACGACGTCGCGGTCGTAAGCGTCGGGCGTCTGCTCGGCGTTCGCGTACACCTCCGACGCGCGCCAGTCTTCGAGCTCGGCGACCGCACGCCATCCGAGGTTCGCCGGGCGATCGATGAGGGCGTCGAGCGCGGCGCGATGCTTGGCGAAGAGGTTGGAGATCGACCCGCGGAGCGTCAGCAGCTGTCGCGCGGCGAACCAGGCGATGAGCGGCGCCTGGTCATGCGGATCGGCCGCGGCCGCCACCAGCGTACCCATGAAGCCCTCGGCTGCGGAGCGCGGGTCGCCGTGAGCCTCGTCGATGACTCCACGCGCGAGGTTGGCCCAGAGGCCAGGCGCCTTCACCGACGGGGCGTCGAGGCGCATTCGCGCGGCGGCCGCTTGCTCGGCGGTGCCCCCGGGCGAGAGCTCTTCTGCTAGGGCCCATCGCCCCACGACCTCGGCGTCGTTCGACTCGCGGGCAGACGAGCGCAGGTCGCCGAGGCTACGCGGCGGTGCAGCGCGCATCGAGGCCGCGCAACCGGCACCCAGCGACGAAACCGATACGAGCGATGCGACGGAGGCGACCGAGGCCGCCCGCGCGACGGTAGAGGCGAGGGTGGCGAGGCGCGCCGTCACTTGACGGTCACCGTGGCGCGCTGCCCCAGCGCCCGATCGACCTGCTCGCACCACGCGCGGAAGGCGGCGTAATCGGCGGCGGCGACGCGCGTCTTCGCGAGCGTCACCGTGGTCTTCACGTGCAACGACGTCGCGTCCGAAGTGACCTCGACGGCGAACGAGCCGAATGGGCTCGCGCCGTTCGACGACGCCGGCGCGTTCTTCACCCTCGCGCCCTGAGGCAAGCGCACGGTCCAGTCGTCTTCTTGAGTCCACTGCGCATACATGCGGACATCGAGCCGGCGAGCGGCGAGAGGTGCGAAGTCACGGACCATGTGTTCCCTTCGGCCGAGCGGCACCGAGAGGGCGTCGCCCTCGGTGCGCGCGAACTGCGGCGCCTTCGCCCGAACTCGAAGCGTGACCGGCTGCTCGACGTCCTCGAAGTCACCGGCGTCGACGGCCGTCACTTCGCTGCCGGGGAGGAGCGCGCCGAGCATCTGCTGGACGCGCTGCTTGCGCGTCGCCTCGGCGTGGAACCGCACCCGCCACTCGGACGCCTCGACCCCGCTGACCGCTTCGCGCCAGTCGATCTGCGCCGCGCCGTCCGCCGACACGGTCGCGTCGACCTTGTGCGCGCTGACGCTCGATGCAGCGGGCGGGTCGGGCAGGCGAACGAGCTTGGGAACGCCGCCGTTGACCTGCATCGCGAGGGCGCCCCGGTCCATTGCGGGGAGCTCGAGGGATCCCGAATACTCGGCGGTGCCGTCGAGGTAGAGATCGAGCGACGGCACGTAAGCGATCATGTGGTCGAACGGCGCGAGGCTCGCGGGGGCGGTCTCGATGTCGCCCTTGTTGGCGGTCCGCACGACCACGGGAGTGGCCTTGATGCCGAGCGCGCCGAGCATCGTGACGATGAGCGTCGCCTTGTCTTTACAGTCGCCGAACCCGCGCGCGAAGATCTGCGCGCAGCGGTACGGCTTGAAGCCGTGAATGCCGAACTCGAGCGCGACGTAGCGCGTCTTCTGGACGACGTAGTCGTAGATGGCGCGCGCCTTGGCGCGGTCGTCTTTCAGGCCCTGGGTCAGGGTCTCGGCGCGCCGGCGCACCTCATCGTCGGCCACGAACTGGTCGCGCACCAGGCCCCAGTACCACTGGCCGAGGTCGTCCCACGATTTGTAGGTCGACACGTTGATGTGCCCGAGCACCTCGGTCCATGGCGGCTGGAGCGGCTCTCGCTCCATCGCCGGGACGTTCTGCGCCCGGAAGGTGTAGATGCGCTGCTCGCCCCGCTCTTCGACGGTCCGCTCGAGGCCCGGCACGTGGGGGTCGTTGAAGTAGAAGGTGCGCGCCTTCGGCGTCATCAGAATGTACTCGCTGAGGCCGATGGTCTCGGCGCTCTGCATGTACGCGAGCTCGCCGAAGTAGTCGGCGAACTCGTTGCGCGAGGCGACGTCTTCGACGCGGTACTGAACCTCGACGAGGTCGCCGGGCTCGAGGCGCGGAAAGCGCACGTAATAGCTGCGCGCGCTCGTGTACATCGAGACGGCGGGATCGTCTTGCATCGCGCCGGCTCCGCTCTCGATGGCCTCGTCGACGCGGCCGCCGCTGCGGTACACGCGCGCCGCGCGGAGCTCCACGGCCTGGCTGTCGTTCTCGTACGAGAACTCGTATTCGCGCGACTCCGCGGCGGCCGCCTCCGTCAGCGGTTGATAGACAACCTGATGGAAGCGGTTGGCGAGGCCGTTGGGGAAAACGGTCGTCACCTGCAGATCGACGAGCGATCGGCGTACCTGCCCCTGTCCCGGCGCCGAGCGCTTCGCGAGGAACTCCGCCGCCGGCCGGGCGTACTGCTCGTCGGGGCGCGGGGCGGCCGGCACGATGTGCGCGACCTCGTCTCGTACGTCTTTCGCCTGCGGCATGAGCTCGAGGACGCGCTTCAGGAGCCGCAACTGCTCGCCTCGCTCGCCTGCGACCGCGTAGACGTTCGCGAGCTGCCGCATCATGTCGGTGTCTTCGGGCGCGAGATCGAGCGCGGCCCGGTATGCCGCGATGGCGCGGGGGCGCTGGCCGAGGCGGGACCAGGCCTGCGCGGCGGCCTGCAGCGCGCCGGCGCTGTCGGGGTTGGTCGCGACGAGGCGATCGATCCAGCGCGCGGTCGCCGCTTCGTCGCGCCGCGCGATCGCGAGATCGATGCGCGCGCGGGCGAAGGCGGGGTCGTCGAACCGCAGGGCCGCGTAGCGCTCGGCCGTCTCGTCGGCTTCGGTCTCGCGCCCTTCGTCGCGAAGGGCGGCCACGGTTGCGCGCAAGAGGCCCACGCTGCGCGGCCGGCGCACGAGCGCCTGCTGGAGAGACGCGAGCCCCGTGTCACGTAGGCCCGCCTCTTCGTAGAGCTCGACCTTCGAGAGCGTCGCGGCCACGTCGTCCGGGTCGAGCGCGAGCACGTGCTCGTAGTAAGGGATCGCATCGCGCCAGTTGACGCCGCCGCGCGCGTACGCTGCCCGCGCCAGGAGCACGTCGATCGTCTCGCGGCGTGTAGCGTGGCCCCCGGCGACGAGCGCCTCGGCCTTGTCGATCCACGACCCCCGCTGGTTGCGGCTCTCGGCGACCTCGCCCGCGAGGAGGAGTCGCTCGATCGTCGGAGCCCTCTCCGCGGCGCGTCGGGCGAGCTCGCGGGCGCGGTGCTCCGTGGGGTCGTCGGAGCCCGTGGCTCCGAGGTAGCGCGCGTACGCCTCGAGCGCCGCCGGGTCGTTGCTCTTCGCGAGGCGCTCGAAGGCTTGCGCCGGCCCTTCGACGCCCGATGGGGGGGCCTGCATGACGTTGGCCAGAACCGCGGTCGCGCCTCCTTGCGCGGTCGAGTGCCGCGGATCGGCGTCCACTTCGAGGCTCTCGTCGGGTCCGCCGTTCGCCCCCGCGACGCGCAGCGACAGCATCGGTGCGCGGTCGTCGCCGCAAACCTTCGCCGTCAGACGGTTCCAGCCGCCGCGCAAGATCGCCGTGGTGGCGAAGCGCTCGGGGTCGAGGTCGCGGTACTTGTCGTCGCGGAGGACCTGGACGCCGTTCCACGTCAGGCGCACGGCGCCGGTGGCTCCCGCCCAGAGCGTGATCAGGCGCGACGAGGGGGCCTTCAGGTGCGCGTCGCGGACGAACGTCGTCGCGTAGACGCACGCTTGCTCGGCGGGCCGGACGAACGAGCCGAAGTCGACCCACCCGTACGGCGAGACCGAGGGGAGCATGCGCCAGCGCACGGGCCGGTGACTCTTCCCGTCGTAGTCGTGCGTGAGGTTCAGCGGCAGCGTTTGCTCCTTCTCCGGGTCGTAGGCGACGTCGAAACCGCCCTTGCCGTCGTTCTCGAAGGGGCCGGCCATCATCCAGTTGGCGACGTACCCGAGGCGGGCGATCCGCGCGCGAGCGCCGTCGAGATCGCCGCGGCGGCGGCGCGCGTAGGCCTCGAGGAGCGCCGCGTACGTTCGTACCGGCGCGGGCACGGCGGCGTCGGCCGCCACGTCGTGGAGCGTCTCTTCGACCTCTCCCGGGTCGCCCCGGTCCCACTCCGCCCAGATCTTGCGGAGCGCGAGGTACGCCAGCGGCCCGCGTGCTGCAGCGACCTGGACGCGGAGCTCCGAGAGGCGCGGCAGGCCGGTGCGCTCGTCGCGCCCGTCGGTCGAGTCGGCGCGCGACGCCGTGGGCGAGACGAAGCACGCAAGGCACACGAGCCCCACGAGCCCTACGAGCCTCGTGAGCCCCGTGACGAACGGCGCGGCGAGAGCGCTCGGCCTCGGCGGCGCTGACGTCAGCGATGACGACGGCGACGACGAGAGGCACGCGTCCGTAGGCCGGCGACGAGCACGGGCAAAACGGGCGAACGCAGTGAAACGGGCGAGAGAGGGCGTCGGGCGCAGCAAAGCGGGTCGAGACTGTCGTGCGCCAGCCCGCGTGCCGTCAAGCTCGGCGGAAGCGCGCGGGGTGCGCGGCATGGCGAGCATGGCGAGCATGGCGAGCGTGGCGAGCGTGGCGAGCGTGGCGAGCGTGGCGAGCGTGATAGCCGATGACTCGACGACGACTCGGCGAGCAAGCGAGCGAGCGAGATGGCGAGATGGCGGGACGGCGGAGACGGCGGAGACGGCGGAGACGGCGGAGACGGCGAGACGATGGCCTGACGAGGGAGGTAAGATGTGTGATGGCAACCGCGGCCGTTCGCGCTATCAGTGAACTTGGCAGAAGTGCGCGCCTGACCGACGCGCCGCGCCAACCCGCGTATGTCTTCCCGCCAAGAGATGACCAGCGAGCCCGCCATGGCGGCCGCTGCGACCGCCACGAACGACGCCAGCCTCGAGGCCGCGGGCATGTCGGGCGCCGTTCCTCGTAAGGTGGGTCGCACCAGCCTGCGCGCCCTCGTGAGGACGCTGCGGCCGCATCAGTGGGTGAAGAACATCTTCGTTCTGGCGCCGATGTTTTTTCACAAGGACGTGTTCTTGCGGACCCCGCAAGGCCCGGCGCTCAACCTCACCGTGACCGGAAAGGCCCTCGCCGCCACCGCGGTGTTCTGCCTGCTCGCCGGGGCCGTTTACACCATCAACGACCTCCTCGACGTGGAGGCCGATCGTGTCCATCCCATCAAGCGAGGCCGGCCCATCGCCAGCGGTCTCGTGTCCGAAGGGGCCGCTCGGGCCATGGCGGTGGTGCTCGTGGCGGTCTCTCTCGCCACCTCGTACTGGCTCGCCCCCGCGATGGCCCTGATTGCGCTCGTCTACTTCGCCGAGAACCTGGCCTACAGCTTCAAGCTGAAGAAGGTGGCGTTCCTCGACGTCGGGCTCATCGCCTTCGGGTTCGTCCTGCGCGTGCTTGCGGGCGGCATCGGGACCGACGTGCACGTCTCGGGGTACATGCTCGCGTGCACCGCTCTCCTCGCGCTGTTCCTCGGCTTCGGAAAGCGCAGGCAAGAGCTCGCGCTCGAGAACGCCGGAAAGCAGCGCGCCGCGCTCGAGGCGTACACGGCGCGCTCGTTGACGGTGGCCCTCGCCGTGACCGGGACTGCGACGGCAGTAACGTACGTGGCCTACACCCTCGACCCGGCGACGCGAGCAGCGTTCAATTCGAACCTTCTCTGGCTCACCGCGCCGTTCGTGACGTTCGGAATCATCCGCTTCCTCTTGCTCGTCAGCGGTCGCGCCGGCCGGGGCGTGAAGGCCGAGTCGCCGACGCAAGAGATGCTCCGCGACGTCCCGTTCGTTCTCAATCTGGCCATCTACTTCATCGTGGTGATGGCCATCGTCTATCAGCTACGGCCCAACACGTAGCCTCGGCTGACCTCGCCTGACCTCGCCTGGTTTTGCTGACCTCGCCTGGTTTTGCTGGCCTCGACAGGCTCCTCGGCCGGCCTCGATTGGGCCCTCGCAGGCGCGCTCGGCCGCGTGCGCCAGGCGCTGTCCAAGCGACGCCAGCCGCGTCCGAAGCACGGATTGTCGAGGCGGGGTGGCCGAGACTGTGGCGCGCCTGCCAGACGGCGGGCCCACCCCAGCCGCTCATGGCCAGGTCTTTTCGTTGCAGTTTCGCTATGTTTCGGGCCGTCGCACCCTCCCGGCGCGGGCTCGCGAACCGTGGGCACGGGGGCTGCGTAGGGAGCCGCGTATGAAATCTGGATGGATGACCGTGATGGTCCTGGGCGGGCTCGCAGCGGCGTGCGTCGTGGGATGCGCGGACAGCACGCCTCCGCCGAACGACCAGTGGGCTGCCGCGAACGAGCAGGTCGGGCGCGCGACCGCCACGGCGCCTGCCATTCCCGATGCCAAGCTGCATCTGCAGCTGGCGCAGGAAGACATGCAGAAGTCGAAGGCGCTCATCGGCTCCGACAACAGGCGAGCCACGACGCTGATCGCGCTCGCGACCGCGGAAGCGCAGCTCGCGACGGCTCTCGCCAACGCGGCCCAGGCTCAGGACGCCGCGCAGAAGGCGCAAGGCCTGCTGCAAGGCACCGCGGCGTCGCCCTCCGGCGCCAGCAACCTTCAGGCGCCGAACGCCGCACCGATGACGGGCGTCCATTCGCCGAGCGCCAAATAGGCTTCAAGGAGAGTTCCCATGATTTCGAATCGCATTCTCGTGCTCGGCATTCCGCTCGTGGTCTTCGCGGCTTCCGGTTGTGCCGGCGAACGCGTCCCCCCGAAGGCGCTCACCGACGCCCGCGACCAGTACCTCCACACGAAGGACGGCGTGGCGATGCAGCTCGACCCGACCGACGTCCACGAGGCTGACCTCGCGCTGCAGAAGGCCGAGCAGGCCTGGCGCGATGCGCCGGACGATCCGTCGACGATCGACCTCGCCATCGTCGCCGATCGCAAAGCGCAGCTCGCCCAGGCCGCGGCGGCGACGATCAAGGCACAACAAGACGCCCAGCTGGCCAAGTCCCAGGGCGAAGTCATGACCGCCTCGCAGCTGGCGAACGCGAACGGGCAGCTCGGCCAGACGCGAGCGGCCCTCGGCCAGACCCAGATGCAGCTCCAGCAGCAGCAGGCCTCGTCCGCCGCCCAGGCCGCCCAGCTGGCGGACATGCAGACGAAGCTCAAGGATGCCCGCGATACGATCGCCAAGATCGCGTCGGTCAAGGATGACGACCGCGGCATGGTCATCACGCTCCAGGGCGAGGTCCTCTTCCAGACCGGAAAGTACAACCTGAAGGGCGGCGCGATGGCGAAGCTCGACCAGATCGCCGAGGCCCTCAAGGGCAAAGAGCAACCCATCGTCGTGTACGGGTACACTGACAACGTCGGCGCGCTCGACATGAACAGCACGCTCTCGCAGAACCGCGCGGCCGCGGTGCGCGACTACCTCGTGACGAAGGGGATCCCGCAGGATCTCATCTCGGCGCAGGGCAAAGGCCCGAGCGACCCGATCTCCGACAACACTTCGATCGAAGGTCGCGCCTCGAATCGCCGGGTCGAGCTCGTCGTCAGCCCGAAGAAGGCCGCCGCGAACTAGAGCACTTTTCCTCGTCGTCGATCGGGCCCGTCTCGGCGCTCGCCGTGCTCGGCGTACAGACGTACGCCTGCGCGCGGCGCCCGCCGATCCGGACCCGCTCAACTTAGAGGAAAAGCGCTCTACGCGTGCTCCCTCGAAGAGGAGAGGAGATACGCCGCAGAGGGCGCAGAGCAGAGAGGGCGAGAACCCGCGTCGCGACCGACAAGAGCCCTCGTCGGTCGCGGCGAGCGTGGCCGTCGCCGGGTGCGAGCGCCCCTGTCGCTGGCGACGAGCCTTCTCGTCGATGCGCGTCCGGGTCTTTGCCGGCCGGTGCGAGCGCCCTTGCCAGCCGGTGCTAGCGTCCTTGCCGGTCGGTGCGAGCACCCTTGCCAGCCGGTGCCAGGAGGCTCGTCGACGGGTGCGGTCGCGCCTGTCGCCAGCGCACGACGCGGCTGTCGCCAGTGCGAGGGCGCTTGTCGCGAGGTGCCAGGGCGCTTTGCGCGAGGTGCGAGCGCAAGCCATTGACTAAATCACCGAGCGCTACCGAGCGCCATCGGCGATCACGGCAGCTCCGCGGGGAGAGAGATTCGCGGGAAGACGGGAAGTTTTTGGGGTTCGGAGTGGCTGCGCGGTTCGAACCGAAAAAGGGCCGTCTGCGTCGACCCAGCGAAAATACTTCCCGTCTTCCCGCCTTCCTGTGAAATCTCGCTCTCCTCTCTCGAGCCCACCCTGCGGTGATGCAGGACTTGGCGGAATACTGGACCCGACTCGCGTGCTCGCGCATCGTAGATGCGTGCTCTGGCGGTGCAGTCGGCGATGAACCCAGACCCCCACCCGTCGGACCTGACCGCAAAGCCGGGCGGCTGGACCGAGCTCGCGCTCACGCTCCCGATCTTCCTCGTTTACCAGCTCGGCGTCGTCTTCCTCAACGTTCGCAACGCGACCGATCTCGTCACCTCGAGGCTCCTCGAGCTCTCGAACGGCGACCGGTTGACGTACCTCGAGCTGACCTCGGGCGCCGGCTTGGCGCTGATGTTCGTGTTCGGGTTCCTCGGGCGCCGGCAGTCATTCAAGGCCAGCAAGATGTTGCAGATCGCCCTCGAAGGAGCGGCGTATGCGATCGCGATGGGGTCGGCGACGTCGTGGGTCGTCGGCAAGATGTTCGCGGGCGTGCCAGCGCGCCTCGTCGACGGTCCCTTCACGGGCGTCGTGATGGCGCTCGGCGCGGGCTTCTACGAGGAGCTGGCCTTTCGCGTTCTCTTCTTCGGGCTCGGCGCCAAGCTGCTCGTCTGGCTCTTCGTCAGACAGCGCGTCGGCCTCGTCGGCGACGGCCAGCGGCTCGGGGTCGGCGCCATCGTGATCATGATCGGCTGGGCCCTCGCGAGCGCCGCGGTCTTCAGCGGCATGCACTACCTCGGTCCGCTCGGCGATCGGTTCGATGCCCGGTCGTTCGTGGCCCGCGCGGTCCTGGGGCTCGCGCTGACGCTCGTCTACGCGAGCCGCGGGTTCGCCGCGGCCGTCTGGACGCACGCACTCTACGACGTCTGGGTGCTGGTGATGTGAAGGGGATGAGCGGCCTTGGCCGGGGACCGCTCACCGCCGTTCGGTGGAACTCGAAGTGCCTGCCGCGTCGCCGACGCTCCGCGACGCGCAGAGCTCGCGCACCATTTGGAGACCCGCATAGGCGGCGAGCGTCTGGATACGCACCCGGTCGCCGGTGAATGCGAGGTGCCTCAGCTCCATCGTGCCGTCGGGCCGGGCCAGGGCGATGTCGACGGTTCCGACGGGCTTGGCGTCGCTCCCACCACTCGGCCCGGCGACGCCCGTGAGCGAGAGCGCCAGGTCGGCGCCAGACACGCGACGCGCACCCTGCGCCATGGCGCACGCCACCTCGGGGCTAACCGCGCCGTGCCACCGGATGACCTCTTCGTCGACCCCGAGGACGCGTGACTTCGCGCTGTTCGCGTAGGTCACGGCGTCGAGCAAAAGGAATTCGCTCGCGCCAGGCTCGCGCGTCAACATGTGCCCCACCAGGCCGCCGGTGCAGGACTCGGCGATGGCGAGCGTCCACCCGCGCGAGCGGAGCGCGCGGCCGACGACGCCCGCGAACGTGTCGTCGGCGTCCCCGTAGATATGCGCGCCCAGTCGCGAGCGCACCTCCGTGGTCGCGCGATCGCACACGTCGTGGGCGGCAGCCAGTGACCTGGCGCGCGCCAGCACCTTGACCTCGATCTCGGGGAAGTGCGCGCGGTATCCGATGGTCGTTCCCGGGAAGGCCGCCTCGACGCCCGCGAGCTTCTCTCCGACGACGCTCTCGGGCAGCCCGAACGTACGCAAGCGGGCCTGAAAGAGGTTGTTCGGCGCCAGGGCGCGAATGCGCTTCGTCACCTGCTCCTCGAACATGCGATTCATCTCGCTCGGCACGCCGGGCATGAAATAGAAGACGCACTCGCCCATTCGAACGCCGAAGCCCGGCGCCGTGCCGACCGGATTCGGGAGAATGTCGGCTCCCTCGGGAAAATCGGCCTGCTTCGCGTTCGTCGGCGTCAGCGCTCGGCCGGCGCGCTCGATACGGCGGCGAATGTGTTCGAGCGACCCTTCGTCGCGGACGACCGGGACGCCGAGCGCCTTGGCGACCGCGGCCGTGGTCAGGTCGTCGGTCGTGGGCCCGAGCCCGCCGGTCGCCACGACGACGCGAGCGTTGGTGGTCAGGCGCGCGAGCGTCGAGACGATGCGGCCGACGTCGTCGTCAATGACCGCGTGCTCGGACACCTCGAATCCAAGGCCGGTGAGCTCGGCGCCGAGCCAAGCCGCGTTCGAATTGACCAGCTCTCCGCGGGTTAGCTCGGTGCCGATGGACAGCACGACGCACGTCATGGGGACCGGGAACGTTAGCGCAATTGCGCTCCTTAAGTGGGATACACACAGCGGAATCCGACGCGAGGGTCGTGGGCCGCGGGGTCGAGCTCGAGCCGGGCCCAGATGCGCAACTCGGGCGCGAGGGCCGTCTGCCAGCTGCCGCCCTTGGCCAACCCGCCATTCGCCCCGGCGGCGACGGTGACCCACTCGGCGACGTTGCCTGCCAGGTCGTGGAGGCCGAGCGCCGAGTCGCCATCGGGGTGCGAGCCCACGGTGTCGGGGCCATCGCCAGCGGCAGAGCAGGGACCCGTCTGGAGACCCCAGGCCGCCCGGCGGCAAACCGCGCCGGTGTCACCCCACGGGTAGCGAGGAGGGGCGCTCGCGCCGGCGACCGCCGCGACCATCCATTCGTCTTCGGTCGGCAAGCGGCCGCCGGGCGCCCACCGCGCGCAGAACGCGGCGGCTTCGGCGCGGGCAATGCCCGCCACGGCGCGCGCGGGGTCCCCCGTTCGGGCGGTCACGTCAGCCGTCGGGCGGGCCCCGGTCGACAACGACCAGCGGTGCTCGGTCACCTCGAAGGCGTCGATCCGGAACGGCCCCGCGTGAATCGTTCGCGGAGCGACCCTCCCTTCCGCTTCCCAGTCGGACGGGCCGACAACGAGCGTGGTCTCGGGTACCGCGACCCGGACGTCGGGCGCGTCGCAGCCTGCCGACGAGTGCACGAGCGGCGCCGGGCACGGGCTGTCCGGGGCGACGACGCATCGCGCGGCGCGAGCGACGAAGCCGGAACCACACCGGGCGCGCTCGTCGCGTCCCCGGCGCGCCATCCCGATCGCGACGGTCGCACCGATGGCGACGAGTACGACGGCCAGCGCGGCGAGCGTGGACGGCGTGCGCGAACGCGGGTGGAAAGTCGCTCCTGAGCGGTCGCCGCTCGCTCGCCCGGAGCTCACGGCGAGCTCACGGGACCCTCACCCGCCAACGCGAAGCGCGAGCGTGCCGATGCCGCTCACCTCGACCTCGAGGGAATCGCCCGCCACGAGGGGACCGACCCCCTCGGGCGTGCCCGTCAGGATCACGTCGCCCGGCTCGAGGGTCATCATTCGGCTCACATAGGAGACGAGGATGGGGACGCCGAAGATCATGTGCGCGGTGTTGCCGTCTTGCCGCGTGGCGCCGCTCACCCGGCAGCGAACGGACGCGTTGCTCGCATCGAGTTCGGTCTCGATCCACGGCCCGATCGGGCAGAACGTATCGAACCCCTTCGCGCGCGTGAACTGCACGTCCTTGCGCTGCAGGTCGCGGGCGGTCACGTCGCAAGCGCACGAGTAGCCGAAGACGTGAGCGAGGGCGTCTTCGCGTGCGACGCTCTTCGCGCGAAGGCCGATGACGACCACGAGCTCGGCCTCGTGCTCGACGCGCGCGCTCTCGGGAGGAAGCACGACGGTGCCGCCGGGATCGAGCAGCGACGAGGGCGGCTTCAGGAACAAGAGCGGCTCGCTCGGCACGTCGTGCCCGAGCTCGCGCGCGTGGGCCGCGTAGTTGCGACCGATGCAGACGATCTTCGTCGGCCGTACGGGGCAGAGGAGGTCGCTCTCGCTCCACTCGCGCGGCTCGGCCGCCTCGCGACCGCCCAGCCACGGCGGCCCGTCGAACGGGTAGGCGGCGACGCCGTCGAGGCGCGCGAACTCGGCGACGCCGGGTTGACCCTTATGGCCCGGATGCGGGTTCGAGCGGCCTCGAAGGAGCGCGATGCGCATGGCACCGACAAGCTAGCGCAAGGCGGCGTCAGGGAGGCTAACGTTGGGCGCGTCATGCGAATCCGCCTCGCGTTCTCGCCCGACAGCGACGACATCTTCATGTTCTGGGCGCTCCTGTCCGGCAAGATCGACTGCGAGGGCCTCGTCTTCGAGGCCGAGCGAGCCGACACCGAGACGCTCAACGCTCGGGCCGCGGCCGGGGAGCTCGACGTCATCGCCGTTTCGATCGCGCGCTACGCGGCCATCGCGCGCGACTACTTGCTCTTGCGGCACGGCATGTCCGTCGGCCGCGGTTACGGGCCCGTCGTCGTCGCGCCCGGCGCGCGCGAGCTCGCGTCGCTCGAGGGGGCGCGCATCGGGGTCCCCGGCCTGCGAACGACCGCGTATCTCGTCTTGCGCCTGCTCTTGCCGCGGTTCGAGCCGGTGGTCGTGCCTATAAGCCCCTACGCGCGCGCGTTCAGCGCGGTCCGGGCCGGCGAAGTCGAGGCCGCCCTTCTCATCCACGAAGGCCGGCTCACCTACGAGCGCGAGGGCTTCGCGAGGGTCTGCGACATCGGCGAAGAGTGGGCCCGCCTCACGGGCGGCCTGCCGCTGCCGCTCGGCGGCAACGCGATCCGTCGCGGACTCGGCCCCGAGCTCGTCGCGAAGGTCTCGCGGCTCTGCGAGGCATCGATCGCGTGGGCCCTCGCGCACCGGGCCGAGACAATCGACGCGTTGCTCGCGACCGAGTCGCGAAGCGATCTCGCGCTCGATCGCGCCATGCTCGATCGATATCTCGCGATGTACGCGAACACCGACACGCTGTCGCCCCCGAGCGACGTGCCTCGCGCCATCGAAGAAATGTTCAGGCGCGCGAACGCGATAGGGCTTCTCCCCGAGATTCCGCGGGTCGAGCTGGCCTGAAAACGAGTACCGTTGCCCATCGAGGCAAGGCGGCTAAGATGAGCGGCCCGCCACGAAGCCGTGGAGGCGGCGTGCAAACACGCATGAGCGCAAACTGGGCAGAACCCTCGACAGAGACCTGGACCCATTGAATCTGCCCGCAGGGTCGAGAATGACGCAATCCGTCAGCATGGGGTTTCTAGCGTTGGCGGCGGCGGCGTGTGCCGCCAGTTGCGGTAGCCCCGCGCCCACCGAGCGCGTCGCGATCGCGTCGAGCGCCATTCAAGCCGGGGTCACAGATTCGACCCACGAGTTCGCGGTGGGCGTCGTGCAACTCGCGCAAGCAGACCAGAACATGGTCGCGTTCTGCTCGGGGGTGCTGCTCGCGCCTAACCTCGTCGCGACAGCGCGTCACTGCGTCGCCCAGCTCTCTTCGACGACGATCGACTGCACGACGTCCACGTTCGGCCCGCTGTATCCGGCCAGCAAGGTCTTCGTGACGACCGACACGACGATCACGATGAGCAGCCATTTCTCGAGCGTGGCGACGGTCATCGTGCCCACGGGCGCGAATCAGACGTCGGTTTGCGGCAACGACATCGCGCTCCTCATCCTCGCAGCCAACGTCGCCGGCGTGCCGACGTACGCCGAGCCCGTGATCACGCCTCCGATGACCGATCCCCAATACCAGCCGACGGTCACGGCGATCGGCTACGGCATCGACACGCCGACCGACACGCTGGGGAACTCGGCGGGCATTCGTCGCATCAAGCAAGACGTCGAGCTCACCTGCATCCCGAACGACGCGAACTTCACCGACTGCTTCACCGACCCGGCGGCCAAATCGGTGCTCACGGCCGGCGAGTTCGTGTCGGGCGACAGCACCTGCGAAGGAGACTCCGGCTCCGCCGCGTTCGAGCAGGGCAACTTCGATCGCGGCAAGTGGGTCGCGTTCGGCGTCCTGTCGCGAGGCGGCGTCAGCCAAGACGGGACGACCTGCGACCAGCCCATCTACACACGCTTCGACGCATGGGGGTCGCTCATCATCGGGGCCGCGCGGCAGGCAGCCAAGGCCGCCGCCGCTGCCGGACCCAGCTCCACCTACCCCCTTGCCGTCTGGGCGGGCGGCACGGGCCTCGCCGACGGCGGGAGTACCCTCGCCGCGCTGACCGGCGATGCGAGCCCGGGCCAGATTGGTGACGACACGGGGCTGAATGAAGGCCCGCCGTCCCAGGCGAGCGCGAGCGCGAGCGCGTCGGGCGGGTGTTCCCTGGGCCTGGCGCGATCGCGGGACGCGTCCCTGCCCGGCGGCTTGGCGGTGGGCTTTGCCGTGGCGTGCGCGGCCGCTTCCCGGCGCCGTCGGGCTGGAACCGGGCGCGAACCAGCCGAACCCGGCGAAAGCGAACCAGGCGAACCAGGCGAGCCAGGCGTGGGCGCGCGCCACGGATCGGCATAAATAGCCAATCATCTGTCGGCATACGGACACCCGGAGCCACGCCATCGCCTTGAAAGCAAACGCGTTTTCCCGACTGGCGTGCGCGCACGGGATTTGCTGAACTGGAGCTGTCGAGCTATGCCGCGATTCCCTTGCGCAGATAAAGGACCGCCCAGCGCTCACCACGTCCGCTTCGAGGCCCTGCGCGATCGGGTCTTTCAGGAAATGTCGCGCGGCTCGGCCCGCTGGCGCCTCACCTGGATCCTTCCGTTCCACGTGATCACGGTCGGCCTGCTCATCGTGCGCGGCGAGTCGGGGACGCGTGCCGTGTTCCAGGGCGTATGCGTGCTCGGCACCGCGGTGCTCTTCATCGTGCGGACGTTCTGGCAGAACCAGAAATGGATGGCGGCCTCGTTCGTCTTCTGGGTCGCGAGCTACTTCACGCTCTGCGCGACATCGGGCGGGTTCAGCAGCCCGTTCATCGTCCAGCTGGGGCTCATGATCTGCGTCGCGTCGATGACGATGCAGCGGCCTTCCTGGGCGCGCCCGGTGATCCTCGCGCTCCTGGGCACCGGCTTCGTCGGGCTCGCGCTCCTCTCGCACACGGTGGTGGGTCAGCTCGTCGGCCCGCTCGCCCCGACGGCGACGGGGCCGAGCGCCGAGTTCGTCATCCTGTCCCTCATGTCCGTCGGACTGACCGTCCTCGCCGTGGCCAAAATGGGCTGGAACATCACCAACGGGTACGAGCGTGCGGCCCTCGAGCTCGCCGAGCGTCGCGAAGAGCTTTGCAGCGAAAACGAAGACCGCACGCGTGCCCTCGAAGGCATCGCCGCGCGTCTCGCGCACGAAGTGAAGAATCCTCTCGCGGCCATCAAGGGTCTCTCGACCCACATGGCGCGCCAGGCGACGGACCCGAAGACCGCCGAGCGCCTGGCCATCGTCGCCGGGGAGGCCGACCGCCTCCAGTCGATCGTCGACGGGTTCCTCTCGTTCTCGCGCGGGCTCGACGATCTCAAGCTCGGTCCCACCAAGCCGCACGAGGTCGCGCGCGAGCTGGGCGTCTTGCTCGAGACGCGCGCCGAAGAGGCGGGGGTCACGATTCACACCGGGGGCGACGAGAACCTCGTGCTCGACGCCGATCCGCGAAAGCTGAGGCAGGCGCTCCTCAACATCGTGCTCAACGCCATCCAGGCGTCGCCGCGCGGCTCGAACGTGCAGGTCGTGGTGGCGCGCGACTGCGAGGGCGCGCGGCTCACCGTCCGCGACGAGGGCGTCGGAATGACCCCCGAGGTGCTAGACCGGATCCGCAAGCCCTACTTCACGACGAAAGAGGGCGGCACGGGCCTCGGCCTCGCGGTCGCGCGCGGGCTCGTCGAGCAGCACGGCGGCAGCCTCGAGTTCAAGAGCACCCCGCGCGGCGGCACCACGGCGACCATTCTGTTGCCGATGAAGGCGAAGCCCTGCACCCGCCTGCCGAACCCGGGCCGGGTGTTTCGGGGCGAGCACGCCGGCGTGGGCGTGGGCCTCGGCGCAGACGCGGAGACCGCGGTGGCGTCGGCGTCCGAGCCGGTCATCGCCGGCGCGCGATGAGACCATGAGCGCGTCATGAGCCGCGTCCTCGTCATCGACGACGACGCGTCGCTGAGGTTCACGCTCGAGGCCGTGCTCAGCGACGCGGGGCTCGTGGTCGAAGCCTGCGACGGGGGCGCGAGCGGGCTCGCGGCCTTCGAGCTACACGGCGCCGACGTGGTGCTTACCGACCTGGCGATGCCGGAGATGGACGGCATGCAGGTCCTCGCGCGCATGCGCGCGGCCGATCCGAGCGTTCCGGTCATGATGCTCACCGCGCACGGCTCCGAGCGGGTCGCCGTCGCGGCGATGAAGGCGGGAGCCTTCGACTACATCCCGAAGCCGTTCGACCCCGACGAGCTGGCGCTCGCGGTCCGGCGCGCGACCGACTGGCGCGATCTTCGGCTGCAGAACGCGCGCCTGCGCACCGAGGCCGCGCTCGGCCGCACGATCATCGCCCAGAGCCCGGCGATGACGCGCGTGATGGACATGGTGACGCGCGTCGCGCCGAAAGACGTGACCGTGCTGCTCACGGGAGAGAGCGGCGCCGGGAAAGACGTCCTCGCAACCGTCTTGCAGGCCCACTCGCGTCGAGCCGACAAACCGCTCATCCGGTTCAACGCCGCTGCCATCCCCAGCGAGCTCGCCGAGGCCGAGCTCTTCGGGCACACCCGCGGCGCCTTCACCGGCGCGCAGACCGCGCGCCTCGGGTACTTCCAGCAGGCCAACAAGGGCACGTTATTCATCGACGAGATCGGCGAGCTGCCCGCGGCGATCCAGGCCAAGGTGCTCCGAGCGCTCCAGTCGGGCGAGGTCCAGCAGCTCGGCGGGCGCGCCGAGATCGTCGACGTCCGGCTCATCGCGGCGACCAACCGCGATCTCGCCGCCGACGTGAAGGCGGGGCGCTTCCGCGAGGATCTGTTCTACCGGCTCAACGTCGTGCCGATCCGCGTGCCGCCGCTCCGCGAGCGCCCCGAAGACGTGGAGCCTCTCGTTCGCGTGTTCGTCCGCCAGTACGCCGATCGGTACGGCATGGTCGGCGTCGAGGTCGAGCCCGCCCTGGTCGAGGCGCTGCGGGCCCACTCGTGGCCGGGCAACGTTCGCGAGCTGGAGAACACGGTCGCGCGCCTCCTTGCCCTGGCGCCCGACGAGCGAATCACCCTGGCCCTCTGGCGTTCCCTATCCGACGGCTCGTCACCCTCGTCGACTCCGGCAACCGCCGCGGGGGATCCCGGGCCCGGCCATCCGCTTCGCGGACGTGTCGAAGCGTTCGAGCGCGCGCTCATCGCCGAGGCGTTCGAAGCCGCAGGCCGAAACCAGAGCGAGACCGCGCGGCGTCTCGGCGTCTCGCGTCCCGCCCTCATCGAGAAGCTCCACAAATACGGGCTCATCGGCCGATGAGTTCGCGGGCGTGCGCCGCGCTGGCAACGGCGGCGGCGCTCGCGCTCGGCGAGTCCATGGCTTGCTCGCGCGCCGCGCCCGCCCCCGACGGATCGGCGATCGCAGCGGCCGCTCATCGCGTTGTCTCGATCTCGCCGGCGACGACCGAGGCGTTGTTCGCCGTGGGAGCGGGCGATGACGTCGTGGGTCGCTCCCGCTTCTGCGACTGGCCGCCCGCCGCGAGGAAGCTGCCCGTGGTCGGCGGCGTCGTCGACGCCGATTTCGAAGCGATCGTGCAGCTCTCTCCCGACCTCGTCGTCGGCGGACCTGGCCCGGCGGCGACGGCGCTCGCCAGCAAGCTGGTGCCGTTCCGGGTCGCGACATGGTTCCCGAACATCGACTCGCTCGACGCCATCGACGCCATGATCCTGGGGATGGGCGAGCGCACCGGCCACGCGAGCGACGCGCGCCAGGTCATCGAGGGGCCCGAGGGGATCCACGCACGGATCGCGTGGGTCGAGCGCTCCGTCGCCGGAGAAGCCGCGCCCCGCGTGCTCCTCCTCGTCGACACCTCGCCCGTCGTGGCCACCGGCCCGAAGGACTTCATCGACGAGCTGATTCGCCGCGCCAGGGCCGTCAACGTCCTCGACGCGGGCGCGTCCTGGCAGACCCTCGGCTTCGAGCGAATCGTGGAGCTCGATCCCGATGTCGTCGTCGACGCCTCGAACGGCAACGGCGGAAGCGGCGACGAGCCCGTCGAACGCATCGGGCCCGGCGCGCCCGGGTGGGCCGACGTCCGCGCCGTGCGCGAAGGCCGCGTGATCTCGATCTCCGATGCGCGCGTCCTGAGGCCCGGGCCGCGCGTCGCCGAAGGGCTCGCGGTGCTCGCGCGGGCGCTCCATCCACGGGTGGCCGTGCCAAGCTGGTAGCCGTCCCTTGGCCAAGCAACGCCTCGACAACCTCCTGGTCGCCCGCGGCCTCGCTCCTTCGCGCGCGCGAGCCCAGGCGGTCGTGCTCGCGGGGCGGGTGTTCGTCGGGGGGTGCCGCGTCGACAAGGCCGGCACCCTGGTGACCGAAGACGCGTCGATCGAAGTCCACGGCGCCGATCACGGCTTCGTGTCGCGCGGGGGCGTGAAGCTCTCGGCCGCGCTCGACGCCTTCGAGCTCGACGTGCGCGACCTCATCTGCCTCGATCTCGGCGCGTCGACCGGGGGCTTCACCGACTGCCTCTTGCAGCGAGGCGCGGCGCGAGTCACCGCGGTCGACGTCGGCTACGGTCAGCTGGCGCACAAGCTCCGCGTCGACCCGCGCGTCGTCGTGATGGAGCGCACGAACGCGCGCACGCTGATGCCGGACGGGATCGGCGGCCCCGCCGACCTCACCGTGGTCGACGCGTCGTTCATCGGCCTCGACAAGCTGATGCCCGCCGTCGCCCGGTGCACGCGCCCGGGCGGCGCGCTCGTCGCGCTCGTGAAGCCGCAGTTCGAGGTCGGCCGTGAGCTCGCGTCGCGCGGAAAGGGCGTCGTACGCGACGAGGCCGTGCGCGGCGAAGCCATCGCGTCGGCCGCGCGTTCGGTTGCCGAAGCCGGCTTCGAGGTGCTGGCGCAGCGCGACAGCGCCCTCGCGGGACCGAAGGGCAACCTCGAAGCCTTCGTCCATGCGCGGCGTACGTGACCGGCCGCGAGCGGGCGTAACCCACGGCGACCGCTATAGTGCGCGCGCCCCTCCATGACGGCCCGCAAATCCGCCCCGCGGCTCGGCGGCATCTTCTTGACCGTGTTCCTCGACTTGCTCGGCTTCGGGCTGGTCCTGCCGTTCCTCGCGAAAGAAGCGCGCGACGTGTTCGGGGTCAGCGCCTTCGTCGCGACGCTCCTCGGGTCGGTCTACTCGTTGATGCAGTTCGCCTTCGTGCCGATCTGGGGTCGCGTCTCCGATCGCGTCGGGCGCCGGCCGGTCCTCATCTGGTCGATCGCGGGCACCGCCCTCACCATGGCGAGCCTCGGGACCGGACTCACCTGGGGGCACAGCATTCTCTGGCTCTTCATGGCGCGCATGTTCGGCGGCGTCGCCACCGCGAACCTCGGCACGGCGAGCGCTTACATCGCGGACATCACGAAGCCCGAGGAGCGCGCCAAGGGCATGGGCCTCATCGGGGCGGCCTTCGGCCTCGGGTTCATCATCGGGCCCGGCCTCGGCGGAGGCCTCGCCAGGATCGCGATCGAAGGGCGACACGGCGCAGTGCCCTGCTTCGTCGCGGCGGGGTTGAGCCTGGTGAACCTGGTGTGGGTCGTGCTCGGTCTCGCCGAGTCGCTGCCGCCCGAGCGGCGCGCAAAGGCTCCGCGCCGCAGGCTCACGCCGCTCAACGCCGAGGCCACGCGCGAAGCCTTCGCGCTGCCCGGCGTCGCTCTCGCCGTCGCCGTGAACTTCCTCGTCATCCTGAGCTTCACGAACCTCGACCAGACGTTCACGTTCTTCTGCGGAGATCTCTTCGGGATCGACGAGCGAGGCACCGGGTACGTCCTGGCGTTCATCGGGGTCGTCGCCGCCCTCGTGCAGGGCGGCCTCGTGCGCTCGCTGGCCAAGCGGTTCACCGAGAGCGCGCTCATGCGCGCGGGCGCGTTCACGCAGGTGCTGGCCTTCGCGGGCCTCGTCGGCGCAGGCGAGTGGCAGTCGCGGCCGATGCTCTACGCATCCGGCGCGCTCCTCGCCCTCGGCAACGGTCTCACGCAGCCGTCGACCGCCGCGTTCATCTCCCGGCGCACGCCCCCGGATCGTCAGGGCAGCACCCTCGGAGTGAATCAGTCGTTCGCGAGCCTGGCCCGCACCTTCGGGCCGGCAACGGGCGGGTGGCTCTACGCGAACGTCGGTCCGAAAGCGCCGTATACCGCAGCGTCGATCGGCATGCTCGTCGCGCTGGCGCTGGCGTCGGGTCTCCGCAAGACTTACCCGAGGGTCGAAGCGCGCGAGGCTCACTCCTCCTAGCGAACGGCACGCGCTCGAGATCGAGAATAGCCGCAGAGGGCGCAGAGCAGAGATTGGGGTCGAAGATTTGGAGACCTGCGCGGCGGATCCGATCTGCGCCAGCTGCTCCAGCGCGCGCAAGACCCTCTGTCCTCTGCGCCCTCTGCGCCCTCTGCGGCCAATCTCTCTCTCGCCTAAATGAGCGGCAGTGGGACCGGGGCGAGCGGGCCCGTTCCACGCCGCCGCCGCTTGCTCTAGCCTGGCGCCGTCATGCCTAGCGTCTTTCGACCGGGCCTCTTCGCCGGACACGTCGCGATCGTGACCGGCGGAGGAAGCGGAATCGGGCTGGCGATCGCCCGCACCCTCTGCGAGCTCGGGGCCTCTGTCGCGATTGCCGGGCGAAACCCCGACAAGCTCGAGACCGCGCGGGCGAAGCTCACGAGCCACGGGTGGACGGTGCACGCCGGCACGTGCGACATCCGCGAGGTCGAGCAGGTGGCCGCGTTCGTGGCCACCGTCCGCGCGACTCTGGGCGAGATCTCCGTGCTCATCAACAACGCCGGCGGCCAGTTTCCGACGCCCGCGGAAGCGCTCTCGCCCAAGGGCTGGGACGCCGTGATCCGGAACAACCTGAACGGCACGTTCTACGTGACGCGAGAAGTCGCGGTCGCGTCGATGATCCCGAAAAGGCGCGGCCGGATCGTCAACATCATTGCCAACGTCGCCCGCGGTTTTCCCGGGATGGTGCACACCGGCGCGGCACGGGCCGGCGTCGAGAACATGACCAAGACCCTCGCGGTCGAATGGGCGGTGCACGACATCGGAGTCAACGCGATCGCTCCCGGCATCATCCGCTCGAGCGGCACCGATCGATACCCCGAGGAGCTGGTCGAAATGACGCGGCAGCGGACCCCGATGAAGCGGCTGGGCACCCCCGAAGAAGTGGCTGAGCTCTGCGCGTACCTGGCCAGCGAAGCGGCGTCCTTCGTGACCGGCGAGACGTGGTACATCGACGGCGGGGCCCATTTGTGGGGCGATACGTGGATCCTCCCGGATCGCGAGGCGGCCCCCTTACCCGAGGCCGTCGCGAACCTTTCTGTCGAGCCGTGATCCAGCCCGAGCTGCCGCCCGCCGACCCTGTCGACTCCGAGCCGTTGCCGCCGCTCCCGCGGAGGACGGCGCTGACGGGCGTTCGCGAGTACTTTCTCGGTGAAGATCCGACGCTCCTGACGGCGCTCGTGCCGACCTGCTTCCTGTCGATGCTCCTCTACACGCGGAGCCCGGCCACGAACTTCATCTTCGACGAGCAAGAGGCGCTGCTCGCGAACCCCTACGTTCGCGCGGTGGCCGATCCGGCGGGAAAGATCCACTGGCTCGACGCCTTTCGCCGAGACTTCTGGGGGCTACCCCCCGAGCGAACGATCGGCTCGTACCGACCGCTCCCCGACATCGTCTGGCGTGCCCTCTGGAAGATCGGCTTCCGCGAGCAGAGCGCGTTTCCGCACGACTACCTGAACGTGCTGCTCCACGGGTTGAACGGCGCGCTCGTCGTCATGCTCGTCTTCCGATGGACGCGGGATCGCCTGACCGCCTGGCTCGCGGGCGGTCTCTTCGTCGCCACGGCCGTGGTGACCGAGGCCGTGAGCGGCGTGGTCGGAATCGCGGATGTCCTCGGCGGCATGGGGGTTCTCCTCGCGCTCCTGGCGCTGTCGCTCCGGTTGGGGACGATGCCGTTCGCACTGATCGGGGCGACCTTGCTCGGCCTCTACTCGAAAGAGAGCGCGCTCTGCATCGTGCCGCTCGCCCCGCTCGCGGCGCTTCTCACGTCGCAGCTCACCCACCCGGATCGGCCGCTCCGCTGGGTCCGGACCCTCGTCGCAACCCTCGCCACCGGCACGGCCTTCGTGTTCTACGTCGAGATGCGAAGACGCTGGTTCCCGGTCGCGATCCCGCACGAGCTCAGCGCGGCGGAGCACCTGAACGATCCCCCGCTCCGGCGGGCGTTCGTCGCCGCCCTTCGCTGGTACGCGCAGCCGATGCTGCCGCACGACCCGCTGAACAACCCGCTCATCGAGGCGTCCACGCCGTACCGGATCGCGGGGGCGCTCCGCGTCTATGCCCGCGGCCTCGGCCAGCTGCTCTTGCCGTGGACGCTATCGGGCGACTACTCGGCGCCGCAAGAGCCGATCCCCGATCGCCTCGTGTTCCCCGCGAGCGTCATCGGTGCGGCGGCGATGGTGCTGCCCTTCGTGGTGTGCCCGATCCTCGGTCTCGCCGCGTGGTGGCGCGCCCGTCGCGACGCGCTCACGACCGCCCTGTCGCCCGTCGTGGCCTTCGCGCTGGTCTGGATCGTCGTCTCGTACCTGCCCGTCTCGAACATCCCGGTCGTTCTCCCCACGGTTCGCGCCGAGCGCTTCTGGTACTTCCCGGCCGTCGGCTCCGCGATCGTCCTCAGCATCGTCTTCGTCGCGCTCTTGCGGGCGTGCCAGAAGCGCGGGCGGCTCGCGGCGGGCGTGGCGGCCCTCGTGCTCTTCGCGGGGTTCCAGTGCGTCGCGGCGCGCCGCCACGCGTTCGACTACACGAACGATCTCGTCTTCTGGAACGCGACCCGCAAGGCGGTGCCGAGGAGCGCCAAGGCGCACCTCAACTACTCCGTCATGCTCGGCGCGCGCGGCGATCTCGCGGGCCGGCTCGCGTCGAATACGGTCGCCCTCGAGCTCGCCCCGTCGTGGCCGATGGCGAGCGTCTACCTCGGCGACACGCTCTGCCGGATGCACCGCGCGGCCCAAGGGCTGCCCCACTACGTGAACGGATTCTCCCTGGGCTCGAACGAGATGAGCCTCATCGCCCTGGGTCTTCAGTGCCTCTGGGACGAGAAGCAGCTCGGCGACGACGCCCCCGCGCGAGCGCAGCTCCAGGAGGCCGCGGATCGCTACCCCGGCTCGTGGTTCAAGTACCTCGTCGACGACACCTTCTCCAACGGCGACGAGTACAAGGGAGTGAACCCCAAGTACCGCCCGCGCGGCTACAACGAAGGCCCGAAGAAAGACGAGTAGCTCTTCGTCGACAGCGCTCGTCACGAGCGAGAGGAGATTGGCCGCAGAGCCGCAGAGGGCGCAGAGACGAGGGGCGAAGACTCGCCACCAGCGTCAACCGTCCTGGTTGGACGGCCTCGACCCCCCTCTCTGCTCTGGTGCGCCAAGCAAGCTTCGACCTGGAGGATGCCATGTGATGCCTTCACTTGAC
>CALFNG010000505.1 GCA_937902985.1 uncultured Myxococcales bacterium
AGCGACGTTGCTCATCACGTGCGACTGCGGCTCGAGCGATCACGAGCGGCTCGAGGGCGTTCGCCGCGCCGGGGTCGACGCCGTCGTCATCGATCATCACCGCGTGCCGGACGAGCCGCTCCCGGCCGTCGCGTTCCTCAACCCGCACCGCCCCGAGTGTGGCTTCGCGTACAAGGGCCTCGCGTCCGTGGGCCTCGCCCTCTCGGTCGGCGCGGGTGTCCGCGCGGAGCTCGGCGTCGCGCTCGACATGCGTCGATGGCTCGACCTCGTCGCCATCGGGACCATCGGCGACGTGGCGCCCCTCGACGGCGACAACCGCGCCCTCGTTCGCGCCGGACTCTCCCTCATGGGCAAGGGCACGCGCCACGGCACGAGGGCGCTCGCCGAGGTCGCGCGGTGCGCTGCGGGGGCGCCGACCGGCGAAGACGTGTCGTTCCGGCTCGCGCCGCGCATCAACGCGCCGGGTCGCCTCGACAAGCCCGACCTCGCGCTCGCGCTCCTACTCGCCACCAACGAGGTCGACGCGCGCCGCATGGCCGCCGAAGTCGAAGACTTCTGCACCCGTCGCAAAGAAGTGGAGCGCGGGGTCACCGCCGAGGCGCTCGCGATGCTCGAAGACCCCGTCCTCGCGGCGTTGCCGGCCATCGTGCTCGGCCGTCAGGGCTGGCACCCGGGCGTCGTGGGCATCGTCGCAGGACGCCTGGCGTCACGCTTCCGAAAGCCGACCATCATTCTCGCGCTCGACGGTGCGCGTGGCCGCGGTTCGGTGCGCGGTCCGGCGGGCTTCTCGGTCTACGACGCCTTGGCTCGCGTTCGCGACGTCCTGGTCGCGTTCGGTGGGCACCACGCCGCGGCCGGGGTCGAGATCGAGAGCGCGCGCCTCGATGCGCTGCGCGATCGCTTCTGCGACTCGTGCCTCGAGGAGGGAGGGGTCCCGCCGGCGCCCGCCGGACCCGACGCCGACGCCGTCTTGCACGAGGGCGACAGCGCGGCGAAGGTGCTCGACGACCTCGAGCGCTTCGAGCCGTGCGGCCAGTCCAACCCCTCGCCCCGGCTCGCCGTCGAGCGCACCCCCTTGCTCCGCACGCGCGAGCTCAATGGCGGCCACCTGCGCCTCTGGATTCACATCGGCGGCGTGGAGATCTCGTGCTTCGGGCCCGAGATGGGCCCGCAGGCGTCGCAGCTTGGCTCGCACGTGCGCGTCGTCGGCGCGCTCAAGCGCGACACCTGGCAGGGCGGACGCGGCGCCGAGATGCGGCTCATTGCCGCCGAGCCTGCGTGAACGCTCGCCGAGCCCGCCGATCCGGGGTGTGAGTGCCCGCCGAGCCGGGGCGACGGCCGCCGTGCGATCGCCGTGGTGAACCTGCCCCGTCGCGCTATTCTGCGTGGAGTGGGCGAGCGCGCAGGCACGGCAGGAGGCAAGAGCGGCGAGACGCTGATTCGCTTCGACGGCGTGCGAAAGAGCTTCGGCGCCAAGGTCATCTACTCCGGGCTGAACCTCGAAATCCGGCGCGGCGAGACCCTCACGGTGATGGGCCCGTCCGGCAGCGGCAAGAGCGTCATGCTCAAGATGCTCATCGGCCTCATTCACGCCGACGCGGGCGAGATCATTTTCGACGGGCAAGACCTCGTCACGATGAACGACGAGCAGCTCACCCACGTTCGCCGGCGCATCGCGTATCTGTTCCAGGGCGCGGCGCTCTTCGACTCGCTCAACGTGGCGGAGAACGTCGCCTACGGCCTCCGCGAGCAGTTCTGGAACACGATGAGCAACGAAGAGATTGGCGCGCGCGTCGAGCAGTCCCTCGAGCTCGTCGGCCTCCCGGGGATCCAGGAGATGCGCCCGAGCGACCTCTCGGGCGGCATGAAGAAGCGCGTCGGCCTGGCGCGTACGCTCGCTCTCCAGCCCGAGGTCATTCTCTACGACGAGCCCACCACCGGCCTCGATCCGATCAACACCGGTCGCATCAACCACCTCATCGTCGGCATCCAGCGCGCCCTGAAGCTGACGAGCATCGTCATCACGCACGACATGGGCACCGCGTTCACCGTGTCCGACCGCCTCGCCATGATCGGGCGCGGGCGCATCTTGCTGGTCGGGACCAAAGAAGAGTTCAGAGAGAGCCAGAACCCGGCGGTCCACAACTTCATCAACGGCATCGCCCCGCCGAGCGAAGACGTGGCGTCGCTGCTGTCGTCTTCTTGACGACGCGCGACGCTCCGGAGAGATGGGAAGAGTCATGAATCGTCAGCTGAAGGTCGGTCTCTTCGTCCTCTTCGGGATCGGCCTCACGATGCTCGCGGTCGCCATCATCGGCAGCGCGCGCAGGCTGTGGGAGCCGCGGGTCTCGTACCGAACGGCGTTCCAGGACGTGGCGGGCCTCAAGCCGGGGGCGCCCGTGCGCATGGGCGGCCTCGATATCGGCGAGGTGAAGAGCGTCGGCCACGACGCCGACAGCCAGGACTCGCGCATCTTCGTCGTGATGTCCGTCGTCAAGAAGGAGGCGTCGCGCATCCGCGCGGACACGGTCGCGCACGTGGCGGGCAAGGGGCTCCTGGGCGACAAGATGATCGAGCTCACCGTCGGCTCGCCGGCGCTCGAGCAGGTGAACGCGGGCGCGCTCTTGCAATCCGAGGAACCGAGCGACGTCTTCGCGGCCGCCAACAAGGTGGCCGCGGCCACGGTGAAGGCGGTGGAGCGGATCGAACCGCTCGCCGAATCGCTAGGCGACCCGCAGTTCGCGCAAGACATTCGCGGCTCCGCGTCCGACGTGCACTCGCTCCTCGACGCCATCGTCCGCGGCGACGGCGCGATGCACCGGCTGTTCTATGATCCTGCCGAGGCCCAGCAGATCAGCGACGCGCTCGCCCACCTGAACCAAACCTCGGCGCGCCTCGACGCGACGCTCGCCGACGTGCAGGCGATGACGTCGCAGGTGCGCGAAGGCCCGGGCATTGCTCACGCGCTCGTCTACGACGGCGAGTTGTCGAAGAACGCTGCGGGCAGCCTCGACGAGCTCCACAAGGATCTCCGCGCGGTACGCGAAGGCAACGGGCTCGCGCACGCCCTGCTCTACGGCGACGATCCGTCGCAGCACGTGATGTCGAACCTCAACGCGATGAGCGACGACCTCCGCGCCATCGTGGGCAACCTGAAGCAAGGCAAGGGTACCCTGGGCGCGCTGCTCGTCGATCCCACGGTGTACGAGGACATCAAGAGCGCCGTCGGCAACGTCGAGCGCAACGAAGTGCTTCGCGCGCTCGTGCGCTACTCGATCAAGGCCGACGAGAAGCGTCCGCCGGTCGACGTACACCCGTAGGTAGAGCGGCCGCCGGCGTATAGCCGACGGCCGCTCTACACTCGATGCCGCTAGAGAGAGATGGGCCTCTGCGGCCCATCCCCATCTCTCAAGTGGGTGGGATGGGTTCTCGGCTCAGACTCGAACTGGTGGGCGCACTCTCAGTGCACGCGCTTGTTCAGGAACTCGGTGGAGCGGCGCCAGGCCAGCGTCGCGGCGGCGGCGTCGTAGCGGGGGGTCGTGTCGTTGTTGAAGCCGTGCTGCGTGCCGGCGTACGCGAACATCTGGTAGTCGACCTTGTGGGCCTTGAGCGAGGCCTCGAACGCGGGGATGCCGGCGTTGATTCGGTCGTCGTGCTCCGCGTAGTGAATGAGCATGGGCGCGCGGATCTTGGCGACCTCTTCGTCGGTCGGCTGCGTGCCGTAGAAGGGCACGGCGGCCGCCAGCTCGGGCGCGCGCGTGGCCAGCAGGTTGGCGATGCCGCCGCCGAAACAGAAGCCAATGACGGCCGCCTTGCCCGTGCACTCCGGGCGCTTTTCGAGAAAGCCCAGCGCGGCGACGAAGTCTTCGCGCGTCTTGTTCTGATCGAGGGTGGCGAACGCCTCGCGGGCCTTGTCTTCGTCGCCCGGGTACCCGCCGAGGGGCGTCAGGGCGTCGGGCGCGAAGGCGAGGAACCCCTCGAGCGCGAGGCGCCGCGCGATGTCTTCGATGTGCGGGTTGAGCCCGCGGTTCTCGTGCACGACGAGAACGCCCGGGAGCTTGCCCTTCGCGTCGGCCAGCCGCGCGAGGTAGCCCTTGACCTTGCGTGATCCCTGGGGCGACGCGTACTCGACGGTGCTCGTCTGCAAGCGCTTGTCGCCCTTGGGCACCTGCTGCGCCTCGGCGAAGCGCGGGCTGAGCTCGTCGAGGAGCACCGCCGCCGTCACGCCGCCGACCGCGAACCTCGCCGCCTGGCGCAAGAACTCGCGGCGATCGACGTCGCCGTGGACGTATCTGTCGAAGAGGTTCAGAAGCTCCTGGCTGTAGTGACCGGCGTTCTTGCGATCCATCGGCGCGACCTCCTTCTCGTTTGCCTCGCCTGCCTTGCCTGCCTCGGCTGCAGGCGCGTGGGAGCATAATCGCGGCGTCGCGTTCTGCCGCGGTCACGAAAGGTGCGCCTCTGGGCGGGGGAACAACATCGGATACTTCGGGCCCTACGAGAGCGTCCTCCGGGCGTCGTATCCGAAGGGCCACATGGGCTCCTGTGGCGCGGGGCGCGCGACGCTCGGCATCGAAGCGAACGGCGACATCAAGGGATGCCCCTCGCTCCCGTCGAGCGACTACGTCGGCGGCAACGTGCGAGACCACGGGCTGAAAGACATCAGGGTGTCTTCTACGGACTGGCTAGTCTAGCTTCGAAGACGCGCGGCCCCCGGCGACGCAACAGAAAGACGCCGGGGACGAGGCCGGCTCCGGGGTCGCCTTCTACGGCGCCCCCGCGATGTCCGTCGATGGCGACGCGGCGTCCGACGGCGCCAGCGACGCCAGCTCCGACGCGCCCGACCGCGGCTGAACGCTCGCGTCTTCACGGGCTGCGTTGCCGACCCGCGCGCTGACGCCGCGGGCGGTCACCAGCTCAGGATCGACGCGGACTGCTTGCCCCCCTCGTGCCCGCCCGCGGGCGCAGGGTTCGGCCACCAGCGCTCGCTCGAGCCCTGGCGGGTCACGGTGAGCCTCAGGAAGTCGATCTCGAGCGCGGCGAAGAAGCCCTGCGCCTGCGTTCCGCCCGAGACGCTCCACACGTCGGCGCCGACTGCGAGCTGGAGGCCCCACGGCGAACCGCCGGTGAGCACGGCCTGGAGGGGCCATTCGCCGTAGTCGCCGCCGCGCCACGGCCGCCAGAGGACGCCGGCGTCGAGGGCGACGCCCCAGTCGCCGCGGGCGAAGCCACCGGTCGACGCGCGTGCCGCGAGGCCGAGATCGGTGCCCAGGCCGACGAAGATCTGACCGCGGAGCAGGCCGCCGAGGACGATCGACGAGAGCGGCGAGCTGCCGACGCCGATCGAGTAGCTGAGCGAGCCCGCGAGGTCGCGGCTCGACGTGTCGCGATTGAGCTGCGACGTCGTGCCGCCGCCGATGGCCATCCAGGAGCTGACGTCGGCCCGCGCCTCGCGTGGGCTGCAGGTCAGCGCCGCGGCGATGGCGACGAGCGAAGCGACGAGGGCGAGCGATCGGGTGCGCACGGGCGCGAACGCGTACCACTTTCCAGGCGGCGCATCAAAGCGGCGCCGGGAGGCGTCGGGAGAGCAGGACGCGCCAGCCCGCGACCGGGCTACTCCGCCGCGGCTTCTTCGATGCCCGCACCGTCCTCGCGGTCGTTCGTGCGTTCGGCCGGCCAGCGAACGCGATCGATGATGAGCCCTGCGACCTCGTCGTCGAATAGGAGCGTGTTGTGACCGCGGTCGCGCAGGATGACGACGTCGCCCGCGCCGAGGCAGGCCGTCTTCAGGCCGACCACGACCCGGTTGGCGGCTCCGACCACCGACGTGTGCGGAACGTCGAACTCGGCGGCCCGAGAGCGCGACCGCCAGCGCCATCTCTCTCCGGGGCCGCCCGCCCTCGATGGAGACGCGGGCAACGGTGCTTCGAGGAGACCACGTTCCGTTCGCGCGGTCGAAAAATCGTCGTAGGCTCGGCGCCGTGAACCAGCAGCCCGAAACGACGCCCGACACACTGGACAGGTACGCCGTGGAGCTCGTCGTTCACGACGACGACATCGACGCCCTCGGTCACGCGAGCAACATCGTCTTCGTCCGCTGGATTCAAGAGGTCGCCCTCGCTCACTCCAGCGCGGTGGGCCTCGACCTCGAGGCCTATCAGCGGCTCGGCGCGGTCTTCGTCGTGGTCCGGCACGAGATCGACTACCTGCGCCCGGCCCTCCGCGGCGACGTGCTCGAGGCGCGCACCTGGATCACCGACGTGATGGCCGCCAAGTGCTTGCGGCGCACGGAGCTCGTGCGAAAGGCCGACGGAATGCGGCTCGCCAGGGGCGTGACCACCTGGGGCTTCGTGGCGTTCGACAATGGCCGGCCGAAGCGCATTCCCCCCGGTGTGCGCGACGCGTTCGGGCCTTACATTCACCCGTGACCGCCATGAACACCCCGCCCGCCTCCCCCGATCGCGACGCGCAGGACGCCGCCAACTGGTCCGCCGTCGAAGAGGCGACGGAACTCCTCCACGAAGAGCGCTATCGCGAGGCCCTGGTCGAGCTGCGGAGCGTGATCGAGGCCGACCCCAAGAACCCGTACGCATATTACTTCCTTGGGATCGCGCTGTTCGAAATCGGTGAGCTCGAGGCCGCGCGCGACGCGTACCAGGCGACGCTGAAGCTCGCGCCTACGTACCTGGGCGCGCGCGTGGGCCTGGCGCACGTGCTCCGGATGACGGGCGACGTGCGCGCCGCGATCCGCGAAGGGCTTGCGGCCCTCAGTCAGGCGCCGGGCGACGGCGACGCGCTCCATGCCGTGGGCGTCGCGTACCACGCCCGCGGCGACGAGTCGGCCGCCATCAAGTACCTGGAGGCGTTCCTTCAGACGAACCCGGAGCTCGAAGTCGCCTTCGAAGCCCGCACGCTGCTCGTCGGACTGAAGGGCGACCCCCCGCCAGGCGATTAGCCGAGTGCGCGGGGAGCCGGCAGCTCCCCATCCGAGCGCGCGAGGCGCCCTCGCGAGTTCGAGGGGAGCCGGCAGCTCCCCTCGAGCTCCCCATCCGAGCGCGCGAGGCGCCCTGTGGAGCGGCGCGGCTTCCTAGTTGTTCCCGCCGGCGCAGTTCGAGAACAAGAAGTCGGCCGACGCGTCGCACGTGACGGGGCTGCCATCGGCGTTCTGCGGCCCGTTCGGATCCGTGGCGCCCGGGCACTCGATGTGCCCGAAGATCTCGCCGGCGGAGATCGCCTGACCGGAAGGCACCGCGTTGCGGTTGAACTCGTACGTGAGCGTGCAAGAGTTGGACGAAAACGAGCCGTAGTTGTTGTTGGCGATCGAGCCATGGACGGTTCCGCCCTTGCTCGTGACGTGACCGATGATCGTCACCCGGCCCCCGTTGGGTCCGGAGGCGCCGAGCTGCAGATCGAAGCCGTCGCCGGAGGGCGATACGGTGCACTCGACCGAGACGGTGCCGGTGCCGTCGGGTACGGTCGACGGTTCGTTGGGATTCGTCGTCGAGCCGATCTTCAGGAACTCCTGGGCCGCTCCGAGGGTGGAGCACATGCTGCCACCGCCGACGAGGGCATCGACAAAAGCGTCCGGGGTTGCGGGCGTCTTCGAACAGGCCGCCATGGCGGCGCAGGCGAACAGCGCCGGCCACGCGAGCGCAATGGGCTGCTTGAAGCGCTGCTTGAGGCTCGGGAGGATCATCGACACTCGTCTCCTCTGGGAAAGCATTCGCGGCAGCATACCTCGCGCGGATAGGCTACGTGCAAGCTACCTTGCCTCGTCGAACCCACGCGCCATATCGGCGACCAGGTCGGCCGGGTCTTCGAGGCCCACCGAGAGTCGAATGAGACCATCGCCGATGCCGAGGGCGCGCCGCGCCTCGGGCGGCAAGCTCGCGTGCGTCATGATCGCGGGGTGCTCGGCCAGCGACTCCACGCCCCCGAGGCTCTCGGCGCACGCGAAGATACGGAGGGCGCGCAGGAACGCCGCCGCCTGCTCGAGGGCGCCGTTCAGCTCGAAGGAGATCATTCCGCCGGGAGCGCTCATCTGGCGGGCCGCCACGTCGTGGCCCGGATGCGACTTCAGCCCCGGGTAATGAACGCGGGTCACCTGCGGATGCCGAGCGAGATGGTCGACCACGATGCGCGCGGTCTCGACGTGCCTCTTCATGCGAATGGCGAGCGTCTTGAGGCCCCGGAGCACCAGGTAGCAGTCGAAGGGGCTCGGAACGCCGCCGACGGATTTTTGAAGAAAGCGTAGCCGCTCGGCGATGGCCGCATCGCTCGTCAGGACCGCGCCTCCCACGACGTCTGAATGGCCGTTGAGATACTTGGTCGTCGAATGAACCACGAGCGTCGCGCCGAGGGCGAGGGGCCGCTGCAGCATCGGTGTCGCGAACGTGTTGTCGACCGCGAGGGGCACGCCGCGCGCTGCCGTCACCGCGGCGATGGCGGCGATGTCAAACACCTTCAGCATCGGGTTGCTCGGCGTCTCCAACCAGACGAGGCGGGTGTTCGGTCGCATCGCCTCGTCGACGCGCGCCGGGTTGCTCATGTCGATGAAGCTCGCCTCGAGGCCGAACTGCGCGAGCACCTTGTCGAAGATCCGAAACGTGCCCCCGTACACGTCGTCGCCAACGAGAACGTGATCGCCGCTCTTGAGCATGAGGAGCACGGCGGTGGTCGCCGCGCATCCGCTGCCGAAGGCGATTCCGTCGGTCGCTCCTTCGAGTGACGCGATGCACCGTTCGAGCGCGCCGCGCGTAGGGTTGCCTGCGCGCGAGTAGTCGTAGCCTTTGTGGGCGCCGGGCCCATCTTGCGCGAACGTCGTCGACAAGACGATCGGCTCCATGACCGCGCCCGTGAGCGCATCCGGCGATTGCCCGCCGTGAATGCAAAGGGTCTCGAGCGAGGCCGGCGAGGCCCGGCTCGAGCTTGAAGAACTCGAACTCGAAGAAAGAGCCGCGGTTTCGGGTTTGGTCATGCGCGCTGGAGTGCCTCTCTACTACCCTGTTTCCTTACTCTAGAGAAAGCTGGGCAGTCCTGGGCAGTCGCGGGGAAAATAAATAGACAAAAGGCGGCGCCCTCGTGGCATAGTTGAATGTTGGGGCGCTCTCGGGTCTCGCACGCAGACGGGCGAGCGAACGGGTGCTCAAGAGGACTTCATGCTCATCGGTGCGTCGAGGACGTTCATCCTCGGGCTCATTGCTTCGGTTGCGATTGTCGAAATCTCTGGGTGTGGATCGGCCGGCAGCGGCGCCACCCAACCCCCGTCGGGCGACGACGCGTCGACAGGGAACCCGGGAACGGGCGACGACAGCGGGTCGCAGCAATTCGGCACGCCCCCCGTGCCCGACTCCGGCACGACGATCTCGAGCGACGGCGGGTGCGTAGGCGCGGCGTGCACCGACGCGACCATGGCGATCTGCGGCGACGGCGCCGTGGAGCCGGGCGAGCAGTGCGACGACGGCAACTCTGTGCCGGGAGACGGCTGCTCGGGCGTCTGCCAGCTCGAGCCCGGATACGTGTGCCCGGTGCAAAACGCGGCCTGCGTCTTCACGCTCACGCAGATCTGTGGAGACGGGATCAAGCAGGGTGACGAGTCTTGCGACGACGGCAACACCAAGAGCGGCGACGGTTGCTCTTCGGTCTGCGAAGTCGAGCAGGGCTTTTCGTGCGGAGCGGCGGGCACGGCGTGCACGGCGACCCAGACTGCAGCCTGCGGCAACGGCAAGGTCGACTTCGGCGAGACGTGCGACGACGGGAACGTGCTGGCGAGCGACGGCTGCAGCCCGACGTGCAAGCTCGAGCAGGGCTGGACCTGCCCCACGCCCGGCAGCGCCTGCCAGACGCTCGAGTACTGCGGCGACGGCGTCGTACAGAGCGACAACGGCGAGACCTGCGACGACGGAAACGAACTGCCTGGCGACGGCTGTTCGGGCGTTTGCCAGATCGACCTGGGCTACGCCTGCCCGTCGGCAGGGCAGCCGTGCGTTCGCACGTGGATCTGCGGCAACAGCCACATCGATCCGGGCGAGGCGTGCGACGACGGGAACACGACGGCGAGCGACGGCTGCAGCGCAGACTGCACGACAGTCGAACCGGGTTACTCGTGCCCCAGCGTCAGCGGAAGCGGCGGGCCGTGCACGAAGGCGCCGGCCAACACGTGCGGCAACGGCGTCGTTGCGGGCAACGAGCTGTGCGACGACGGGAACACGACGTCGAACGACGGGTGTTCGTCGACCTGCGCCGTCGAGGCGGGCTACACGTGCCCGACGGCGAATGCGCCGTGCACGCGTATCGCGTTCTGCGGCAACGGGATCGTCGACGGCAAGGACCAGTGCGACGACGGGAACACGACGCCGAACGACGGCTGCAGCGCGAACTGCAAGGTCGAGGGCGCGTACGCGTGCGTCTCGACGGGCACGCCGCCGAAGTCGGTCTGCCACCTGACCACCTGCGGCGACGGGGTCAAGGAAGGCTCCGAGCAGTGCGACGACGGGAACCTGGTCCCGTACGACGGGTGCTCGCCCACGTGCGCGATCGAGCCCAAGTGCAAGGGCGGGACGTGCACCGCGGTGTGCGGCGACGGCCTCAAGTTCCCGCAAGAGGGATGCGACGACGGCAACACGACCTCGGGCGACGGCTGCAGCGCGACGTGCACCGTCGAGACCGGGACCGGTTACACGTGCTCGAACGTCACGGCCGCTCCGCCGACGTCCCTCACGATCCCGATCCTCTACCGCGACATGCTCTACGCCGGGACGATGGTCGCCGGAGAGCAGGGGATGCCTGACTTTCAGTCGCCCTGTTGCAGGAACGTCGCGGGTCTCGTGGCGGCGCAGCTCGGCTCCGATGGCGAGCCGCTCTGGGGATCGAACGGCGGTGGCTACCTGAGCGGCGCGACCAACTTCTGCTGGTGGTATCACGAGACGGGCTGCACCGAGGGCGGCACCAACCCGTACGACAAGCTCGTTTACCTCGATCTCGCGGGGCAGCCGACGACCCTCACGCTCGCCCAGCAGGGCGCGGGAGCGAACGTCTACCAGTTCAGCAGCACGTCGTTCTTCCCGGTCGACGGGCTTGGGTGGAACGCGGGCGCCAACCCGCAAGTGGACATCGCCGACGACAAGCTCTCGCACAACTTCGCCTTCACCAGCGAGCTCCACTATCCGTTCACGTACTCGGCGTCGGCCGCGGCAGCGACCTTCAACTTCACGGGCGACGACGACGTCTGGGCGTTCATCAACGGGCAGCTCGTGGTCGACCTCGGCGGCGTTCACAGCGCCGCCAACGGAAGCGTGACGATTGACGCAAACGAGGCCAAGACGCTCGGGCTCGCCGACGGCGGCATGTACTCGATCGACCTCTTCCAGGCCGAACGGCACACGACCGGATCGGACTACACGCTGAGCCTGAGCGGCTTCGCGCACACGGTCACGCAGTGCGTGACGACCTGCGGCGACGGCATCGTCGCCGGCAACGAAGTGTGCGACGACGGGAAGAACGACGGCAGCTACGGCACGTGCATGCCGGGGTGCCTGGCGAGGGCGCCGAACTGCGGCGACGCGACCACTCAGACCGCCAGCGGCGAGCAGTGCGACGACGGCGTCGAGAACGGAGTCAGCGGCGACAAGTGCAGCGCCCTGTGCAAGCTCGCCTGCGGCGATCACGTCGTCGAAGCGGGCGAGCAGTGCGACCTGGGCGCGGCCGGCAACGTCGGCGGCTATGGCGGCTGCAACGCCAACTGCACCCGCGCGCCGTACTGCGGCGACGGGCTCAAGAACGGCACCGAGCAGTGCGACGACGGCAAGAACGACGGCAGCTACGGGACCTGCAAACCCGACTGCACGTTCGCCGGCTACTGCGGCGACAGCACTCTGCAGATGCCGCCGGAGACATGCGACAAGGGCTCGGCCAACAGCTCGACCGCCTATGGCACGATGCTCTGCACGAACCACTGCACGCCGGCGCCCTATTGCGGCGACAAGGCCGTCGAAGGGCAGTTCGGCGAGACCTGCGACGACGGCGTCAACAGCGGTCTCGCCGGCTCGTGCAGCACGGACTGCAAGTCGTTCGTGCCGCTCCAGTCGTGCGGCGACGGCACCATCGAGTCGCCCGAGCAGTGCGACGACGGAGTCGACAACGGCACTGCGAACAGCAAATGCGACGTCCACTGCCGGATGAGGTGTGGCAACGGCTACAAGGATCCGGGCGAGCAGTGCGACAACGGCGTCAACGACGGCAGCTACGGCACTTGCAACGCCAACTGCACCCTCGCCGGCTACTGCGGCGACGGCATCAGGAACGGGGCCGAGAGCTGCGACAACGGGTCGAAGAACGTCTCCTTGCAGAGCGCCTACGGCTCCGGCGTGTGCACGACGGCCTGCTCCTTCGCTCCTTATTGCGGCGACGGGCGGGTCGAGGCGCAGTTCGGCGAGCAGTGCGACGGCTCGCAGTCATGCAACAGCGGGTGCATGGTGTCGATACCGCACTGAGAGAGTCAGCGCCCGGCTACGAATGAATGCAGGTGAACGCCAGACCCGGCATCGATCCGCCGCTGGAGACGAAGACGCGAAAGCCGCCGGCGACGAACGGGGTCCCGTCCGTCTGGTCCGCCAGGTAGAGGGTGCCCTGGGCGTCCTTGCCGATGCCGAGGACGCTTCCGAGGGTCACCGGTAACTCCAAAGGGGCCAGCGGATCGCACGCGCCGGCGCCTGGCGGCTCGGAAGTCGCCCCTTGCGAGCTCGTCGAGCAGCCGGTGGCGAAGGCCAGCGCGAGCGCAACACCCGTGGAGATTCGAAGGAAAGCCCTCATTCCGCATCCTTCCTCAAAGCTCGCGCCGTTCCAAGCTCTGCTCTCACGGGGCCCGGCTCGCGCCGGGTAGGGCGGCGAAGTATGCATGCGGGCTCGCCGGCGGCGCCGGCTCAAGGAGTTTCCCTGTCTTGCCCGCTCTCACTGCCCAGCACCTCCGCAAGTCCTTCGGTCCCCAGGTCGTCCTCGAAGATGCCACGTTCACGCTGTCGCGCGGGGAGAAGGTCGGGCTGATCGGCGCGAACGGCGCGGGAAAGTCGACGCTCGCCAAGATCCTCGCGGGGGCCGAGAAGCCCGACGGGGGGACCGTGAGCGTGCGGCGAGGGCTCACGATCCGGTACCTCGCGCAGGAGCCGGAGCTCGACCCGAACGCCAGCGCGCGCACCGTCGTCGAAGAGGCGCTCACCGCCTGGACAGCGGCGAGCGCGCGTCACGAGGCCGTCACGGCGCTGCTCGGCGCGGGCTCCCACGATCAGGCGCTCGTCAACGAGCAGGCCGAGCTCGACGACGCGATCAACCGTCTCGGCGGCTGGGAGCGGGGGCACGAAGCGCTCGGCTTCCTGCACAAGCTGGGCGTCCGCGACGTCGAGCGTCCATGCGGCGAGCGCAGCGGAGGGGAGCGACGGCGCATCGCGCTCGCGCAGCTCCTCGTGGCGAGCCCAGACGTCGCCATTCTCGACGAGCCCACCAACCATCTCGACGCCGACACCGCCGCCTGGCTCGAGGAGATGCTCGCGAACGATTTTCCGGGCGCCATCGTCCTCGTCACCCACGACCGCTACTTCCTCGATGCCATTGCCCAGCGAATCATCGAGCTCGAACGCGGCAAGCTGAGCGCGTATCTCGGCGGCTACGGCGATTACCTCGGCAAGAAGGCCGAGCTCATGGCTCACGAGGAGCGGGTCGAGCAGAACCGCCAGAACATCTTGCGCCGCGAGCGGGAGTGGCTGTCGCGCGGCCCCAAGGCCCGCAGCACGAAGCAGAAGGCCCGCATCAATCGCGCCCACGCGCTCGAGGCCCAGGGGTCGGCGACGGCCGGGCGACCTGGCGACGTCGCGCTCGTCACGGCGGCGTCCCCCATGCAGGGCAAGACCATTCTCGAGCTCCGTGCCCTGCAGGTGGCCGCGGTGACCGGCGGCGCGCCGCTCATCGCGCCGCTCGACCTCATCGTGCCCTCCGGCGAGCGGATCGGCGTCGTCGGTCCGAACGGAATCGGCAAGACGACGCTGTTGCGCGCCATCCTCTCGGCGGCCGCAATGACGAAGCGCGGGGACCGCGGCGTGGCCGAGGGGGTCGTCGCCGGCTCGGTGGTCGTCGGAAAGAACACGAAGGTGGCGTACCTCGATCAGGCGCGCGAAAACCTCGACGACGACAAATCGATCTTCGACGACGTTCGCGGCGAGGGCGGGGGAACGCAGGTGAACCTCGGCATCCGCGGGATGGAGTCGATGGACCTCCGCAGCTACCTCGAGATGTTCCTCTTCGACCCCCACAAGCAGCGCCAGAAGGTCGGGTCGCTGTCGGGCGGCGAGCGCGCGCGCGTGGCCCTGGCGAAGGTGCTCCGCGAGGGCGCCAACCTGCTCGTGTTCGACGAGCCGACCAACGACCTCGACCTGCAAACGCTCTCGGCCCTCGAAGAGATGCTCACGGGCTACGACGGCTCGTGCATCGTCGTGACCCACGATCGCGCGTTCCTCGATCGCACCGCCACCGCCATTCTCGCGTTCGAGCCCGATCCGAGCGGGGGCCCGGCGAAGGTCACTCGTTACGCCGGCGGGTACGAAGACTACATCACGCAGCGAGGCAAGCGTCGCCCGGTGCCTCCGCCCGCGGCGGCCGCCCCGGCGGTCGAAGCCGTGAAGAGAGCTCCGAAAGCCAAAAGCGAGCTGACTTACGCCGAGCGCCTCGAGCTCGAGACCCTCGTCGACAAGGTCGAGGCCGCGGAAAAGCACGTCGCGCACCTCGAAGCGAGGCTCGCCGACCCGGCGCTCTACGCGAAGGGCCGTAGCCCCGACGCCGGCCCCCTCCAGGACCAGCTCACGGCGGCCAAGACCGAAGCCGCCCGCCTGGCCAAGCGCTGGGAGCTCCTCGAATCCAAGAAATCGTGAGCGCCCGGGCCGTCTCGTCCGAGATTGGCCGCAGAGGCGCAGAGATCGCAGAGGCAAGAGGGCCGAAGACATCGGGTTGGAAGAAATCGCGTGGAGCGATCCTTCGAACCCTTCATCTCGGCGTCCTCTGCGCCTCGGCGGCCAATCTCCTCTCCCAACGCTAGTTAGTGACGGCCGATGTGTACGTCGTGCTCGTCGCCGTGACGCAGAAGAGGTGGGTGCTGCTGGTGCAGTTGGCGTCGGAGCTGCAACCGGCCGCCTTGCAGAAGCCGCTGGCGCAGATGGTCGAGGGCGGTGCGCACTCGACGTCGTTGGTGCATGCGATCTGGCAGGCGCCGGCGTTGCACTGCGCGAGCGGGTTGCCCGTCGACTGAACACAGTCGCCCGCCGTCGTGCATCCGGACTTCTTGCAAAGGCTGGTGGTCGTGTCGCAGGTGCTACCGGACGCGCAGTCGATGTCCTTCGTGCACTTGAAGTAACATGCCGACTGGTAGCAGGTGCAGTCGCCGGTGCCGGCGTCCGACTGGCTGCATTCGTGTCCGGACCCGGTCGGGAACGTGTTGGAGCAATCGGCCGCCGTCGCGCATCCGGCCTGACAGGTTCCCGTCGCCGCGCCCACGGGCATGTTGCACGTCGCGCCCAGCGCCCGGCCCGTGCGCGTCTCGTTGGGGCAGCCGCCGGCCGTGGTGGAGTTCGTCGTGCAGGGCGCCGTGTAGGAGCAGGCGTTGTTGTTACAGGCCCACGTGGTCGCCGCGCACTTGCAGTAGGTGTCGTAGTAGAAACACCCCTCGGCGAGGCCCTGCTCGTTGAACGAGAAGGTCGCCGCGTTGCACACGGTCGCATCGCCGCCCACGAAGGCGAGCAGGTCTTCGCAGCGAACGCTGCTGCTCTGCTGCAGGAAGTGGGGGACTTCGATGCCCCCGTCGGTGAACGAGAACCATCCCTGGATGGACGGGCTCAGGGCCACCGGGAGCTCACAACAATCGGCCGCCGTGTTGCACTCCCCGGTGCACGACTTGCCCGTCGAGGTCAGATTGTACGACACGACCTCGCACGAATTGCCCAGGCACTCGAGCGGCGCCTTACAGTCACTCGACGTCTGACACGACTCGTTCAGGAGGCCCAGGTGCGGCCCTGTAGAGACCACCCCCGCTTCGCCTCCCTCGCTCACGCCGGCCTCCGCGACCGGCGCCGTCGCGAAGCATACGTTTTCTAGACAAACGAGCCCGCTCGCGCAGTCGAACGTGCGTGTGCACGACTCGCCGAGGTGGCTCGTCTTGCCGCCGGTGTCGACGTTGTTCGTCGTGCCGCAGCCGACGAACGCCACGCCTGCGGCGATGGCCGCACCCACGAGCGTGGCCGACAGAGTCCCCTTGACCTTCATAAGAAATCCCTCCACGTGCGAGAGTAACTCGCATCGTAGTCGGGATACGAAAATTCAGATCCCCGGCGCTTCGTGGCCGGTGCGCGAGACGTATTCGGTGTATCCGCCGCCGTACACATGCACCCCTTCGCCCGTCAGCTCGAGGACGCGGTTCGAGAGCGCGGCGAGGAACTGCCGGTCGTGCGAGACGAACAGCATCGTGCCCTCGAAATCTGCGAGGGCTTTCATGAGCATCGCCTTGGTGTCGAGGTCGAGGTGATTGGTCGGCTCGTCGAGCACGAGGAAGTTCGGCGGATCGTAGAGCAGCGTCGCGAGCACGAGCCGCGCCTTCTCGCCCCCTGACAGCACCCGGCAGGACTTCTCGACGTCGTCGCCCGAGAAGCCGAACGCCCCGGCGAGGGAGCGCATGGAGCCGATCGTCGCCAGAGGGAACGCGGCCCGCAGCGTGTCGATCACGGTGCTCGTCTCGTCGAGCAGGTCCATCGCGTGCTGCGCGAAGTACGCCAGCTTCACGCTGCCCCCGACCGTGACCTTGCCGGAATCGGGCTGGGTGTCGCCGGCGATGAGCTTGAGCAGCGTCGACTTGCCGGCCCCGTTCACGCCCATGACGCACCAGCGCTCGCGCCGGCGGATGAGGAGATCGAGCTTCTCGTAGATCGTGTGGGTGCCGTACGCCTTGGCCACCGCCTCGATCTTGACCACGTCTTCGCCCGAGCGCGGCGGCTCGCGGAAGTCGAACTCGAGCACCTTGCGGCGCTTGGGCGGGTCGACGCGGTCGATCTTCTCGAGCTTCTTCACCCGCGACTGCACCTGCGCGGCGTGGCTCGCGCGCGCTTTGAACCGGGCGATGAACGCCTCTTCCTTGGCGAGCATCGCCTGCTGGCGCGCATACTGCGCCTCCTGGTGGGCCGCCGCGATCTCGCGCTGGCGCTCGTAAAACTCGTAGTTGCCGGCGTGCGTCGTGATGTCGCCGCCGTCGATCTCGACGATCTTGGTCACGAGGCGGTTCAAGAACTCGCGGTCGTGCGACGTCATGATGAGCGCGCCCTCGAAGTCGCGGAGGAAGCGCTCGAGCCAGATGATCGACTCGATGTCGAGGTGGTTGGTCGGCTCGTCGAGGAGGAGCGAGTCGGGCCGCATGAGGAGGATGCGGGCGAGGGCGACGCGCATCTTCCAGCCGCCGGAGAGCTTGCCGACGTCGTCCTCGACGACCTCGTCGCGAAAGCCGAGACCGGCGAGGATCTCGCGCGCGCGCGACTCGAGGGCGTAGCCGCCCAGGGTGTCGAACCGGGATTGGGCGTGCCCGAAGCGCTCGATGATCGACTCGAGGTCGTCGGCCTGCGCCGGGTCGGCCATGGCGTGCTCGAGCGCGTGGAGCTCGTGGGCCGCCTCGGACACCTCGCCGGCTCCGGCCATGGTCTCCTCGAGCACGGAGCGCCCGCTCATCTCACCGACGTCCTGGCTGAAGTAGCCGATCGTGACCCCTCGCTCGACGACGACCTGCCCGCTGTCGGGCTGCTCTTCGTTGACGATCAGCCGGAAGATCGTGGACTTGCCGGAGCCGTTGGGTCCGACGAGGCCCACCTTCTCGCCCTTGAAGATCCCCATCGACGCGTCGAGGAAGAGAATCTGGGAGCCGTGCTGCTTGGAAATCGAGTCGAGCCTGATCACGGCGGCAACCTAATCGTAGATCGACGGTCGTGCAGCCCCGTAGATTGAGGTCATGCGTTCGATAGGCTGGGGGAGATTGGCTCTGGGCATCGGGGTGGCGGCGTTCGGGGGCGGCTGCGGGCGGCAGGCGATCGCGACCACCGACGCGTTACCCGTCGCCAGGGTGGTCGTTTACCGGAACGGGGTCGCGTACTTCGAGCGGTCGGGGCACGTGGACGACAGCGAAGTGCGCTTCAAGATGAAGCGCACCGAGGTGGGCGACTTCCTGGCGACGCTCGCCGTCATGGAGCGAGGCGGCAGCTCGGTGCGGGCGGCTGCCTTTCCGCTCAAGGTCGACGACGACAACAGCGAGGCGAAGCCGCCCCACGAGCCGACGGAGGACGAGAAGAAGGGGCTCGAGACCGTGACCCTGTCGCTCGACGGCAAGTCGCACGAGCTGCAGGTCGGGTACGTCGCCGAGTCGCCCGTGTGGCGCCCGTCGTACCGGCTCGTCGTCCACGCCGAGGGCGACGCCGATCTCCAGGTGTGGGGCATCGTCCAGAACCTCTCCGGTGAAGACTGGACGAACGTGAGGCTCTCCCTCATCGCCGGCGCGCCGCTCGCGTTCCAGGCCGAGCTCGGGACGCCTGTCATCCCGCCGCGACCGACCGTGACCGACGAAGGGGAGGTGATCGCGGCCGTGCCGCGCGCCGAGACGTCGCTGAATCAAGACGCGCCCGCGCTGGCCGCTCCGGCGCCGCCCCCGCCACCGGAAGCGGAGCCCACCGCTGACAGCGACGAAGCGCCCGCTCCGAGCGGCGCCGCAGCGACGCCCAAGTCGGCCGACCGGAGGAAGAAGATCGCCTTGGGGAGCGCCCGGGGCATGGCGCCGCCGGCGGCGATGCGCCCGGCCGCGCCGAGGCCGGCCATGACGCCGGCCATGACGGGCAACGCCACGATGTCGGCGCCGGCCCTCTCGGCCCCGCGAAACCTCACGGCGCTCGCGGCGGTCGCGGTGGAAGGCGGGTCGACTCGCTACGATCTGCCGCTGCCGGTGACGATCCCCGACCGGAGCGCCACGATGGTCATGCTGCTCTCTCGTACCGTCTCCGGCGAGGCGCTCTTCTTGTTCGCGCCCGACGGCGCCGTCCCCGACTCGTCGAGCCATCCGTTTCGCGTGGCGCGGTTCACGAACGGCGCGGGCGGTACGCTCGAGCGCGGTCCGATCGCCGTCTTCGAGGGCGGCGCGTTCCTGGGACAGGGCATGGTCGATCCCCTGCCGGCCGGCGCCACGGCGACCGTACCCTTCGCGCTCGAACGAGGCATCGCCATCGATCAGGACCGCAAGTACGACGAGCTCGGCGCCCGCCTGGCCAAGATCGAGAACGGCGAGCTCACGGTCGAGCGCGACCGGGTGACGCAGACCAAGTACCGGGTGCGTAACGGGGCCGACTTGCCGGCCAAGCTCCTGGTGAAGCACCCGCGCATCGGCGGCGCGCGCCTCTTCAACCCGCCCCCCGGCACCGAAGACAACGTGGGGACGGGCTCGGCCCTCGTGCCGGTCGGCGTCGCGACGCACGCGACCGCCGATCTGGTGGTCGACGAGCGCGCGACCGAACGGCAGTCGACCGACTGGTTCGGCGCCGTGGCAGACGCCGCGATCAAGGCGTACCTCGCGGATCCCAGGTCCGACCGCGGCCTCGTGCAGAAGCTCTCCGCCGCGTGGGTCACGCAATCGCAGATCGTCGCCAAGAGCACCGAGCGCGAGAAGCTGGCGCAGGAGTCGAGCACCCTGTCGGCGTCGACCGAGGAGACGCGCCGGAACCTGCGCGCGATCGAGAAGAACAAGACCGCCGAGGCTCTTCGCCAGAAGCTGACCGCGCGGCTCGCCGACGCGGCCACCAAGCTCGACGATCTCAATCGAAAGATCGTCGAGCTCGAGTCGAAGCTCTCGGAGCTGGGCGTTCAGTTCAAAGAAGCGATTCGCGACATCAAGTTCGCGCTTCCGGCTACGGGATAGACGGCGCTCAAGAAGTCCCACCATGCGCCGAGCGCGCGGTCGGTCCACTCGACGACCGCGTCGCCGTTCGCTCCGGCCGACGAACCAGACCTGCGGGCCATCGCGCCCTCCACGATGCGCCGCTCTTCGGCGGCGTGGTGCACGTCGAGGGTCCGGTGCACTTCGAAGAACGCGAGCCCGTCGCGCGCGTCGACTCGCCCGTCGAAACGCCCGTCGAAACGCCCGTCGAAACCATAATGCTTCTTGAGGCCCTCGATCTTGGCCGCGGCCACGGCCGGGAGCTGCGACTCGTAGGCGTAGATCGCCGCGATGCCCGCTTCGACCGGCGCCTCGTGGGCCGCTCGCCGGTACGTGTCGACGAGCGCCCGCGTGGCGCCGTTCAATCGCGCGCCCGTGATCTGCCCTCGCTCGAGGCCGAGCGCCTCGCCGAAGCGAAGCCAGAGCTCGGGGTGGTTGTTCGCGCCGTGCTCCTCGTCCCAGGCGTTCGCGAGGAGCACCGCCCGAACGCTCGCGTCCTCGCACCGCGAGTGGAGCGCCGTCAGGTATCTCGGGAGGTTCGACTCGAAGGCGTAGTACTGCCCCGCGTAATCGAGCAGCGCCTCGCGCGGGAGGGTCCCCGCGGTCCACGCTTCGTAAAACGGGTGCTTGAGGAGGTGCTTCTCTGCGATCTGCGCGTCGATCGTGCGGATGTCGTTCATGTCGGTCGCCACTCCTGAGTTCGGGGGCACAGTGTAGGCTCGGTAGGCTCGGTAGGCTCACGGGACCTTCCCATCTTCCCCTCTTCCTGTGAACCCCCAAACCGCGATAGTTGGGAGGGTATGATTCTCCGATCTCTCTCGGTTGCTTCTGCAGTCGCGGTCATGGGCATGGGCGCGGTGCTGGCGATGTCCACCACGGGGTGCGCCAAGCTCAGGGCCATGGCGGGCGGCGGCGACGGCGGGGCCGACGCGGATGGGGGAGCGACGAGAGCCGACGGACTGGCGCTGCCCGATGGATTCGAGGGCGAGATCGACGTCACGGGCAAGGGCGAGAAAGCCGGTGAATCGCCCATCTCGCTGGCGCTCCTCGTGAAGGGCGGGAAGATCCGCGTCGACATTCCGGAGCAAGTCGCCAAGTCGGGCGGCAGCCCCATGCTCGCCAACGCGAAGGGGTACGGCATCTTCGACTCGCCGGCGAAGAAGATCTACGTCGTGCTCGATCCGAGCAAGCAGGTCATTGTCATCGACCTCAACAAAGTGGGCGACGAACTCAAGGGGATGACGCCGCCGGCCAAACCCGAGCACGGCAACGCAGCGCCGAAGCAAGCCCCGCCGAAGGTGACCAAGACGGGCAAGTTCGACACCGTCGCCGGCTACGAGTGCGAGAACTGGGACATCGCGAGCGACCATCGCGCGGCGACCGTCTGCGTCGCCCAGCAGGGGTTCTCGTGGCTCAGCCTGCCGATGGCCGCGCTCAACGGCGTGCCGACCGAGCACCTGTGGATGGCCGAGCTCCTCGACGGCAAGCACCTCCCGCTCCGCTTCGTCGGCTACGGCCCCGACGGAACGACCGAGTCGGGGCGCATCGAGGTCACCAAGATCGACGCCAAGGCGCTGCCGGCGACCGACTTCGAGTACCCGCCGACCTACACGACCATCGACCTCGAGCAGATGCTCCGCGGCTTCGGCGGAATGCCGGGGATGCCGGGCACGCCCGGAGGCATGCCGATGCCGCCGCACCACAAGAGCCAGTAGCCCGCGCCCCGGCCCGAGCGAGACGAAGGCGAACATTCGGACGTGAGGCCGGGTTCTGACGACGACGGCGGCGTCGCGCCTCACGGCGTGTGGTAGCAACCGGCGAGTAACCGAGGAAGGGACCATGAGGCGCATCTACACGGCCGGAGCTGTGATCGTGCTCGTCGCAGCGGGCGCGTGCAACGGCAAGAACGCGACGACGGCAGCCCCCGACGCCGAGGTCGACGCCCCGGCGTCGTCGGTCGCGGAGGCGCTCTCCGGGGCGCCGGCTGCGTTCGACGCCGGCGCGTCCGACGCGGCGCTGCCCGGCCCCGTGGTGCATCATCGCGGGCTTGCGGGCGTCTTCTTTCGCGCGGCCCTCGAGGCCGACCTCACCGACGAAGAGAAGGCCGCGATCGACAAGATCGAAGAGCCGATTCGCAGCGATCCCGGCCCGCGGCACGAGCTCGCCGCTTATCACGCCGACCTCGCCGCCGCGGTCAAGGCCAACCGCTTCGAGGCGACCAAGCTCCAGGCCGATGAAGCGGCCTACGCGAAGGCGCTCATCGCCCGGCAAGACGACCAGGCCACGGCCCTCAACGGCCTTCACGAAACGCTGACCGCCGAGCAGCGAAAGGCCGTCGTCGAGAGCCTGCGGACTTCGCAGTCCTCCCACGAACACGCCCTGGGCACCGCCGCGCCCGCAAGCGACGCGGGCGTCTCGGAGTGGATCGCCCACCGGCTCGAACGCATGAAGTCGCAGCTCGTCCTCGACCTCGATCAGCAGAAAGAGGTCGGCGCCGTGCTCGCGCGAAACCCGCCGCCTCCGGCCGCCGCGATGCAGGCGCACCTCGACGCGATGAAGAAGCAGATGGTCGCGCTCCTCAACGCCTTCGAGAAAGACACGTTCGACGCGAAGAAGCTCGACCTGTCCGCCGTGCCGGGCAAGAAGCCGACGGCGTCGATGGACAATCAGGTCAAGTACCTGCAGCAGCTCATGCCCATCCTCACGGCGGGCCAGCGCGATCGCCTGGCGCTCTCCATCGAACATCCGCGAGAGACGCGCGATCGCGGCCACAGCGAAGCGATCAGCGAGCCCTTCGAGATGGGCGGCGGAATGCGCTAGCGGCGGCGCAGCCGTCCGCGTCCTAGGTCGCGGGGGTCGTCCGGCCGGTCGGAACCGGGTCAAGCAGACACGACTGTCGCATTTTTCATCCGGGACCACTTTGATCCGCCGGCGATTGCTGATACCAAAGAAGTCACTTGGGGGGCCGGGGGGCGCTTCGAACTGGGGGCCGACTCGCGGCGGCGCAGCCGTCCGCGTCTTGGCTCGCGGCGGCGCAGCCGTCCGCGCCTTGGGAAGTCACGACGGAGGCGGTCGCGCGATGCGCGACGGCCTCCTAGCGATCGATCGAGTGGCGTATGCCATCGGGATCGATCGTCGAGGTCCACTGCCACCCGTCGCATCGGGCGTCGGGCAGCGTGGCAGCGAGCCGGTCCGAGAACTGGGCCACCGCGTCGTCTACGCTGGCGCCGAAGTACTGCATCGTCACGAGGCCGACCGACCGGTGCAGAGGTACCGAGAAGAGCGAGGCCGAGAGGTCGAGCTCGTTGGTGTCGCCGGACGCCGCGAAGCCGGGGTTGTGGGTCACGCGCCGCTGCCGCCCGCCGCCCGCGAGCCCGCCGGGAGGTGGCGCGGCGGGGCCGCCGTTGACGGTGGTCTTCGGCTTGGTGGCGGGCAGCTGCCCGGACAGCGTGATGACGACGACGAGGTCGCCCTTGGCGGCCGGGGCCAGCTGCGTCACGAGCTCATCGGTCGGGCCGTTCGAGCGTGCGTAGTCGTCGATCGCCGACGACAGGGCGCCATTGGATGCGATGAGGGTGTCGGCGTATCCCGCGTCGCACGCCGCCCCGCCCAGCGCGCGCGACACGCGGGCGCGAATGGTCTCCCACGCGTCGGCGCTCATCTGCCCGTCCTTGTACACGCCGAGCACCGACACGACGTGGCGAGGGGGCGCGAAATCGGGCGCGACGTGCGTCGTGAAGTGCGCGTCGGCTGGGCCGCACGCGGCCAAAGCCAGGCCCGCCGCGAGCGCGGTCGAGAAGAGGAGTCGTCGAAGCATCGGGGGTTTCGAGAGGGAGCAGGAGCGCTCAACGTAGCGTCTCAACGTAGCGTGAGGAGACGGAGGTCGTTTCCGTCGACCTCTTTCGGTCGCGTCTGGTCGCTGCCGCCGGTGAAGAAACCGCTGTACACCTCGCGGCCCGGCCGGTGGCGGATCTCGGTGCGGTCCACGTAAATGAATCCCGCCCGCCAGAGCCTCGGCGGAATCACGAGGGGCATGCCCACCGCTTTGACCTTGTCGTCGGCCTCGACCAGGGACAGCAGCGGGGGCCGCTCGACGACCGATTTGATGTCGAACTGAATGTCGTCGGCCACGGCGGGGCCCGCCGCGAGAAAGTAGAGATCGAGGGTGGGCGCCACGCCGCGCGTGAACCGCTCACCGAGCAAGAGCGTGCCGTCGGTGAACGTCGCGTTGTCGGCCTCGAGCTGCCCGACGATCTGCCTCTTCAGGTCCGCGGCGCGCGCTTCGTCGCCGGCCACGACGGCCGCATTGTGCGCGATGCGGAGCTCGTCGAGCGCCCGGGGAGGCCCGTCGGGAAGCGGGTTGGGAGACTGCCCGAACTCTTGCCGCAGCTCCCACGTGTACCAGGGGTCGGGCCGGACGCTCCGCACGGGGTCGGTCCCGCAGACGAAGTACCACTCGAAGGCCGTCGGTTCGCGGACATCGAACGCGAAGCCCTCGGCGGGGCCGAAGGGGGCCGTCCGATCGATGAGGACGAACTGCCCGACCGCGACGAGGTGGAACTCGGCGGCCATCTGCACTTGCTCCGGCGCCTTCATGAACGCAAGATCCGCGAGGAAGTAGCGATCCTGTCCGCCCGTCGCCAAGCGCGTGGGCGCCGCGTCCGTGCCCATCGTGGGGCGGCGGAGCGCCCAGTCGACCTCCCACGCCGTGTGCATGCTCGTGTGGATCTGCACGCGCGTCTGGGGATCCATGCGCCCCGTCATCCACTCGCTCGCCGAGGCCTTGTCGATATCCTGGAAGATGCGCCGCCCGCGATCGTTGAAGCGACCGCCGGTGGCGCGCGCCTGCGCGAGGCCCCGGATGCCGTCGGGCAGCATCAGGATCGGCAGGAGACCGACCGCGCCCAGGACGCCGAGCGTGACCGCCTCGCGGCTCGGGACGCGGACATGGGAGCCCAGGAGGTCGAGGCGGGCAACCGCGTACCGGGCCAGGTCGAGCGCAGTCTTCCCGACGACCGCGAGCGAGAGCGCCCAGTACGGCGCGAAGGGCAAGGACCAGAAGATGTGCACGTCGGCGCCGTTCTTGAAGTGCACGTACTCGATGGTGGCCATGAGCAAGATGGCCAGCGGAAAGATCTCGAGGTGGCGGCGCAGCACGAGGAGGCGAAAGAGAAAGATCGGCAGCGCGAGCTTGCCGATCGCGATCGCGAGCGGCGTGAAGGTCACGTCGATCCAGTAGCGGCGCGCCGCGAGCACCACGCCGAGCGACGCTTCGTTGCCCTTCTCGCGCTTCGCCTCCTGGTTCAGGAACTCGTCGACGTTGCCGATGTGCTTCACGTAGACCACGTACGCGAGCACCGTCACGACCATGACGATGAACGTCAGCGACCACCACTGGCCGAAGCGACGGGCGTTGACCGGCGCGAACCATCGCGGCAAGAAGAGCCCCGTGACGAGCAACGTGCCGAGCGCCGCGCCCAGGAAGATGCACGACTCCCAGTCGCAGTTCACGCTCCACAAGACGCCTGCCAGGCTGACGGCCATCCACCGGCGCTGCCAGCGATCCTGGAACCGGAGGTAGCCCCAGGTCGTCAGCAGGCAGCCGAAGACGAGCGGGACCTCGAAGCCGGGGAAGTTCCCGAAGGCAAGCGTGATGGGGCACACCACGTAGGCCAGCGCGGCGAGAGCTCCCGGGACCTTCCCCCACAAGAGAGAGCCGATCCCGTAGAGGAGCGGCGGGCACGCGACGCTCATCAAGATGGGCTCGAGCCGCACGACGTAGGTGTGGCGGCCGAGGAGCTTCATGAACGCGCCGAGGACCCAGTACGTTCCCCAGGGGTGGTGCACGTAGTATTGCTGCGGCACCGGCCGCTCGAGCGTGTACTCGCGAACGGGCCCCCAGATGCCCCAGGTGACCATGTTGTCCGCCATGATCCCGCGCGACCCGAAGATGGCCCAGTGGCCGCCGCCCACCGGGCCGAAGAGCCCCCAGCTCAGGGCGATCGCGAACCAGACGGTCGAGGCGACGACGATGATCGTGGCAACGCGCTCGACCCGACCCGACGGCATGCCGGCGGGAACCTATCATGCCAGCCATGGCTGGTGACGCCGCTGCCGACGAACGGCCGCGTGGCGGTCACGAGCCGTCGCCGCCGACGGGCGCCGGCCACGTGCGCCGAACGCTCCGGTTCGTCGTGGCCATCGCGACGACCGCGGCCATCATGGCGCTTCTCGTCTGGCGCTTCGGCGCGGGACTCGGCGACGCGCTGGCCGGGGCACGCTTCGGCTGGGTCGCCGCGGCGTTCGCGATGGCCACGGCGGGCGTGCTCCTCGGGGCGCTCCGGTGGCAGATCGTGCTCGAGTCCATGCACTACCGGCTCGGCTTCACCCGCTCGCTCGTCGCCGTCATGGCCACGTGGCCGCTCGCCGTGGTCACGCCGTCGCGGGCCAACGATATCCTCCGCGCCTTCGTCGTGCGAAAGACGGTGCCCCTCGCGGCGGGTACCGGCAGCGTGCTCGCCGAGAAGGTGGTCGACATGTCGTGGCTCCTCGCGATGGCAGCGGCGGGCGCGGCGCTCGAATCTCTGTGGCTCTGGAGCGCCGTTCTCACCGGCGTCCTCGTAGTCGAGGTCGCCGGCGTGGTCACCCTCGTGACGCATCGACGCACGTTCGCTCGCTGGCGCGTCTTCCGTGCCCACGCGCAGAAGATCGAAGACTTCTTCGTCGCCTTCGACGCGCTCTTCGCGTCGCCCGGGCGCCTCGCTGCGGCGTGCGCGGTCTCGCTCGCCATCCGCGGGCTCACCCTCGGCATCACGTTCGCGCTGCTCCGGGCCGTCGACGCCGACGTCGACCTCTTCGACACCTGCGCGCTCTGGCCCGTCGCCACGATCGTGGGGCTCGTCCCCGTGACCCTGGCGGGAATGGGAACGCGCGACGCGACGTTCATGTACCTCCTGAGCGAGCGCGGGCACCTGGTCACGCACGCCGGGGTCCTGGCGGCGACGATGGGCTACTCGGCCATCGCGGTCGGGTTCTTCGCGATCGTCGGGTTGCCCTTCATGCTGAGGGAGTCG
>CALFNG010000506.1 GCA_937902985.1 uncultured Myxococcales bacterium
AACTGATAGAGGTCTTCCGCCTGCGCCGCCGAAGGCCTGCGCGTTCGAAGCAGCGCTTGCCGGAGTGGTTTCACGGCGACACGCCCAAGCAACTCCTTCGCAAACGTCGCAAAACGATCCCGCTCGGTCTCGGGATCGGGCGGAGCGGTGCCTTCTGCAGGGAAACGCGGAACGGCCACCACCCAATTGAGCCGCAAGGTCCGCGCATTCGAGGCCGCCTTGACGATGAGGCAGCGCTTCACTCGCGAGCGGATGTGGACATTGTGATCGTGACCGCCCATGATCAGGGCGAGCTCCGGACACTCCTTTGCCAACTTGCGGTCGTCGTTGAGCTTCTGGTGCGTCATCGCCACAAAGGTGAACCCAACATCCCGGGCGGGAGTCGCTCTCGCCGCAGCCGCTTGGGCCTTTCGCGCGGTTTCGAAGATACTTAGCAAGAATTCCTTCGGATCTTTATGCACCCGGCCCACGTGCTCAGGCGATTCCGTGTTCAGCACACCGAATAACAGAAGGTCGTGTGATTCCGAGAGGCGGATGGACTCCACAGGGTGCATCTTGTCGCTGTCTATCAGACGATCGTGCAGCACATCGTCCCAGAATTCGAAGTTCACGTTCAGCCACTTGAAGCGGGATTGATCCATCCGCGCGACAAGGTCGCACGTGCTGATCTCACGCTCGAATTCATGGTTGCCGAAGCTGACGAAATCGAGGCCCATGCGATTGAGGATGTCGACCATCTGCTTTCCTTTGAACTCCTTGCTCAGGCAAGACGGAGCGAGGAAGTCTCCTGGTAGGCAGAATCGGACGCGGTCGTGCCCGTAGATGTTCCGCAGGCGGCTGACGAGCGTGCTAATCCTGGGCAGAATCAGGGCAGCGTCGTCGGTGTAGTCGGCGCTTGTGTCGATCTGGTAGAGGTCGTTCAGCTGGACGAGGAGAACGACCTTTTCCGCGACGCGTCCGCCTGGTGCCATCAAGCCCTCCCTAGTCTGAAGCCTGCGCCTCGAGTCCGGCATCGCACATTGGCCCGGCGAGCGATACCTCGTAGTGTTCCAGATCTCGATCGCGGACGATTGCAGCTGGAATCGTGGAACGTTTCGCGCGACCGGGTCGGGCGTTCGCTCAAGCGACTACGATGGATGACCGCTTGTTGCCGCCGCCGTTACTGAACACCCGATGCGTAAAGACTCCGTCTGGTTGCACTTGTGCGCTCCAGCTTTGCCCCAGACGGCGGCCCCGGGCGACCCGAGGCCGCCTGCGCCCTCCTCGCTGGACCTCGACCCGCACCTTCGTCGCGTCGCTCATGCGGCCTGCTTCGGCCCTTACTCCCACCGCAGCCCGACGCGAGATTGCGCGGGAAACGAGTATTTCGCCACCACAACCACAGCCTCGATCACATCCTATCCTTTCAGAGGTCCCCCTACGGCACGTCCTCGCTGAATACTCCTTGCGCTACTTCAACGCGGCGCGGCCTCACCAGGGGATCGGCCAGCGGATTCCGGTTCCCGGTGAACGCGCTCCGGGCCCGTTCGCCCGCTCGGTCATCGCGATCCCCGTCCTCGGCGGACTTCACCACGACTACCGCGCCGCCGCATGACGACGGCGGATGGGCTAAGCGGACCGCGCGCGTCATCTACCAGGCGTCATTGCCCGCGGCCGCGAATCACGAAGAGGCGTCAGAGCTCCTTCTGAGCCTTGTCGATGTCATTCGGTACGCCAACTCAGCGGATCTCGAAGCGCGCGTGTGGTCGTATTTTCTGACCTACGCCCATCGTTAGTGTAGGCCCGGCCGAACTCGCGTTACTTCGCAATCTTCTCGACCAGCCCTCCGGCCGCGGGATTGGTGAAGTAGATGCCACTGTCATCCACGACGATCGCGGACGGATCCGAGAGTCCGGACGCGAGAACGGCCACCCTCCCGCCGGACTTTGGCAGCGCGGCGACCGCGCCCTGCTGGATAGTGCCCTCGCCCTCGATCCAGTAGACGTTCTGACCGTCCACCGCCACCGCCGCGAGCGTCCCTATGCGACCGGTGGCGAGGACCGTCTGGGCGCCGCCGCCGATGGGCACCCGCCCGACGCTACCGCCGCCTGTCACGTAGTACACGTCGGTACCGTCCACCGCGACGGCGGTCGCGGCTGGCCCGATGCTGAGCGCAGTACCGCCTGCGAGCGGCTCTTGGTAAACGCCGTCGGTACTGCACCAGTAGAGGTTGTGGGCGTCGACCGCGAGGGCCGTCGCTCCGCTGGGATCGTTGACGACCGTCGATACCGATCCCCCGTCGATGGGAACCGACTGGATTGCGGCCGGTCCGGAGCTTGTCCAGTAGAGGTTCGTCGAGTTGGCTACGAGGACCATCGGACCTGCAACGGCCGCAAGGGTCGTAGCCGTGCCCCCAATCAGCGGGATGCTCATGACGGCCGAGTTAGGCCCTCCGCTGGCGAAGTTCGGTGCCGTCCAGTACGCGTGGGTGGAGTCGACTGCCACGCTCCACGGCTCGGTTCCTGCTGCGGCGTTTACGACCACCGAGGCGCCGCCGTCTTTCGGCACCTTTCGAACTTCGCCGTTCACGCCGTCCGTCCAGTACACATTCGTCCCGTCGAGCGCGAGGCTCCCCGCGCCACCCCCAGACGCCAGGACGATGGGCGTGGGCGGCGCACCGTCGCCGAGCACGACGGAGGCGTCCGGTAGGTCGACGTGCTCGTATCCGACGACCCCAAGACTGCTATACAGCACCGCGACGAGCACTCCTTCCGCTCCCACCACCGGCGCAGCACCTCCGAGCGCATCGGCCTGCGCGGACCAAGTCTGCGCCCCCGTCGACTCGTCGACTCCGAACATCTTGCCCGTCGACGAAGGGGCGTAAACCGTGCCGCCCGCCACGAAGGGGATCGACTGCAGGCCCATGTCGCCCTGGAACGTCCAGGCATTCTGCCCGCTCGAGAGGTCCATGTCGTCGAGCGCTGGATTCGCGTTGAAGAAGGCGTGGCCCTGGTCGAGTGCCGGATAGTTGGTGAACGAAGTCGACGCCAGGACACTCCCTGTGAGCGCGTCGAGGACGACCGTCGCGTCCCGTCCTCCCTGCACCAGGTAGACGCGCTTCTCGAAGACGATGGCCGTGCCGCTGAAGCCGCTGCTGCAACCGGGCGCATGGTGCCAGAGCACCGAGCCCGTTGCTCGATCGAGCGCGTAAGCCTCACCGCAGGCACCCGCCACGAAGACTCCGTCGTCCGTGACCGCGGGAGACGTCCCCGACGGAACATCCGTCGAAGTGCTCCAAAGTTGCGCGCCCGTGGACTCGTCGACGGCCACGACGATACCGGATCCGCCGATGTAGAGCACACCGTTGTAGGCCGTGGGCGGACCACCGCCTTCCGTCGTGCCTGACACCGTCGTGGTCCAGACGACTGCACCGCTCTTCGCATCGAATGCCCGTACCTCACCAGTGACGGTGGTGAGGGCGAAGACACGCCCCCTGTCATACGCGTGCCCCGCGACGTAGAGCCCGTCGAGGTTTAGCGGCCCCCACAAGGTGGCGCCGGAGTGCTCGTCAAGCGCAACGAGCTGACTGGGCGTGCCGGTCGCATTGGCCTTGAGAAGCAAATACATGGCCCCCCCGGCCACGAGCGGGTATTGGACAGAGAAGCCCGTGTAGCTGACGGACCATATTTGCGCGAGAGGTGGGACAAGCGTCGGATCGTTGATCGCGCTCGTGTGAGCGGGATTGGCCAGGTAAGACGTCGCCATCGAGGGCGCCGCGGCGTTGCTTCCGCCGTCCGCCTGGCGACCCGTCGCCCGGCCGACATCCGCGAGGGACCCCGCGTCGCTCGTGCTGTCGCCGGCATCCGCGGGGGTGATGACGTCGGAGAACGCAGGGAATTCAACGCACCGTCCGCCGGAGATATACATCCCAGAATCGCACGAGACGGCTTCTCCGCTCGTGGCGAGGCCGCCCGTGTTCGACGAGCAGGCCACCGCGAACCCGAGCCACGCGGGCGCGGCCAGCGCACCGACCGCCAAACACGCGGCGCGCCGTCTCACCGCAGGATCCCCCGGTAGTACTCGGCGACCTCGATGAAGAGTTTCGTAGCGACGTCGATCGACGAGTCGTCGTGAAGCGACGACAGCAACGACTTGACCTCCGACGGGTCCATCGCGCCCAGGTTCCCGAGCCAGAGGATCGTGCTTGCGAGGTCCACCCCGTTGAGCGCGTAGTCTGGAACGCGGGCGTAGTTGCGCACGAAGTCCGCGACCGCCGCTCCCCCGTAAGACGGTATGTGGAAGGCCGCGAGGTGCTGCGCGACGTGGAAGTCGAGCGGGGGATGCGCTTCCTCGAGCGCCTGCGTGAGGAGATCCGCGCCCGCAGCACGCCCGCTCATCATGTCGGGCGAGAGGGCGGCCTCGGCGAAGCTCATCTCGTCGAGGTCGAGCTGCCCGTTGAAGCTTCGCCAGTACTCGAAGACGGCGCGGTAGCGTGCCTGCCACGCGCTGATGTTCACGGGGCAGACGGCGTAGGGCGCCGTCTTGTCGCTACGGCAATCGATCCAGTTCTCGGCGTCGAAACAAGGCTGCAGGCCGGTCGAGAGGTCCTCCGGCGACGCGTAGTCCATCACGGCCAGCCCCACGTCGCACGCGGCCCCGAGGCTTTCGAGAACTGGTTTCATGGAGCCACCGATCATGGCCGTGGGATCCTGCGCCGCGAGGTAGACGAGCTGGCGATCGACGGCCTGGGCGTCGGTCACCGAAAGCGCCGTCGAAGTCATCGACGCAGGGAGCGGGTTGCCGAAGGCCGCAACGAGCGCAGCCGACGCCGTTCCGACGGAGAACCCGTTGAAGCCGTCGTTGGTCGCGAGCTCAGCGCCCTGCGGTCCCCTATGCACGAGGCCGACCAGGTGACCGTGGTCGTCGAGGATCGGCGAGCCGCTACTTCCGGGCAGGTCGAAGGCCGTAGTCCAAACCCAGGAACCGTCCGAGTACACGGCCTCGCCGGACGTCCACTTCTTCACGCTCGCCGCCGGATGCCCGACCAGGTTCACGTGCGTGCCCTCGAGCGTGGCGGGGTCGCGCGCGTCAATCGTCAGGTAATTCGGTGTCGGCATGGACGGTTCGCCCGGGGTCATCGAGGCCTGCAGAACCGCCATGTCGAGGCCGATGTCGACGGCTTTTGGAACGAGAAACACGGTCAGTGGCTTCGGCACCGCTGCCCCGCGCTGGAAGTTCCAGGTGAGCTGTGCATAGCAGCCCTCGATCGGGCACACGCCGACGCCGAGGACGTGGTTGTTCGTGAGGAGAAGGCCTTCGGGCGAGATGAACGACGCCGTCGCCGAGGCGCCCGGGATCCGAACGAGGACGACCGCGGCCGCGGCCGACTGGATCTCGGCGGGCGCGGACGTGACGTCGTCGAAGAAAGGAACCTTAGCCGGCGAGCTGCTCGAGCAGCCGCAGAGAAGCGGTGCGACCACGGCGGCCCATGCGATGCGAATGGCCTTCATCCCCCTAGGGCGCGGAAGTTTAGCAGACCTTGGCGGCGTCGAGCTACGCCCTCTCCCCCGATGGCGATTGCCCCGGCACGGGAACCCCGAACCCCGCTTGGTTCACCTACTCTCCGGTCGGGGACCAAGCGCCAAGCGACGCCGCCGAGACGCGCGGCGAGCCCAGGGGCGGATAGGAAAAGCTAGTCGTGCTGGCTACTTCATGGAGCCGCGAGAATTCGACGGCTCCACGCATGCGTCATGCGGCCCTTTGGTACTCATGATGGAGGCCGCCGAGCACTGGGAAGGCGACGATGTTCCCCTCGGCAGGGCGCTTCGCGGGGACCGGGGTTTGCTGGTCGAGTCCTTGGTGAGGGCGCGCGGCGTTGTGGTAGCGGACGTACTCGGAAACGACGCGCTGGAAGTGCCGGCTATCGAGCACGAGAGCGTGGTCGAGGCACTCGCGACGGAGCGAGCCGAGAAAGCGCTCGCAGACGGCGTTCATGTTCGGCGTACGTACCCGTCATGGCTACTTGCGCGATCAGCGAGAAGTCGAGGGCGTCGGCGTTACCTTTGCGCTCGTTCTCGAAGCCGTCCTGGTGCCCCCCGCCGTCCCCTCGCCGCCCTGGCGGACGCGCTTCGCCCGCGCTGGACGCTGCTCGCCGAGATCGCC
>CALFNG010000507.1 GCA_937902985.1 uncultured Myxococcales bacterium
GCGCTCCGGCCGCCTCGGCAAATCCCGCAGGCTCCACGCAGCAGCACGGCCAGGCTCCGGCGGCGCCGGGCTCCCCCGAAGCCCCGCCCCGCGAGGCGCCGGCCGCGCCCGGCGGCAAACCATGAGCGGCGCGGGCGTGTCCGAGCCGTTCATCCGGCGGCCGGTCGCGACGACGTTACTCATGGTCGGGGTGCTGCTCGTGGGCCTCATGGCCTTCACGCAGCTGCCGATCGCCGCGCTCCCGCAGGTCGACTATCCGACCATCGTCGTCTCCACGAACCTTCCCGGCGCGAGCGCCGACACGATGGCCTCGGCGGTGACGACGCCGCTCGAGCGTCAGTTCGGTCAGATGCCGTCGCTGACGCAGATGACGAGCGTCTCGAGCTTCGCGTACTCGCAGGTCACCCTCCAGTTCGATCTCGATCGAAGCATCGACGCCGCGCAGCAAGACGTGCAGGCCGCGATCAACGCCGCCTCGAGCCTCCTGCCGACGCAGCTCCCAACGCCGCCCACGTACTCGAAGAGCAACCCCGCGGATCAGCCGATCCTCACGCTGGCGATCAGCTCCGACGTCTTGCCCCTCGATCAGGTCGACGACTACGCCGACTCGATCCTGGCTCAGAAGATCTCCCAGGTGTCGGGCGTGGGTCTCGTCACGATCAACGGCGGACAGAAGCCCGCCGTGCGCGTCCAGGTCGATCCCGTCGCTCTCGGTGGCACGGGCCTGACCCTCGAAGACGTGCGCGCGGCGCTCGTCGCCGCGAACATCAACCAGCCCAAGGGCAACATCGACGGGCCGCGGCAAGACTACGCCCTGCAGACCAACGACCAGCTCTACAAGGCGTCCGGCTTCAGGCCGCTCGTCATCGCCTACGCGAACGGCTCGCCCGTGCGCCTCGGCGACGTGGCAAACATCGCCGACGGCGTGGAGAACGCGCAGCTCGCCGGCTGGCACGACGACAAGCGCGCCATCATCTTGAACGTCCAGCGCCAGCCGGGCGCCAACGTGATCCAGGTCGCAGATCACGTGAAGGCGCTCCTGCCGCAGCTGCAGTCGTCGCTCCCGCAGGGGATCGACGTGAAGATCCTGACCGACCGGACCGCGACCGTGCGGGCCTCGGTCGAGGAAGTCGAACGGACGCTCGTCATCACGATCGCCCTCGTGATCGCCGTCATCTTCGTCTTCTTGCGGAACATCCGGGCGACGCTGATCCCGAGCATCGCCGTTCCGCTCTCGCTCGTCGGCACCTTCGCGGTGATGTACGCGGTCGGCTACAGCCTGGACAACCTGTCGCTGATGGCGCTGACGATCGCGACGGGCTTCGTGGTCGACGACGCGATCGTGATGATCGAGAACATCTCCCGCTACATCGAAGAGGGAGAGAAGCCCTTCGAGGCGGCCCTCAAGGGGGCAGGGCAAATCGGCTTCACCATCGTCTCGCTGACCGTCTCGCTCGTCGCGGTGCTCATCCCCTTGCTCTTCATGGGGGGCCTCATCGGGCGGCTCTTCCGCGAGTTCGCGGTCACGCTGGCCGCGGCCATCGGCGTCTCGGCGGTGCTCTCGCTGACGCTGACGCCGATGATGTGCGCCTACCTGCTCAAGCCCGAGCCGAAGCAGAGCGAGCGCGGCGCGCTCTTTCGCTGGTCGGAGCGCGCTTTCCAGGGCGCGATCGACTTCTACGATCGCGGGCTCAAGATCGTCCTCCGGCATCAACGAACGACGCTGATCGTCACGATCGCGACGCTCGCGTTCACGGTCGGGCTCGCCTGGCTGGTGCCGAAAGGCTTCTTCCCCCAGCAGGACACCGGCGCCCTGCTCGGCGTATCCGAGGCGGCGCCCGACGTGTCGTTCGCGAAGATGATGGACCTCCAGCGCGCCTTGGCCGACGTGATCCTGGCGGATGCCGACGTGCAGAATGTCGCGTCGTTCATCGGCTCCGACGGGACCAACCCGACCACGAACAGCGGCCGCCTGTCGATCACGCTCAAGCCGCTCGATCAGCGATCTTCGAATGCCGACGAGATCGTCGCCCGGCTGCAGCCGAAGCTCGCGCAGGTCGACGGCATCCAGCTCTATCTGCAGTCGGTGCAGGACCTGCAGATCGACAGCCGCGTGGGGCGTACTCAGTACCAGTACACGCTCGAGGACCCGGACCCCAACGAGCTCGCCGAGTGGGCTCCGAAGCTCGTCGCGGAGCTGAAGAAGGAGCACGTGATGCAAGACGTCGCGAGCGACCTCGAGACCGCGGGTCTCCAGGTGTCGCTCACGATCGACCGCGACACGGCGTCGCGTCTCGGGATCTCGCCGCAGGTCATCGACGATACCCTCTACGACGCGTTCGGGCAGCGCCAGGTGTCGATCATCTTCACGCAGCTGAACCTGTATCGCGTCATCCTCGAAGTGAAGCCCGACGAGGCGCGCACCGCCACCGCGCTGGGCCGCCTCTTCGTGCGCACGCCGTCGGGGGCGCCCGTGCCGCTCGGCGCGATGGTGCACGAGACCACGACGACGGCGCCGCTCGCGATCAACCACCAGGGGCAGTTCCCCGCCGTCACCGTCTCGTTCAATCTGACCACGGGCGAGTCGCTGGGCGACGCCGTGAAGGCGATCCAGGCTGCCCAGGTGCGCATCGGCACTCCGCCGAGCATCCGCGCCGACTTCGCCGGGACCGCGCAGGCGTTCAACCAGTCGCTCGCGAGCGAGCCGGCGCTCATCCTGGCCGCGATCATCACCGTCTACATCGTCCTCGGCATTCTCTACGAGAGCTACATCCACCCGATCACGATCATCTCGACGCTGCCCTCCGCAGGCGTCGGCGCCTTGCTCGCGCTCTTCGTTTGCCACACCGACTTCAGCGTCATCGCGCTCATCGGCATCGTGCTCCTCATCGGGATCGTGAAGAAGAACGCCATCATGATGATCGACTTCGCGCTCGAGGCCGAGCGCGACCACGGCAAGACGCCCGAGCAAGCGATTCACGAGGCGTGCCTCTTGCGATTCCGGCCGATCATGATGACGACGATGGCGGCGCTCCTCGGCGGCCTCCCGCTCGCCCTCGGCACCGGCATGGGCTCCGAGCTGCGGCGTCCGCTCGGCATCACCATCGTTGGCGGCCTCGTCTTCTCCCAGCTCTTGACGCTCTACACGACGCCGGTCGTCTACCTCTACATGGAGCGCTTCCGCTCGTGGGTCGTCAAGATCAAGGCCGGCCGCCAGCCGGCCGCGGAGCCGGCGCAGTGAGGCCGGCGGCGGCGCGAGGCCCGGGATGAACATCTCCGAGGCCTTCATCCGGCGACCCGTGGCCACGTCGCTCCTCGCCGCGGCCATACTGCTCGCGGGCGTCCTCGCGTACCTCGGTCTTCCGGTCGCGCCGCTGCCGCGGGTCGACTTCCCCACGATCCAGGTGAGCGCGCAGCTCCCCGGTGCGAGCCCCGAGACGATGGCGTCGTCGGTGGCCACGCCTCTCGAGCGGCGCTTTGGCCGCGTCGCGGGGCTCACCGAGATGACTTCGATGAGCACCCTCGGGTCGACGTCGATCACGCTCCAGTTCGATCTCAACCGGAACGTCGACGCCGCCGCGCGCGACGTTCAAGCGGCGATCGCCGCGGCGGCGGGCGAGCTCCCCCCGGATCTCCCGCTGAAGCCGACGTACCGCAAGGTGAACCCCGCCGACGCCCCGACGCTCATCATCTCGCTGACGAGCGACACGCTGACCCTGGCGCAGATCTACGACGCCGCCAACAACATCCTGGCGCAGAAGATCTCGCAGGTGCACGGCGTCGGTCAGGTGTTCGTCGGCGGCGGGCAGCAGCCGGCGGTTCGGGTGCAGGTCGACCCGGCGGCGCTCGCGGGCATGGGGCTCGGCACCTCCGACATCCGCAAACAGCTCGCCGCGACCACCGTCGACGAGGCCAAGGGAACGATCGTCGGGCGAACGCAGTCGGCGACCATTCAGGCCAATGACCAGATCTTCGACGCGCGCGGCTACGCGCCGCTCGTGATCGCGCAGAACGCCCAGGGCACGGCCAAGCTCGAAGACGTCGCGCGGGTCACCAACGACGTCCAGAACGACCGCGTCGCCGGCTGGGCCGACGGCAAGCGCGCAGTGCTGATGATCGTCCGCAAGCAGCCCGACGCGAACATCATCGAGACCAATCAGCGCATCCTCGCGCTGTTGCCGGAGCTCGCGACGACGATCTCGCCGGCCATCAAGATCGAGGTCAGCAGCGATCGGACGCAGACCATCCGCGCGTCGGTCGAAGACGTCGAGAAGACGCTCGTCATCAGCGTCTTTCTGGTCGTGGTCGTGGTGTTCGCCTTCCTGCGCTCCGGGCGCGCGACGATCGTGCCGTCGGTCGCGATGCCGCTCTCGCTCCTCGGCACGTTCGGGATCATGTGGCTCTTCGGTTACAGCCTCGACAACCTGTCCCTGATGGCGCTGACCATCTCGACCGGCTTCGTCGTCGACGACGCGATCGTGGTCACGGAGAACATCACGCGCGCCATAGAGAACGGAGACACACCCTTCGACGCGGCGCTCAAGGGCGCGAAGGAGATCGGCTTCACCATCGTGTCGATCACCGCGTCGCTGCTCGCCGTGTTCGTGCCCATCCTCGCGATGGGCGGGATCGTCGGCCGACTCTTCCGCGAGTTCGCTGTCACCCTGAGCGCCGCAATCGCCGTGTCGGCCGTCGTCTCGCTGACGCTGACTCCGATGATGTGCTCGCTCATGTTGCGCTCGGAGCGGAACGTGCGGCACGGGGTCCTCTACCGGGGCTCGGAGCGCGCGTTCGACGCGATGCTGGCCTTTTACGAGCGCGGATTGCGCTGGGCGCTGCGGCACCGCGTGACCATGCTGCTCGTGACGGGGCTGACGGTAGCCGTGAACGTGGCGCTCGTCGCCTACGTTCCGAAGGGCCTCTTTCCCCAGCAAGACACCGGCCTCCTGATGGCGACCAGCGAGGCGTCTCAAGACGCGTCGTACGCGGAGATGTTCCGCCTCCAGACGCAGGTCAATGCCATACTGAGCGAAGACCCGGACATCGACCACTACGTGGCGTTCATCGGATCCGGCGGACTGGGGACCGGCAACACGGGCTCCGGATTCCTCATGCTCAAGCCGCTGCCCCCGCGCAAGCTCAGCGCCGATCAGGTGCTCGCGCGCCTGCGTGGCAAGCTGTCGAAGGTCGAGGGGATCAACACGTACCTGCAGTCGCGCCAGGACGTGAGCGTGGGCGGCCGCCAGAGCCGCACGCAGTACCAGTACACCGTCGAGGACGCGAACCTCGACGAGCTCGTCACGTGGGCGCCGCGCGTGCTCGACGCCATGAAGAAGCTGCCGGAGCTCAAAGACGTCAACAGCGACCAGCAGAACTCCGGCCTTCAAATGAGCCTCGACATCGACCGCGACACCGCCTCGAGGCTGGGCGTGACGGCCCAGGCCATCGACGACGCCCTCTACGACGTTTACGGGCAGCGGCTAGTCGCCAAGACGTACACGCAGATGAACCAGTACTACGTGGTGCTCGAAGCCTCCGCGCGCAATCGCGACGACCCGAACTCGCTCGACGGCATCTACGTGAAGAGCGCGAGCGGAGCGGCGGTTCCCCTCCGTGCGATCGCGAAGGCGGAGCCGACGATGACGGCGCTGGCCGTGAACCACAACGGTCAGTTCCCGGCGGTCACGATTTCGTTCAACCTGGCCGGCGGATCGTCGCTCGGTCAGGCGGTCGACTCGATCAATCGCGCCGAGCTGGGAATCCACCTCCCGCCGAGCGTACACGCCGAGTTTCAGGGGACTGCGCAGGCCTTCACGTCGTCGCTCCAGAACGAGCCGGTGCTCGTCGCAGCCGCGCTCATCGCCGTCTACATCGTCCTCGGCATGCTCTACGAGAGCTACGTGCACCCGATCACGATCTTGTCGACCTTGCCGTCGGCCGGCATCGGCGCGCTGGTGGCGCTGCTCCTCTTCGGCGTCGATCTCAGCATCATCGCGATCGTGGGGTTGCTCCTCCTCATTGGCATCGTGAAGAAGAACGCCATCTTGCTCATCGACTTCGCGCTCGCTGCCGAGCGAACCGAGGGGGCGTCGCCCGAAGACGCGATCCTGCGCGCGTGCTCGCTCCGGTTCCGACCGATCCTCATGACGACGTGCGCGGCCCTCTTCGGAGCCTTGCCGCTCGTCTTCGGGACGGGCCTCGGCTCCGAGTTCCGCAAGCCCCTTGGCATCGCGATCGTCGGCGGCCTCCTCGCCTCGCAGCTCCTGACGCTCTACACGACCCCCGTCGTCTACCTGGCGCTCGACGGCCTCACCAAACAAAACCGCCAGCGCAAGCGCCAGTCCCGCCACCCCTCGGCAGCCTCCGCTCCCGCATCCGCGGAGTGAGGGGGGGAAACCGCCAAGCCACGAAGACACGAAGACGCGCTGATTTAGGCAAACCTGGGCGAATAAATCGGGCGAGCGTGATCGAAGATCACGCTCGCCCGATTTTAGGTGCCGTCGCCTGGCAGCGGCGAGCCGGTGGCCTTCTGGAGGGCGGCGCCGGCGATGAGGTAGTCGTAGAGGGCTTGCTCGACCTGGCCGCGGGCCTGCGTGAGGAGGGACTCGGCGTCGACGACGTCGAACGACGTCGCCGCGTTGTTGTCGAATTTCTTGGAGACGATGCGAAAATTCTCCTCGGCCTGCGACACGGCCGAGCGCGCGACACCGAGCGCCTCCTGGGCGCTCTCGGCGTTTATGAAGGCCTCACGCGCCTCGACGCGCACTTCGTCTTCGAGCTTCTTTCGCGCGAGAATGGCCTGGTGCAGCTTCGCGTCGGCCTCGTGGATGCCGCCGATCGTGGTGCCCCAATCCCACACGTCCCACGAGGCCGTCAGGCCGAGGTACGCGGCATCGGTCTGAGCGAACGCCGAGCCGGCGGTGTGCGAGTAGTTGCCTACCGCGTTGATGGTGGGGAGCAAAAGCCGCTTGGCGAAGGTCTTGCTGCTCTCGGCCTGATCGACCTGACGAGCGAGGTCGCGGAGCTCGAGTCGCTGGGCGACGGCGCGAGCTTCGGCCGGCTCGAGCGCGGGCTCCGCCAGAGGCGGCGGCTCGCTCGTGAAAGGAACGGGCTCGAGAGGCTCGTCAGGGGTGAGCCCCATCGCCACGCCGAGCTGCCCACGAGCAAGCACCACTTGCCCCCGGGTCTGGATGGCGCGCTGCTTGGCCTGGGCGAGCGCCAGGGCCGCCCGCAAGAGGTCGTTCTTGGCGATGACGCCGTTGTCGAACTGCGACTGCGCCTGCCTCTGTTGCGCCTCGAGCTGGGTCACCGAAGCGTTCGCGACCTCGGCGAGTCGTAGCGACTCGAGCAAGCGGTAGTACGACTCGACCGTGTGGAAGGCGACCTCGCGTCGTGTCGCCACCCTGCGAATCGCCGCGATGTCGACGCCGAGATCTTGCACCTTGTACTTGTCGTAGATGGCGAAGAGGGGCAGGAGCGGCTGGGTGACGGTCACCCCCGCCGTCCACGTGAACGCGTCGCGCACGGTCAAGGGGGGGGCCCCCGCTCCTACTCCCAAGACCGATGGCGAGAGCGCGAACGACGAGTTCCATTGCTGGACGTTCGCGTCGATGTGCACCTTGGGCCCGAAGGCGCCGCGCACCTCGGCCCGCTGAGCCTCGGCCTCGCGGATCACGAACTCGCCCGATTGCGCGTCGGGGTTCTCGCTGAGGGCGATCGCTACGCAATCGTTCATGCTGACCGTGCGCGCGCCCGGCGCGGGCTGGGCGCCGGCCGGAGTCGTGAACAGACCCATCGCGATCGACGCTCCCCATCCGAATCGCGCCGCGGCGACGCGCCGCACCTCGCGCTTGGAACTCATGTCCTTCCCTCTACCCGAGCGAGCTTGGTTGCCCGCGTTACTCTGTGAACACGGTCACGTCGAGCGAGAGCCCGGCGGCGAGCTTGACGTCGGCCGGCACGTTGACCCACACGATCTTCACCGGCAGACGCTGCACGACTTTGACGAAGTTGCCCGACGCATTGTCGGCCGGAAGGAGCGAGAAGCGCGCGCCCGTACCCGGAGACGTGCTGTCGATCTTGCCCTCGAACGTGCGGCCCGGGAGCGCGTCGACGGAGATCTCCGCGCGCTGACCGGCGCGCATCCGCCCCACCTGGGTCTCCTTGAAATTGGCCACGACGTAGGTCGTGTTCGGCACGAGCCCGACGACCTGCTGGCCAGCCTGAACGAGCTGTCCCTCGCGAACCGCCAGGCGTGAGAGCAGCCCGTCGGCGGGCGCGAGGATGTGCGTGTACGAGAGCTGGAGCTTGGCCTCGGCGAGCTGCGCTTGCGCGGCGTCGGTGCGGGCGTGAGCGAGATCGGCGTTGGCCTTCGCGACCGCCAGCTGGGCGTCGACGGGGGCGCTCTGCTCGACGCGCCCCCGCGCTTCGGCGATCTGCGTCTGCGCGGTGCGGCGGGCGTCTTCGGAGGCCGCGAGCTGGGCCTGCGCCTGGGCGACGGCCGCGTGCGCGGCCTGGGCATTCGCTCGCGCCGTGTCGACCTGCGCCTGAGGGATCGCCTGGTCCTTGCGGAGGGACTCGGCGCGCGCGAGGTCGATGTCCGCTCGGGCCGCCTCGGACTGCGAGCGCGAGAGCGCGGCCTTCGCAGCGTCGACCTGTGCGCCCGCGCTCGCGACCGATGTCGAGGTGCCGGAGAGCTGGGCTTGCGCCGCCGAGAGGCCGCCCTTCGACGTGGCTGCGACGATCTGCACCTGCGCATCGGCGGCGGCAGCCTGGGCGGTCGCAGCCGCGACTTCCGCCTCTGCCTGCTTCTCTCTCACGGAGAAGTCGGCGGGATCGAGTTCGACCAGAGGATCCCCCTTGTGGACCTGCTGGTTGTCGGTGACGAGCACCTTCAGCACCGCCGCCCCGACTCGCGCCGAGACTGTGACGACGTCCGAATCGACCTGCGCGTCGTCGGTGCTCTCCTTTCCGCGCGAGAACAACGAGACGGTCAGGTATCCGGCGAGGCCGAGAGCGACCACCGCGCCGAGGATCAGGTATGGCTTCGCGCGTCGCTTGACGACGGCTGTCGATTGCTCGGGCCCTGCGGCTGGGGGGTTTGGTTCAGTGATTGCTCGAGAACTCGCCATCGAGGTCATCGCTTACCGGTCACTCTTCTCTCTTGCCTCGCCGAGCGCCCTTGCTCGGGCCGGGCTGCGAAATATGAACCTGAATTCACTTGGCGAGCGACGCTAGCACACGTCCCCGGGCCAGACCAGAACGTGCCGGCCTCGCGACGCGACGCGACGTTGTCCAAACGCGGGCTGCCGAGGGTCCCTTACAATGCGATGCGTTATCGCACTCAAGGCGCCAGGATCACTTCGCTTCATCTCTGCTCGGACGAATCATGACGCAATGCATTGACGGCATTTGACGCGGCGCCTCAGGAGGCACTATGCTGAGGCAAGGCGTCGAGGGCGGAGAGGTCGAAACGTCCGCCCGGTCGACCCGTTGGGAGGGACATCATGGACGCGATCGGCTTCACGACGGTGACCTGGATGAAGCTCGGGCTGAAGCGAGGACCATCCCGACGGCGACCCTGAGCTCGGCCTCCGGTCCGATGGAAGGGCCACGGACGAGGTTGCGCGCGAAAGAGCAACGGCCCGAACGGCGACTCAGATCGTCGACTCCCGCGCCAGCTCGCCGGGGACCTCGTTTGACACGGGCGCCATCGGCAAGGGACTGTGCCGGACGGGGCCGGACGCGCGCGCAGCCCCCTTTGCCAGCAGCCGCATCCGCCGCACGGCGGACACGTTTCCCGCGACGGCAATCAGACACACGGCGATCAAGATAGGCAGAGCCCCCACCCACGGGGGCCGGCCCGTGTTCGCGGCCCAAGGCTCCCAGAACGCCGTCACCGCCGTGGCGAGGCAGAGGCACACGGCTCGCTCGGCCCGGCGCATGACGCCGGGGGGCACGGGGACCGCAAGCCCCTCGGCCTTCGCGCTGCTGTAGCTGACCATGAAAGAGCCGGCGAGGGCCGCCAGCGTGGCCACGAGGGCGAGGGGCGATTCGCGGAAGAAGACCGCGAGACCACCGAGGAAAAAGAACTCTTGATAGCGATCGCCGGAAGCATCGAGCAGCGCGCCGCCCACAGACGCCGACCCGCTGCGGCGCGCGACGAGCCCGTCGATGGCATCCCCTAGCGACGCGACCACCATGAGTACGGACGCCAGCGCGAATTGATCGAACGCGAGGAGCACGCCAGCGCCGGCACCGAGAGCGATGCAAAGCGAGGTGATCGTGTTGGCCGAGATTCCGAGGGCCACCAGCCCACCCGCGACCTGGTCGAGGATCCGGAAGACCGCCGCGACTACGGCGTCGGGCACGACAAGGGAGGTCCGCGTAAGAGGCGCGACCCTGCGCGCTGCCTGGAAGTGCATCATCGTCGTTGGTCCGCGCAGTGTTGATGGTGGACCGCGAGCCCGAAGGAACACCGGGGCTGCGGACGAACTGGCCCGGTCGACTGACGAGCGGCGCCATACCCGCGACGAGCCGACGTCGATGGCAGGCGGCGTGACGGAGATCCACGGAAACTCAGGGAATCACGCAGGCATCGCCGGGCCGAACCACACCCGCGGCGGTGCCCACGCTCGCCGTGGGAACGGTCGGCCGGCGGCGTCTGGGGCGTCGAAGTCATAGCTCTCAGTCAACGAATATTGTCAGGCGGATGTTTCGCTGTGGCCTTCGGGCAACAACAAATCTCGTGCTCCGTACCCCGGAGCGCAAGGCGCCGGCAAAATCTGTGTGTCCGCCAAGTCCGATGCTCCATCAACCTGTTCCGTGACGCTCGTCCGTCACGAGGCTTCGTCACCTACCGGGTCGGCCTCTACGTGCCACGTTGCGCCATCCATGACACCAAGGCCCCCCTGGCGCGGCGAGAACTTGGTGGTTCCTGCTCACGATCACCGTGGGCACGAGTTTGCAGATGAGCCTTCCCCTCGGGCGCGGCATCTCCGCGCGGGGCTTCACTTCAGGGAGGAACTCAATGGACGCGTGGCGTTATGCGGCGCCGGCGATCGCACTCGCGGTGCTCGTCGTCGATGGCTGCAGTTCAGTAAGCGCGGGCAACGCCTCCCCCGCCCTCGATTCCAACGGTGGGTTGCCGGGCAACAACACGGCCGGCGGAGGTTCGAGCGGCGGCAGCTCATCCCGATCCAGCGACGGCGGGATGGCCGCCCTTCCGCCCGAGGTCAAGGTAGAGAACAAGTACAAAGCACCGGTCGCCACCGGGAACTTCGTGTGGAGCGCGAACCCGACGAGCGGCCGGGTCGCGTACATCGACGCGAAGACCTTCGACGTACAGACCGCCGAGGCGGGTAACGCGCCGACCTATCTCGCGGCGGTGAGGGACGCAAACCACCCGACCGATGACCTCGCCGTCGTGATCAACGTCCTGTCTCAGGACGCGACGTTGCTCCGGGTCGATTCGACCGGGCGGCTCAGCACGCAGACATACGTGTCGACCGTGGACGCCAACTCGTGGGCGATCTCGCCCACCGGCCGCTGGGGCATCGCATGGACCGACGCGACGTTCGTCTCGAACGCCGATCCCACCGAGGGGTTCCAGAGCCTCGCCGTGATGGACTTCGGCAACCCGGCGACCGGTTCGCCGCCGGTGCCGGCGACGATCCTCGCCGTGGGGTATCGCCCGGTGGAGATCGCTTTCACCGAGGACGACTCGCGCGCGTTCGCCGTGACCGAGGACGGCATCTCGGTCGTCGACCTGACGGGGCAGGAACCCATCGTGATCCGACAGGACCCCCTGTCAGCCGAAGCGGCGCCGCCCGTCGGCGATGCCTCCTCACCGAGCGGCGACGCGGCACCGGCAGACGCTGGCGAAGCGAGCGCGGCCCTCCCCTCCGGCGACGCCTCTGGAGCCAACTCCTCCGGGGACGATTCGACCAACACCGCCGACGCCGGCACGCCGGCCGCGGGCGCGCCCGACGTTTCGTTCACGCCCGACGGCGCGTACGCGCTCGTCCGGCGCGACGGTCTTTCCGTCGTCACGATTGATTCGCTCGCCGACGGCTCATTGACGACGATCCCGCTGCCCGCGGCCCCCACCGACCTCACGATCTCGCCGCTCGGAGACTTCGCAGTGGCCGTCCTGCGCGACACTTCGACCGTCGTGGTCCTCCCGATTCCCGGGGTCGTCGGTCATCCCGCCGCCATCACCACCGTCCCTATCACCGGTCAGCTCATCGGCCGCGCCCTCATCAGCGCCGACGAGAAGAGCGTCGTGCTCTTCACGACCGTCGCGCCCGTCGACAGCATCACCGTTCTCACGCTGTCGCCGCCCGCGACCTACCGGACCGTCGCGCTCCACGCGGCCGTGCAGGCCGTCTTTCCGACGGCCGACGGCAAGTACGCCATCGTCTTGCATCAGCCGCCGGCGACCGGCTCAGCCGTCAAAGGCGCCTTCAGCGTGGTCCCGATCGCCCAGGAGTTGCCTGCCGTGATCCAGTCGTTGCCCGCGGCGCCGACGGCGGTCGCTCTCTCCAACGACCGCGCGATCGTATCGATCAGCGACGGCCCGTCGTCGACCTACGGCCTCTACATGGTGCTGATGCCGTCGCTCGAGGTGCGCCCGTACGTGCTCGCGAGCCCGCCTATCGCGGTGGGGATCGCGGCAGGCGCAGGCCGCGGATACGTCGCGCAGGACTACTCGGAAGGACGCATCACCTTCGTCGACCTCTCCGAAGGCGTGCCGCCCGACGGCGGCGGGGGATTCACCGCAAGAACGATCACCGGCTTCGAGTTGAGCGCCGGCATCGTCGTGGGGCCCGACCAATGAACACACGCAACGCACGCAACGCACGCAACGCACGCAACGCACGCATCGTGCTCGCGATCGCGGCCCTCGGCGTCGTCGGGCTCGCCCCCGGCTGCGGCGGAAGGGCCTCTTACTGGAACGACCCGATTGCGACGGGGACGACGAGCGCGACCTCATACGGTCTCGCCAGGGGCGTGGCTCTCGTCGACGACGCAGCGCACCGGGTGGTGGTGCTCACGGCTCAGGGAGACCTGCAGCTCGCCGAGCAGTCCTTGGCCGTCGGCCATCAGATCGTCGACGTTGTGGTGTCTCCCGACGCGACGCGGCTCTTCGTCCTCTCGGCCGGAGACTGGCCGAGGCGCACTTCGAACGACGAGCTGCCCTCGCTGACGGTGATCGAGATCGCCGACGACTTCCGGGCCGAGGCGCAGGCCTACCCCATGTCCGAGCCGCTCGGGAGTCTGGCCATCGATCCGCAGGGGCAGTGGGCGGTCGCGTACGCCGGCGCGTCGGCCGGTTCGAATGCGGCCCCCTCGTTCGTCGAGAACCCGAACGAGATCGTCATCTTCGATCTGAGCAAGCCACCCTCCAAGGTGACCCGCACCCTCCAGAGCTTCGGCGGCACGCCGCAACGTCTCGTGTTCACGCCCAAGCTCGCGATGCCCGCCGGCAAGGATCCGCGACGGCTCTTGCTCATCGAAACCGACATCGACCTCACGATGCTCGACCTGGACCGCGCCTTCGAGGCGGCGCCACCGCCGGAGATCACCGTCCCACTGACGAGCGGTTCGACGGCGAAGCAGGTGACACCGGCCGGCCTCGCGGTCGATTCGAACCCCAAAGACGCGCGCTTCGCCGTCTGGGCTTCGAACGACACCAACGTGTTCACGCTGCAGCTCGTCGCGCCGACGACGGACCTGCGAAACGACTTCAGGCCGTCGATCAACCTCACCGACGTCGGCGGGATTCCGACCGACGTCGCTTTCGTCGAGACGCAGAGTGCGTCGGCGTCGCTCGCGCTCCGCGTCGCGGCCCTCGTTCCATCGACGACCAGCGCCGTCCTGATCGATCCCGACACGAGCGTCACGACGATCGTCTCCCTCCCCGCGGCCTACGCGAGCTTCTCCCTGGTGACCAACGTCGCCGCGGGCCAGGCGCCCGCGATACCGACTGCACCTGACGTCGCGCTGCTCTGGAACGCCGGCGCCGGGGCCGCCTCGGGCGTCGCGTTGTGGTCTCTCGGCAACTCCGTGATGCAGCCCTACCGGAGCATCCAGGTCGTCGGGGCAACGCAGCCGATCAAGGACGCCATCGACGTGCCGCCCCCGAACCAGGAGCGCAAGGTGCTCCAGATGACGAGCGGCGGCGGGTTCTACGTCCTCGACCTCCTGGGTCGCACCGCTCCCCCGTTGACGACGACGGGGACGGCAACGCTGACGATCGCGGCGGACCGCGTGTGGGCGTTCCAGCCCGGGGGCACCGACCTCGCGTCGATCGACTTCAAGACCTTGAACCCCATCCCCCTGACGACGGACCTCGGAATCGCGTCGGTCTTCGAGGTGGCGCGCGCTGACGGAGGCCGCGCCCTGGTCGCGATGCACACGCAAGGTGGCTTCGGCGCGACGGTGTTCGACGCGACCAACCCCGTGACTGCGAACTCGCGCCGGACCGGCGCGCTCCTCGTGGAGGCCCCGTGAAGACGCGACCGTTTCTCTTCCTTGCCTTTCTTACCCTCTCGGTTCCCCGCGCGGCGTTCGCGCAAACGGCAGCGAAGCCCGCGGAGTACACCGAGTACGTGGCGCCCACCGAGTCGTTCGACCGACGCGTCGAGATGTGGCGCCTCGAGATGGGCTTTCGTGGATCGCTCGTTCCGAGCTCGGGCTTCGATCCGTTTTCCACGAACGACTTCCTTCCGCAGTTCTCGATCGCAGCGTCTCGGACTCTCGTCGCCGCCGGGCACCTTTCGCTCGCCGCGGGGCTGGCCTGGGACCACGGCACCAGCAGCGCGACGGCTCGCGGAGACATGGCGTCGCTCGAGGTCGAGCGCCTGACGGTCCCCATCGAGGGCCGCGTTCACATCGGTCCGTGGGGATATGCCTTCCTGCGCGGCGCACCGGGCGTCCTCTCGCAGCATGCAGAGCTCGACGACCCGTCAGCCCCGGCGCCTCTCAGCAAGACCAAGTGGCTCTTCGCGACCGACGTGAGCGCGGGCTACGCGTGGCTCGTGTGGCCACAAAGGCGCGAGCCTGCGCGCGTGGCGCGTCTCTGGCTCCAGGCCGACGTGGGCTACGGGTGGGTCGCCCGCGAGAGGCTCGACCTCGCACCGGCGCTCGCGTCGGGCGACGCTCGCGTCGTCAGCGGGATCGATCTCGGCTCGGTGACGACGAGCGGCGCGTTCTTCCGCGCCGCCGCCGCGGTCAGCTTCTGACACCCACGGTCTCAGAGGAGATCGAGGAACGCGGCGACCACCGCCTTCTCGGAGTCGGCGAGGCCGACCGCGCCAGCGGGAGCGCCGTCGTGAAAGAAGACCCCGGCTGCAAACGACGCTCGATCGAGCACCGCCGGAATGGACTTCGCGGAGCCGTTCGTGAAGTACGGGTACTTCTTGTAGAGCCTCCGGAGAGAGACGACGCGGGCGCCCTTCTCGTTCACGTACGGCACCACGCCGGTCTTCTCGTAGTCGTCGTGCGCCCAGACGACGGGACCCGCGGGCGACATCACGAGGCCTTCCCATCGGTCGAAGGCAACCCGTGAGGCCGGTTCATCGGCGACGAGGCGCGCTTCGTGGCAGGACTCACACCGGTCGCGGAAGACCGCGGCGCCGGCACGCTCCTCTTCGGTGAATCGCGTGCGGCCAGCGACCGACGGATTCGGCCGCGGCTTGAAGTCCACAAGGAAGGCCATGAAGGCGCCGCGAAGGTCGAGCGGCGAGAGCGTGTCGCCGGCGACTCCGAGCTCGCGCAGCCACGGGAAGCCGCTCGTCGAGAGTGAAAACCAGGGATCGTGATCGCTCTTCGCGCTTGCGACGCGAAACTCGTTGTCGACCATCGTGGTCAAGTCTGGGTCCAGGGCTCGGGAGAAGTGCGGCCGGTTGTTGAAGAGGCCGAGCAGAGGCTTGGTCGTCGCATGAACGTCGCCGCGCCCGGTGAAATGCGTCCGCCCGTCGACGTACCCCTCGAAGTGGCAGGTCTCGCAGGTGAATCGACTCAGCCGACCTTCCGAGCGGTCCCAGGGAGCCAGGAGCGTCGTGAAGAACAGCGCCTCTCCGAGACGCGACTGGGCCGACCGCGCGCTCGACGCCGCATCGTCGACGTGGGCCACGAGCGGCGGCACTTCGCCTCCAACGGCCGGCTCGCGGGGAGCGGGCGGAACACGCACCCACGCGTCCAGGAGCGAATTGGCGAACACGAAGGAACCGTCCGCCAGCCGTTCGACCGCGGCGCTGCCCGGCGGAACCGCGCGCGTCCCGATCGAAGGCGACGTCAGCTCCCCGGCTCTCCACCGGACGAATGCCTGGCGGTCGGATCCATAGCCTGCGGCCGTGAGCTCGACGCCGCCGTCGGCATCGCGAGAGAGCGAGAGTGCTTTCGGCGTGACGACGTGGAGCTCCGAAGTGTTGATCTCGTCGAGCTTCGCCGCCTGCCCACCCGCGACGCGGTAGAGAGTGACGAAGGAATCGATGAAGCCGAACGACCCTTCGGTTCGATCGAGCGGATGATCTTCGACGCCCCCGACCGCGACGAGAAGGCCGTCGCCATCGGGCAGCGCGGCGACGCCCCACATCGGTCCATCGTGAACGATGCGCACCTCTCCCGCGGCAACCGGGATGCCGTGGCTGTCGACCGGCCGGATGACGATCGCATGATCGAGCACGCAGTTCACGAGGACCGCGGCCCCCACCCTCAGCACGCGGACCGGACCGTGGCAAAGCAGCGTCTCGAGCCGGCTGGCAGGCGGCGCCCGCCCGACCCCGGCCGGCGCCGTCAGCGTGAGTAGCCGCCCGTCGTGCTCCTCAACGACGTAGATCGCCCCCTCCGGCCCGACCGCCACGTCGCGGATCGCGTGGACGTCCGCCAGCTCGATGGCCCCCGTCGACGCGATCCCGGCGGCGGACACCCGGTAGCGAGCCACGTCGCTCGAGAGCTCACCCACGACGAAGATCTCGCCGTCGCGTCCGACGGCGAGCCCCGTAGGCGATTCCGGCGCGGGTGCTCGGCCCACTTCCTGCAGCGTCGCGTCGATCTCGACGAGCGCGCTTCGACCGCGGAGAACTCCCACCAGACGCTGCGGGTGGAGGCCCGAAGTCGAGGCCTCCAGTCGCCTGATGGCGTAAGGGTCTGCGCCGAGGGCGGTCGCGGAGGTCTCGGACCGTTCGAAATCGGTCTTCGCTCGGGTCGCGTTCTCCCATGCGCGCAAGCTTCTCAACGGGTCGCCGGCCAGCGACGCGCCTTCGATGGAAGAGGCATCGATCGCGGTCTTCTTGTCCGCCCGCGCGAACACTGCGGCGGCCGCGCCGACCGCCAGCGCGACCGCACCGAGCGCCGCAACCGCGATGCGTTTACCAGCCGCCGGTCTTGCCACCCGTGGTCGGAGCACTGACGGTGCCTCCGCCTCCGTCCCCGGCGGCGACGGCCTGCTTGGTCGTCGTGGTGGGGGGCTGCGGCGATTGATCGCCGGCGCACCCGGCGACGAACGGCGCGACGATCCCGGTGAGGACCAGAGAAAGAAGGGCGAGCGTCAGGGGTTTCATGACCGGAAGCCAAGCACATTGGGCGGTGGACGCGAAGCCAGGCCTTCCTCGTCTCCCTGGCACGTGAGCGTTCCTTTCAGGAAACCGGGGAAATCATGCCCCGTCGAGCGTCATGGCGGTCGATTTCGTTCAACACGACCGTGATCGCATCCTCGGCGTGAAGGCTCCTCGGTCCCACGCTGATGGCTCTGGCGCCACGCGACTCGAGCCAGGCGCGGTTCGCTTCTTCGAACCCGAGGTGATCGCCCAGGAAGAAGGCAGTGTCGTCGAGGCCGCTCTCGGGCACGTCGCGGATGTCCGTCGCGGCCTCGTCGAGGACGTAGAGCGTCGCATCGCCCAGGTCGTCGAAGACCGTCTCGAGGCCCCCTCGACTCACCGCAATCCCGGCTCGGATCTCGACGAAGCCCGCAGCGATCTCGTCAGCACGGCTCGCCAGGATCTTCGTCGCCAGCGTCGCCAGGCTCCGCTCGTCTGGCCGAACGAAGCGCGCGGCGGAGCCCTCGATGCGAACGACGCGCGGGGCGCGCGGGCCGCCGCCGAGCACGAGGTAGACCACGACGCCGGCGCGGATGCCGTGCGACCAGAGAAGCGCGGCCCGCACGCAGCGGAGCAGCACGTCGAGGCGACCGCTCGTGCCGGGAACGTCGAACGGCAGAAAGTCGCCCGAGGCACTGGCCTTCTGGCCGATGATCACGAAGCGACGGTTCGTACGACCTCCGCGGGACAACGAACCTACTCGCTCTCGTCGTCGCTCTCGAGCATGCGAAACGCCATCGGCTCGCGGAGCGCCATGAAGACCTCGATGCTCTTCTTCGCCGAGTGTGACAGGTTCACGAACCGAAGGCCGATCAGGCCGCCAACGGAGATGTCGCGCGTCCGCGCCGAATAGAAGTTGTGCTCGGAGCCGAAGTCGACTTCGACAGCTATCGAGAGCCGAGAGTGCTGGCGTCGTTCGTTCATGCCGTCCACTTCGAGGGTACGTGCGTCGATTCGCCTCGCGAGGAAATTCGCTTCGCCCTGACGTTCGCCGAGCCGAGCCACATCGTGCCGCAAGATTGGTGTACGCCGCTCCTACACGCCGCCCCGGCGGTGACTCGCCGTCAGGTCGCCTGAACGGCCGCGAGCACGTCGAAGAAGTGCGGGAACGTCTTCGAGACACACGAAGGGTTTCGAATGCGGATCCCGGGCGCGGCGAGCCCCGTGATGGCGAAGCTCATCGCCATGCGGTGATCGTCATACGTCTCGATGTCGGCGGGCTGCGGGATCCCCGGGTGCACGACGAAGCCGTCAGACTCCTCTTCGGCGTGTATGCCCAGGCGCTTCAGCTCGGCGACGACCGCAGCGACGCGGTCGGTTTCTTTGCGGCGAATGAACCCGATACCCGTCACGCGGGTGGGCCGGTCTGCGAACGGAGCGATCGCCGCCAGGGTCTGCGCCGTGTCCGACAGGTCCGACATGTCCGCTTCGATTCCGGTCAGCTTCTCGGGGCCGGTGACTTCGGTCTCCGTCTCCGTCTGCCGCACCTGACAGCCCATGCGCTCGAGGAGCCGCACGAACCCCAGATCGCCTTGCAGCGACCGCTTTCCCAGACCGGGCACGACCACCCGGCCTCGAGTGACCGCAGCCGCCGCGAAGAAATACGACGCTGCCGACGCGTCAGGCTCGACCACGTAGTCCGTTGCGCGGTACTCGCCGGGCTCAACTTCGAACCTCGCGTACGCGTCGTTCCGGAAGGTCACGCCGAAGGCGGCCATCGATTGTGCCGTGACTTCGATGTAAGGCTTCGAGACGAGGTCTCCCTCGACCTCGAGAACGATCCCGCGACGGGTGCACGGCGCGACCATGAGCAGGGCGCTGAAATACTGGCTGCTGATTCCGCCTGCCATGCGGACGCGGCCCCCCTCGAGACCGGCCGATTCGACGCGCAAGGGGGGACATCCGTTCGACCGCACGCTGGTCGCGCGGACGCCCATCGCGCCGAGAGCGTCGAGAAGCGGCTGGATCGGCCGCTTGCCCATCGCCTCGTCGCCCTCGAGCTCGTACGTGCCCGTTCCGAGCGCCATGACCGGCGTGAGGAAGCGGGCCGTCGTCCCCGAGTTGCCGACGAACACGGAGGCGCGCGCAACGGCCAGCTTTCCCCCGCATCCCTCGACGACGAAGCGTTCTCTGGCCTCGCTGGCGTCGACGGGGATGCCGAGCGCGCCGAGGCTCCTCGCCATGTGAAGCGTGTCGTCGCTGAAGAGCGCACCCTCGATGGTCGATCGGCCACCGGCCAGGCCGGCCAGCACCAGCGCGCGGTTCGTGTAGCTCTTCGAGCCCGGCGGGCGCGCGGTTCCGCGGACAGGACCTCGTCGAGGGTCGATCGGCAGGACGTCAGGGAGCGGAGATCGAGCAACCACGGGGCTCGTATAGAGCGAAACCCGCGTCGGCGCCCCTTAGGTCGCGCGAGTCTCGCCGCCCTTGGCCCGGCTCGCCGCTTCTTCCGTCCCGGGGATTGCTCTATCGTCGTGAGCCTCCCGGGGCACGAGCCGACTCATGACCAGCGTCTCCCTGGCGCCCACGCGCCCCCTCGAGAATTCGCGCACGCGACCGGCTCCCGGCCGTCTCACCGAGTTCTTCTTGGTGGGCGGGCTCACGCCTTTGCTGTTTCCGCTGGCGTGGCTGCTCCGGAGATCGCTCGGCCTCGACTCTTCGGAGCTCGCCGTTGGCTTCACCATGTTCTACGCGGCGCACGCCGTCAACGACCCCCACTTCGCCGTCACGTACGTGCTTTTCTACGCAGACGCACGCCAAAAACTCCGCGGCGGCGGGCTCCACGCCTGGCAGCGAGCTCGTTACCTGGCGGCCGGCGTGGCGATTCCGCTGGGGCTCGTGGCCTGGGCGGTCGCCGCGATCGCGAAGGGCTCCGCGGTCTCGCTCGCGCTGATGATCCAGCTGATGTTCTTCCTCGTTGGCTGGCACTACGTGAAGCAAGGGTTCGGCGTGATGATCGTGCTCGCAGCGAGGCGAGGGGTTCGTTTCAGCAGGGGCGAGCGGCTCGCGATCCTGGCGCACTGCCTCGCGGGCTGGGCCTACGCGTGGGCCAGCCCCGCCGACGCCGGCACCGAGGTCGAGGAGAAAGGCGTCGTCTACACGACGATCGCACACTCGATCGGGCTCGAGCGGGTCACGCACGTCGTCGCCCTCGCGTCGGCGTTGCCTTTGATCTACGTCCTCGCTCGCAAGTGGCGACGCGAAGGCCGCCTCCCGCTCTTCACGCCGCTCGTGGCGCTCCTGTGCAGCGTCTGGTCGTGGTCAATCTATTCGAGCATCGACCCCCTCGTGGCCTACACGATCCCGGCGCTGCACTCCGTGCAGTACCTCTACATCGTGTGGCTGATGAAGAAGAACCAAGCGCGCGAGCGCGAGGGTCCGCCCTGGTTCGAGCGGTCAGCACCCGTGCGCCTCGGAATGCTCGCGCTCTCGGCGCTCGTACTCGGATGGATCTTCTTCCACGCGGCCCCGACGGTGCTCGACGACTGGTTTCGTCCGCGGCGCGGCGCCCCGATCCCGCTCGGCCCCACGCCCTATTTCGCGGCGCTGTTCTCGATCGTCAACATCCATCACTACTTCATGGATGCGGTCATCTGGCGCAAGGACAACCCGCTCGCCCGCTACCTGCGAGAGCCCCCGTCGATCGATCCCGAAGGGCTCAAGGGCTCATCGCAGTCGGCGCCCCGCGATGGCAACTGATGCGGGGCACGCCGA
>CALFNG010000508.1 GCA_937902985.1 uncultured Myxococcales bacterium
GGCACGTCGAGGCGCCCCGCTGGAAGGGGCGCGTCGCCCACGGCGACTTCGAGGGCGTCATCGCGGATGCAGAACGCCGCGGGGTCGACCGGGTGCTCGCCGAGTCGCCGGTGGCCGACCTCGCCGCGCTGGCCGACGCAGCGCGGTATGCCCGGCGGCAGGACCTCGCTCGCCGGGCGCTCATGGCGCAGCGCGCGCGATACCCTGGGTCCATGCAGGCGCGGGATGCTTCGTTCTTCCTCGGGGGCCTCGCCGAGAGCGCGCCGGGCGAGCGCGACGACGCCGTCTCGGTCGATTGGTACGACGTCTACCTCGGCGAGAACCCGGAGGGGGCCTACGCGTCGCAGGCCCTCGGGCGCAAGATGATGCTGCTTCAGCGACTGAAGGGTCCCGACGGCGCGCGCGCGATCGTCAGCGAGTACCTCGCGCGCTTTCCAGACGGTCCCTACGCCGGCGCCGCGAACAGGCTCTTGCGCGCGCAATGAAGCGATGGCCCGCGGTCGTGGCGCTGGTCGTCATCGCCGCAGGTCCATGCTCGTTCGCGCGCGGGGCCCTTGCCGGCGCGACGGCACCGGTCGTGGTCCTGCTCAGTCACGCGACGCCCGACGAAATGACCACCGAAGCGACGGCGCGCGTGAACGGCGAGCTGAAGGCCGCCGGCTTCGACGTGGCCGTCGTTCCCCTCGCGAGCGACGACGCGAAGCGGGAGCTCGAGTCGGCGGGGCGCGAACGGAACGCGATCGCGGCCTTCGCCATCTTCGTCAGGCCATCCGAGGGGGGGACGTCGGTCGCCGAGATCTGGGTGTCCGATCGGACGAGGCAGAAGGTCGTCATTCAGAACGCCCTCCTCCACGAGACGGACCGCGGTCGTGGCTCGGAGATCCTCGCGGTCCGCGCCGTGGAGCTGCTGAGGGCGAGCCTCGCGGACTTTTGGACGCCAGCGCCAACCTCCCCGCCGGCGCCGCCGGTCCGGCCCTCGGCGCCCGCGGCGACGTCGCCCGAAGCGGCCGAAAGAGCCAGAAGCCCGTTCGCCTCGGGCGTCGGCGCCGGGCTCGGGGCGGCCGCCGACGCGAGCTTCGGCGCGATGGGCGCGACCTGGAGCCCCGACGCAACGGCGTCGTACGGATGGCCCGGGGGATTCAGCGTTCGCGCGACCTTCGCCGGACTGGGCCCCACCGTCACGCTCTCCGGACCCCGCGGGTACGCTGGCGTCGCACAGCAGCTGGCGTTCATCGAGGCGGTCAAGACCTGGTGGCCTCGAGCGGCGCTCGTGCCCTTCGTGACCGCGGGCGCCGGGGCGGAGCACGTTCACGTCGCCGGCGTCGGCAATCCTCCCTACGAGGGGCACACTTCGGACGACGGGTCGCTCTTGACCGCGGTGGGCGTGGGGCTCGCGGTTCCCCTCGTTTCGACGCTCTCGTTCGTCATGCAGGCTCGCGCCCTCGCCGAGTGGCCGCCGTCCGTCGTGCAGGTGGCCGGCACCGAGGTGGGTCGCATCGGCGGTCCGTCGCTTCGCGCCGGTGGGGGACTCTTCGGGACCCTGCCGTGACACCCCGCCGGGCCGCCGTTCACCGGTGGCGTCGCGGGTTGCTGGCGCTTGCGCTCGCCGGCACCTCGCAGTGCGGCTCGCGCGTCGTCGATGCGGTGGATCTCGGTCAGACACCCGACGCCGGGCCTTTCTTGATCTGGCCGAACGCCTCGCACGGCGCGAACTCCGATCCGTGGCTCGTCGCGCATCACGACAGCCTCGTCGAGATGCAGCCGCGCGTGCTCGTTCTCGACTTCTACGACCACCTCGACACGCAAGCCGCCGAGCAGCAAGTCCACGCCAAGATCGACGCCATCGCGGAGAGCTCGCGTTATCACGGATATGCCGACTCGTCGGCCTCTGCGTTTCTCGAATATTCGCTCGTCAAGCTCGTCGACCTGACCGATCACCCTCCGCCCCCCAACGCGACGTTCGAGTCGAGCGCGCTCCTGCCGACCGACGCGAGCGGCGCGTTCGACACGAGCGCCCTCTTCACGGCCGCCTTCGCGGCGAACTACGGCTACCCAGACCCCGCCCATCCGTCGCAGTCGCTCACGCTCTGCCAGCTCTTCGAGCAGGGAATCATCAACGAATTGTGGCTCATGACCGGCGACGAAGCCACGGCCCGCCGACCCCCGCTCATGGCCGAGTCGAAGCAGGTCTACGACGCGCAGAACCAGCCCGTCGCCGGCATGTTCGCCGACACGGGGTATCAACCGTTCCCTGCCCTCCACTGCGAAGTGACCGCGCGGATCGCTTACGTCAGCCCCGTTCGCGGGATCGACTGCGACCTCGTGCCTCGGTCGGCCGGTATCGAGAACACGGCATCGGCCACGCCCCCGGCGATCCCCTATCTGCGCGACAACGCGAGCGACTACTTCAACGGCGACTTCATGGCTCGCGATGGGACGTCGTTCGATAGCTGGACGCAGCTGGTCGGCCAGGGCACCAACGGGTGGTGCGGCTCGAAGACCAGCGCCTGCATCGCATACCCCAGCGAGACCGCCGTACCCGCGGTGGTGCCCGAGGCGTCAGGTACGTTTCCCGACGGCTCGACCTGGAAGATGAGCCCGTTCGTGCAGGGATGCGGCACGACGCACTTCCCGCCGAATGCCCGATTCGAGTGGGACTATGGCAATGCCCAGTCGGTGCGGTCGCGTTGCGAGCACTACGACCTGAACGACGGGCCGAACGGCGACGTCCTCGCCGGTTACAGCAGCGACATGCCCGCCGTTGCCGCGTACACGCGGCAATTCGGCGACGACGGCTGCGGAGGAGGCTGGCAGGTGTACTACCGCCAGAACATGCCGGGCTTGCACAACCGGGCGCGCGACGCCGACGGGTCGCCGATGAAGAACTGGTGGCCGTTCTTGTTTTATTAGAGCAAGGCGGAGATTACCCCACGACGTGCCCCGAAGGCCCCATCGAACGCGCCGATCGTAGCTCACGAGAGGAGCGCGACGCCGGTCCCTTCTTCGCTCTTGCTCCATAGGCGCTCGGCCAAACTCCGGTCCATCGCCCACGGCCGCACGCCGCGTGGCTCCGGAAAATCGGCGGGCACCGCTTGCGCGATGTCGACGTCTTCGCAGTAGACGCCCCCGAGGCCGTCGAGCTGCATGCTCGTGGCGCACCAGACGCTCGTCGCCGCCCCTTGCTCCGTGTTCTTGTACGTCGCTGCGGCGATCGCGGAACGGAGCGTCGTACCCCGAACGAATCGGGCTCTGCATGGGTTGGGGCTTCAAGTGGGTCTCATCGGGCGAGACCAGCTTCAACTTTGACTACGGCGTTTCCTTCACATCGGAGGAAATGACCAACAAGAAGGCCCTCTTCAATTATCGAATGCAGTTCCCGGGAAGGTCCGAACGGGAAGGGCACAGCGTCTTCTACAAGAACGCGAGCAGGGTGCTTCACACCTACTCCTGTTACGACCGCGGCAACGAGATGCTGGCCAATCATTACCACTACCTCGACATCGTGCGACGAGAAGCTCACCACCGCCCTGCTCGATCGACTCGCGCATCACGCCACGCTCGCCACGGCGCGCACACGGCTCGAACGACTTGGAATCGTCGATGCCGAAGGGAATCTTGCCTCTACCGAACTGCCGCCAGACATGCTGCCCGACTCGGACACGACGCTCGAGACGGGGTGACCACGCTTGCATCGTCCGCGGATGATCGTCGTCGCCGGACCCCCCGGCAGCGGCAAGACGAGTACCTATGTTCCGCGACGCGCGCTAACGAAAGCCTCGCGCGTGCCGAGGCGCGCCGGCTGCTCTAGATCTCCACCTCGACGACCTCGGGCCCCTCGGCATGCGCGAAGTCGCTGTAGCGAACCCACGTGGGGCGGACGCGAACGTACGTGAGGCCCTTCCACGTTTGGCGCGCGACGCCGTCGGGCCAGACCTCGAAGTAGACGCGCTTCAGCCGCTCGAGCTCGGCCCCCGAGGGTCGGTCGGCGATGCCCTCGATCTGCGCCGTTCGCTCCTCGGGTCCGAGGCCGACGACAAGCGCGATCCGGCTATTTTGCCGGAGGTTCTCGCTCTTGCGCGTCGAGTCGAGCGTGTCGAAGACGATCTCGAGCTGGTCGCTGACGGCAAAGCCCACGAGCGCGGCTTGCGGGCTCGACGCGGGAGACACGGACGCCTGGACGCACAGCCGATGGCGCCGGAGGAAGGTCACGAGCTCGGCGCGGTTCATCGTTGCCCTCGGGGGTCTCGCACGAACGCGGTCATCGCAGGCGAGCGCATCGATTCACCCCGCGCATGGACAGCAGTAGAAGAGCGCGTTCGACGGCGTCGGTATGGGGATGACCTGGCAGCCGAGCGATGAATCGGGATCCGGGATGGCGCTGGCGATCCCGGCGCTTCGACACGTGAGCTCGTACTGGCCCGCGGAGCAGAGCGATTGGCAGGTCTCGGTCCCGTTCTCGACGCCCCCGTCGGCGAGGATCGTGGCACCGTTGCTGACCTGGCAGATCGACGCCGGCGGCCGCGCGAAGCAACCCTCGCTCGACGCGTCGCGATCCGTCTCCACGTTCGCGGGGTAAGCGCACGCGCCGCCCGTTTGCGCGGGGGTCGATGACGACGAGCACCCGACGACGACGGCGACGAGCGCCACGGACGCGCGGATGCCTGCCCACAGGACGAACGCCGTGACGGACTTCTTGCTCACTTCTTCCTCATGCGCCCGCATCGTACCCCTCCCGCCGCGGGCGATTCGAGCGCCGAACGCCGAGGCCACGGCGCTTTGCGCGGCCGGGTCGAGCCTGGTAGCGTCCGCGCACTTCGGAGTGCTGATCGTCGCCTATTTGCTGCTCGGGCTCGGCCTCCTCATCGCGAACGGCACGCTGCCCGGCCTCCCCCTCGCGCTCGCGTCCACCGCGCTCCTCGCCTTCGAGCTGACGCGCGCGCGGCCGATGCACGCGAGAGTCGTTCCGTGGCTCGTCGTGGCCGCCACGGTCATCGTCCTGGCCGACTCTCCTTCGCCCCTTCTGCTCGTTCCGCTCACGATCGGGCAGGGGCTCGTCGGCGTCGCCGCGTTCGTCCGCCCGGCGCTCGGGGGGCGCGCGCTCCTCGCGGCCAGCGTGGGGCTGTATGCGGTCGCCGGTTCGCTCGTGATCCTCAGCGCGCCGGCGCCGAAGATCGACGTGTACATGCTGCAGCAGGTGGGCGCGCAGGAGCTGGAGGCCGAGCGCGACCCTTACTCGGCGATGTTTCCGAACCCGTACGACCCGACCGAGACGCGCGCGTTCTTCGGAGACGACCGCACCGAGCTTCGCGAATACCCTTATCCTCCGCTCTCGCTGCTCGTGACCACGCTCGGCCACCGGGTCGGCGGCGACGTTCGCTGGGCGCTGCTGGCGGCGCAGCTCGGCATCGGTGTCCTGCTCTTCGCGCTCGCCCGGGGGAGCGGCCACGAGCCGCCCGTGGCTCTCGCGATCGCGTGCCTCCATTTCCTGCAGCCGCGCGGCTTCTTCATTCTCGAGCACGCGTGGACCGACTCGCTCATCGCCGGCGCCTTCGTCGGCTTGCTCCTCGCGCTCCAGCGGCGCCGCGCGCGCTGGCTCGGCGCGGTGCTCGGCCTCTTCCTCGGCTTCAAGCAATACAGCGTCGTCGCGTTGCCGCTCCTCTTCCGGGCCGGGCGCGTCTCGCGGCGCGCATGGATCGAAGGCCTGGCGCTGGCGGTCGCAACGGCGCTCCCGTTCTTCGTCTGGGGGCCGCCTGACTTCGTCAACGACGTCGTGCTCTTCCAGCTGCGGCAGCCGTTCCGAAGAGAGGCGCTCTCGCTGCCCGCCTACCTGTTCAAGGTCGCCGGCTGGCAAGCGCCCGGGGCGCTCGCCGTGGTGGGCGCCGGCGCGGCCATGGCGTTCGGCTGGCGAAAGGCCGGGCCCGCCGCGGCGCCGAGTCGGTTGCCGCTCGCCCTCGCCTTCGCCTACGCGTGCTTCTTTCTCTTCGCGAAGCAGGCCTTCTGCAACTACTACTACTTCGAAGGCGTGCTGATCCTGAGCGCAGCGGCGCTGCTCGAGCCCGCCCGCATCGCGCACCCGGGCCAGGCAGCGGGCGTCACCGGCGCGGCGCAGGGCCTCGCCAGCGGTCAACAGCCGGCGGTCGGTTAGCCCGACCCGCCGGCGCAAAAAGGAGATCCGGAAATGGCGCTCGACCCCGAGCAAACGGCCAAGGTGCAGGCCTGGCTGCAGCAGTATTCGATTAAGGCGTGCCCGGTCTGCAAATCCAAGAAGTGGACGGTCGCCGACCCTGTCGGGCTGCCGTTCATCCTCGGCAGCAACATCGGAAAGGCTCTCCCCTCCCTCCCCTTCATCTGCGGCCGCTGCGGGCTGACGCTCCTCATCAATCTGAACAACATCGGCCTGCCTTAGTCGACCGCCTGCCCGAACGGCCGCACGATCTCCCCGATCCGCACACATAGGCGCGCTCAAGCTCCGTCATGAGACATCGGGCGCGTGGCAGCGCACGAAGGCGAGCGGGTTATTGCGGCCGGGCTAGGCTCGAGTAGCCGGTGACCTTCTTGATCCGCAAGACCCGTTCGACGTGCCCGACCGCCGGCGCGAAGCGAGCCCCCGTTCCGTGATTCATCGGAGTCCGTACCCCGATCCGCGGATCCCCGCGCTCGCGCTCGACGCCTACGTGCTCGAACGGGCGGGCGACTACGCCGACCGCGTCGCCCTCGTCGACGGCGTGACTGAGCAAACGCTGACGTATGGGGCGCTCGCGCGCGCGGTGCATCTCGGCGCTTCGGGGCTCGTGGCGGAGGGCGTCCGGCCGGGGGACGTGGTCGCGCTCCTCGGCTCCAACGAGCTGGCATGGGCCGCCGGGTTCCACGCCATTCTGGCGGCCGGCGCGGTGGCGCTGCCGATCAACCCCATGTGCACCGCCGAGGAGATCGCCCGGCTCCTCGACGACTCCGACGCACGGTTCGTCGTCGCGTCGGACGCAGCGCGGGACGAGGCGCTGTCGGCGTCGCGCCTGTCGCACCATCAAGACGTCTTCACCCTCGACCCGTCGTGCGAAGAAGGCCCGTTCAACGAGATCCCGCTCGCGACCGGCGGCGTGCCGCGTCTCGACCAGGACACGGCGCGCGCCCCGGCGGTCATTGCGTACTCGAGCGGCACCGAGGGCCTGCCCAAGCGGGTGCTCCTGACGCACCGTAACCTCGTCGCGAACGTCGAGCAGCACCAGCCGGTGCAGGTGATCGCCCCCGACGAGGTGTTCTGCGCGTTCATTCCGTTTTTTCATATGTACGGGTTGACGCTCATCCTCAACGCGGCGCTGCGAAACGGCGGCACCGTCGTCACGTTGCCGCGCTTCGACATCGAGCGATACCTGACTCTCATCGAGAAATACCGCGTGACGAGGCTGCACCTCGTCCCGCCGGTCGTGTTCGCGCTCGCCGCGTATCCATCGCTCGAGACGCGCGACCTCTCGTCGGTCCGGGTCGCCGTATCGGGGGGGGCCCCCCTCGACGCCGCCGTGGCCCTCGAGCTCGGGCGACGGGTGGGGTTCCGCGTCATTCAAGGATACGGGATGACGGAAGCCTCCCCGGGCACGCACTACGTTCCGTCCGACGACCGCGGCGCCAAGGTGCCCGCGGGGTCGGTCGGTTTTCTCGTCCCCGGCACCGAGGCGCGCCTGGTCGACCCCGGCACCGGCGTCGAGAACGAGCGCGAGGGCGAGCTCTGGCTGCGAGGGCCGCAGATCACGCCCGGCTACCTGGGCGCGCCGGAAGCCGCGGCCTCGGCGCTCGTCGACGGCTGGCTTCGAACCGGCGACGTCTTGCGGATCGACGAACACGGTGCCTTCTTCGTCGTCGACCGGCTGAAGGAGCTCATCAAGTACAATAGCTACGAGGTCGCTCCCGCCGAGCTCGAAGCCGTCCTTCGCTCGCATCCACAAGTCGCCGATGCGGCCGTCGTCGGCCTTCCGCGCGCGCCCGAAGGAGAGACCCCGGTCGCGTACGTGGTGGCGAAGGGCGAGCTCGATCCCGCGGCCCTCGTTGCCTGGGTCGCCGAGCGAGTGGCCCCGTACAAGAAGATCCGCGACGTCAGGCTGGTCGCCGAGATCCCGCGATCGCCGTCGGGCAAGATCCTCCGGCGCATCCTCCGCGAACGAGGCTGAGCGCCCTCGCTCATGCGGCGCGGCGACGCGCTTCGCTGGGCGCTAGAAAGGAGACGCACATGTCCTTCATCCTTGGAATTTTCCTCTTCGTGGTCCTCACGGGCATCCTCGACGCCAGGCTGCCGTGGCCGAAGCCCCGATCGAGTTCGCGAGAGGAGCCGAGCCGATGATCGCCGGACACTTCGGCTTCGCGGCGGCGGTGAAGTCGCGCGCGCGCGCGGTGCCCCTCTGGGCGCTCATGCTGGCCACGGTCTGGATGGACGTGCTCTTCGTGCCTCTCTACGCCGCGGGGATCGAGCCCATCGATCCGGTGGCGGGGACGAAGGGCGGCTACGGCGACGTGATCATCCACGCGGACTACACGCACTCTCTCGTCGGCGCGCTCGTCATTGCCGCCACCTTCGGAATCGTCGCCGCGATATCGTGGGGAAAGCGCGCCGGAGCGGTGCTCGGGGCCGTCGTCTTCTCGCACTGGGTGCTCGATCTTCCGATGCACCGGGCCGACATGCCGCTCTGGCCGGGCGCGCCGGCCGACTCGCCGAGGCTCGGCTTCGGTCTTTGGCGGTCGCACGGAGCCTCGATCGCCCTCGAGCTCGCGATCGTCGTGGCCGGGGCGTTTCTCTACTGGCGAGCGGCCGTGCAGACGGCGCGCAGCGCGGAGCGCGACGTGACGCCGCTGGTGCGGCGCGCGAACCTGATTGCGGCGGTGCTCCTCGCGTCCGGGCTGGCGACGCTCCTGCTCAACGCGTTCAATCTCTGAACCGGGGTACAGTAGCCGGAGAGGAGAAGCTCGATGACCGATCAGAAGAAGCCGGTTTGCGCGGTGGTGGGCGTCGGTCCCGGCAACGGCGCGGCCATCGCCCGGCGGTTTGCCAGAGAGGGGTATGCCGTCGCGCTCCTGGCGAGGACGACCGAGCTGATCCAGAAGCTCGCCTCGACGATGCCCGGTGCGCGCGCCTACGCGTGTGACGTCGCCGAAGCCCTCTCGGTCGAGCACGCGTTCAGCGCAATACGAAACGAACTCGGGGACATTGGCGTACTCGTCTACAACGCCGGAGCGGGCGTGTGGGGCACGGTCGAAGAGGTGACCGTCGCCGACTTCGAGATGTCGTGGCGAGTCAATACGCTCGGCGCGTTGCTCACGTCAAAGCAGGTCATCCCCGCCATGAAGCTCGCGAAGCAAGGCAACATCGTCTTCATCGGCGCGACCGCATCGCGACGCGGCAACGTGAAGACGGCCGCGTTCGCGCCAGCGAAGGCCGCGCAGCGAAGCCTCGCCGAGTCGATGGCGCGGCACCTCTGGCCATCGGGTGTCCACGTGTCCGTCGTCATCGTCGACGGCGTGGTCGATCTCGAGACCACCCGCGCGCGTATGCCCGGCAAGCCCGACGCCTTCTTCATCAAGCCCGACGACCTGGCCGACACGGTCTACGTGCTGACCCAGCAAAAGCCGTCCGCGTGGACCTTCGAGATCGAAGCGCGGCCTTTCGGCGAGACCTGGTAAACGGCGCGCGCGAGACGGATCGCCGATCGATGGATCGTATCGCCCTCAGGCATGCGGCTCGTCGTCCGCTTCGCTCGCCGCGACCCGCGCGTCGGCTCGCGCATTCCAGCGCGACGGAATGGCCTCCGCTTCCGAGCGCCGGCGCAGCCACCCCTCGCGGCTGACGCGGAAGCCCGCTTCGTGGAGCGACGGCGACAGCGTGCTCTTCGCCGCGGGCTCCCCGTCGATCGTCGCCAGGAGCAGCGCACGTCGCTCGCCCGCCTCGACCAGGTCCGCGAGGGCGCTCGCCAGCGCCGCAGAGGCCCGGGCGCGGAGCGGCTCGTCGGCCGGGAGGAAGGTGAGCAGCGAATCCGCGCCCCGTCCGAGCCACCCGACGAGCGCGCCGTCGTACAGGATGACGATCGCTCCAGCCGCGCGCTGCGGTCGCCGCGTCTCGCTCTCTCCCTCGCCCTCGGCGCGTCGCACCGGCCAGGGGAGCGTCGCGCCGTACGGGTTGGCCGGATCCGTGGACGCGACGATCGTCGCCTTCGGCGACTCGCTCGGCTCGCGCAGCGCGCGGAGGCGGTCGTCGGCGCCCGGGAGAGCGAACTGCGTCGCGCCGCGGCCGGCGAGG
>CALFNG010000509.1 GCA_937902985.1 uncultured Myxococcales bacterium
CGCACATGCTCGCGCACAAGGTCCCCTCGCTTCTCGTGCCCTGACTACGCACTTGCGCGCCCCGGGCGCCGTGAACGGTTACTTTGCCAAACAACTGATCGAGGAGGAGTTCGCCCGCTTCGACGTCGAAATTCATGGATATCCTGGTAACGCCGGCGCTCCGGAGCTAGCCACGGCGCGCGCCGAGGCCGTCAAGGAGATGCTAGTGCAAAGTGGGGTCGACCGCGCTCGTCTGTTCGCACTAGCCGACAAAGAGTTCGAGGGCGCGGGCGACCACGTCGATTTCCTCGTCCGTCAGTACGTCCTCCCTGGCGAGCACGGATTCCGGTTCTTCCCTGCATTCTACCGACATGTCTTCGACACGATGAAGAGGACCCCCCTGTTGGCCGCCGTCCCGCGAACGCCCATGAGAATCGCGGACGTCACCGCGTTCGCGGACCAGGCAGGTGCGAGCCGCGAGCCGGGGGACGTCCGCAACCTCGACGCCGACTACGTCGAAACGGGACGTACGGCGTTCGACCAACTGGTCGCGACGACGAGCCAAGCTCTCGCATTCAACGACGGCATCGCAGACGTCGACGTCATCCCCCGTCGTCGCATCCAATCCGTCGAGGTCTTGCGGAGCGCCCTTCGCATGTTCCTCTCCAAGATGGGCTTCACCCTGGACGATATGTCGAAGCTCTCCTTGAAGCTCGCGAAGTACATGACGTCCAGCTCGAGCCGGCGCAAAGAACAATACGAAAAGCAGTCCTGGTGGGACTTCATCGAAGGCGACGCGCTCACTGTAGAAGGGCAGGCGCGGATGGACGCGTGGCCCCGCGCCTTGGTCGCCATGAGCTCTCGCGAGGCCGATGCGCGCACTCAAGGCAACGTGATCGTGCAACTCCTCCTCGATCAGATCGTGGAGCGCGACTACACGGACGGGACGCTTAGCGGTTCGACGACCGACGCCTGGCTGACTCCTTGGCGCACTTTTCTAGAACAGTCGCAGGGCGTGAAGTTCTTGCGCGGCAAGCTCACGGGCTTCCACATCGACGATGATGAAGTTGGTGTGGTCGCGGACACCGACCCGTTCCTGGAGCTCGGCGTGGGCACCTGGGTCGTCGCCACTTCGCTGCTGGAAGCCAAGCAGATCGCCACGAACATCGCTGGGCTTCGGGATCCCCGAGCCGTCAACTCGGCGACCGTGATGGCGTTGAAGAAATTTGACGCGGAAACGCCGACTACGGCCAGCCCGAAGGGCTCGCTGAAGCACCTCGTCGGCATCCAATTCTATTTTTCAGAAGATGTACAGTGGGTCAACGGGCACATCTATTTTCCTGATTCCGAATGGGAATTGACCGCCATTTCACAGGCCAAATTTTGGAAGCGGCAAGACAACTTTAGAGACGGATACTATGGCACGCTTTCCGTGTGCATCGGCAACCTCGGTGCGGAGGCCGGCGAGGACAGTCCGGTTCGGAGAAAGTGCGCGTGGGATCTCGGCAAGGACGACATCGCGAAGGAGACTTGGCGACAGATCTCGGCCGCGCTGAGCGGAAAGGTCGTGGCGCACCAGGGTGAGTTCTTGATGCCGCGGGGCGGTCTGCCGGAGCCGATCGCTTACCACCTCGATGACAATCTCGTGGGCGAACCAGGCAGTCGCACGAATCTGTCTCCGCTGTTGGTCAACAAGCCTGGCCTATGGGATAGGCGGCCGGGCTTCGTCGAGCAACCTGAGAACGCGATCCCCGTTTACGAAGTCGTACTGGACAGGATCGTGTTTGCCGGCACCTACATGCAGACGCTGACGCGCCTCACCACGATGGAGGCTGCGAACGAGTCCGGACGGCACGCGGCGAACACGATTCTCCTCGCCGGCGACAGGATTCAAGAGGTCGCCGCGAGACGCGGCAACCTGTGCCCCGTCTGGGATCCGGAGGACAACGAACTGGAGGATCTCGGGTTCCTCAAAGAAATCGATCAAAAGCTGATGGACCGGGGACTGCCACATTTTCTGGACATTGTATCCATCGACATGACAGGCGTGAATTGGATTTACGAAAGTATTGGCTTTCCGCTTGCAAAGACCGAAGTCCTCGATGCGATCGGTGTCATCCGACGCCTTTTGTTTCGATGACGTAAGGATTAGAAAATGAGCAAACACGTACTATGGGCACTCTCACTGCTTTGCATTGGCGTGGCGTGTCGAAAGGAGCGCCCACCGAAGCACGTGCCGGAAGCGCTGGATACGGACTCAGGATTGACGGGCGACGACGCGGGAGTGGCGAACGACGCAGGGACAGACGATAGCTCGACAGACTCTGGCGACGACTGCCGCCCATGCCCGCCGCAATGTGAGAAGTGTGACGATCTGCGGCATGGACACCATGGACCCTCGTCGTCTGGGTCCGGAGGCTTGTCGTCGGGGTCAATGTGTTGTCGTACGGAAAAAAATCCTGGGGGCGGCACTCGTGGGTGTTGCCGGACTGTTCCTGACGTCATTCGCGACTCAGGCCATTAGCCAGCGCAGCTCGGGCTCGGCGATCCGAACGAGCAACGAGCGCACACCGAGATCGCGCAACGCGCACGCGAGCGGGTGATCTACTGCGCTCTGGATTGCTGTGACGAACGAAAGCTCTGTCACACGCGAGGTACGCGCAATGCGGCGATTCTCGTAGCGTCGCAGCGCGACGACGATGTCGTCCGCTCCCTCGAGGCATTCCGCGAGTCCGACGGCACTTTCCAACGCCTGGCATGCTCCCTGTCCGAGGTCTGGCGTACACGGGTGGGCCGCGTCACCGACCAATGTAATTGGTCCGGCGCCCCAGCGTTCGACGGGCCTTCGGTCAGCGATGGCCGTGCGAATGATTTGATCGCTTGGTGTCCCCTCGATGAGCTCGCCGATCGGCTCGTGCCAACCTCCGAACAGCTCGAGGAGCTGCCGTTTGGCGACGTCGGGATCCCGGCTCACGGCATCAGTCGCTCGGACCGTCGCGTACCAATAGACGCCTGCGTCTCGCAGAGGTCCCGACCAGAACCGGAGGCCGGCGCCGACGGTGGCGATCGGAGTACCCGTGTCGAGGGCGCCTTCGGCGCGCGCGACGCCGACGAAGGCGATTTGACCTGTCTCGCGGAGCGGGCCGGCGCCGCACACCTGGGCGCGCACGGTCGAGTGGAGGCCGTCGGCTCCGACGAGGAGGTCGGCCGTCGACGCCGCGCCTCCGGCAAACGTGGCGGTGGCCTGCCCGTTCTCCTCCGCCCGGTATTCGAGGAAGCGAGCGTCGGTGTGGATCGCGGCTGCCGGGAGGGCCGACGAGAGGATCGTGAGGAGGTCTTCGCGCGAGACGAGCACGCTCGCGGCGCGAGCCTGGCGCGAAAGGCGCTCGATGTCCAAGCTCGTCAAGAGCTCCCCTCGCGCGGTTCGGAATTCGATGCGTTCTACGGGTGCCCCGACGGCCATGATCGCCGGTTCGAGGCCGAGTGCTCGGAGGCTACGAATCGCATTGCTCCAGAGGAGCAGCGCGCCACCAGTAGCCCGGATGGCGGAGGATTGTTCGAAGACCTCGCTCTCGATGCCTTTCATGCGGAGCGCGATGGCGGTGGCCAACGCCCCGACGCCTCCACCAACGACGATGGCGCTTCGAGCGGGGGTCACGAGTCGAGCGGTCCGCAGGCCGGCGCGAGGGTATTAGATCGGAAGAGCCACACGTC
>CALFNG010000510.1 GCA_937902985.1 uncultured Myxococcales bacterium
AGGGCCGGCGGCCTCGCATTCTGCGGCTGCGCGACCTGGTTGACCGGCCGGGGGGGCGGCCGCGCGGGCTCCGCGGCAGGCGGCGCGTACATCGCGGCGGGCTGGGCCGCCGCACGAGCGAGGGTGTGCACGTTTCCAAGGGCGGCGGCCACGGCTTCGAGCGCCGTGGCCACGGCGGCGTGCTGCGGCGGCGTCGCCTGGAGCTCGGCCATGGCCGTTTGCAGGTGCGCGAGCGCGGTCGGCGCGTTCGGGTTGAGCTGGACGCCCCCCGACCGCTCGATCTGGTGGAGGGCGCCCATGGCCTGCGCGATGGGAGCAGCAAGCTCGAGCAAGCGCTGCGGAACGTTGGGATCCGCCTGCAGGGCGTTGAGCCCCCGCGCCAGCGACTCCCGGGCGATGCGCGCAAGCGTGACGGCGTCGGACACGATCGTTGTTCTCCTGACCTGATCGAACCGTAGCCTAACGCCGTGGGCAATGGGAAAGCGCGGTCATCGTTCGCCGTTCGCCGCCCCGCGTGACGCTCGAACGATGGCGGCGAGCTCGTGCGGCCCGAGAGGCCCGTCGTCTTCGCCGCGCCCCTCGAGGAGCTCCACGCCGTCGCCCCCCCGCCGTCGCCCCCCCCGCCGTCGCCCGCCCGGACGACGGCGACGCCATCGTCTCTCACGGCCGCCTCCGCCCGCTCGAGAGCGCGCGGAAAGTCGGCCGTCACGCGCACGCGAACGAGCGTGACCAGCCGGTCGCCGATCTCCGTCCAGGCTCCCGGCCAGGGCGCGGCCGCCCGCACCAGGCGCTCGATGCGCGCGGCGGGCTGGGACCAGCGGATTGCGAGCTCTTCGTGGGTCGGCTCCGGCGCAGAGGTCGCGGCGGCCTCGTCTTGTACGGTCGGCACTGGGGGCCGCCCCTCGGCATGGGCGCGCACGACGTCGCGCAGGAGCGCCAGGCTCGGACGGTCGAGCGCTCGCGCCAGGCGCCACCCATCCCATGACGGCTCGATGCGGAGCTCGCGGCGGGCGAGAACGTCGCCGGTGTCGTAGTCGGCGCCGAGGCGGTGCGCGGTTACGCCGGTCACCGCGTCGCCGGAGGCGATGGCCCAGAAGCACGGATCGGGGCCGCGGTGCCTCGGGAGGAGCGACGGGTGGACGCCCACCGAGGGGGCGATGCGAAGGAGGGTCTCCGGCAACCGGGTCGTCCAGTACCAGCTGACGATCAGGTCCGGGCGCGCCGCACGCACGAGTTCGAGCGTCGCCGCGCTGGTGACGGTCGGCCGCACATGGGTTCGGCCCCTCGCGATGCGGTTCGATAGACGGCGCAGGCCGAGGGCGCGCCGGCACGCGGCGGCATACACGATCTCGTGGCCGTCTCCCGCGAGCAGGACCGCGGCGAGCGGAAGGCCGAAGAACGCGATGCGCGCGCGGGGCCCGGGAGCGTTCACGTCAGGAGCGCTCACGGCGGAACCCGGGGGGACCCGCGGTTGCCACGCCCGCCCGGGCAGGCGCGCCTGTGCACGCGAGCCCGCATGTCACGCCGGCGGTCGTGACGCAGCAGGCGCAGCCGGTGACGACGGACCGCGCGACGCCTTCTCTTCGTGCCCGCTCGTGCCGAGACGGCTGGCGAGCTTGGCGAACACGCGCCGCAGCGGGATCTCGCGCAAGCGCAGGCCGACGATGAGATGATAGAGGACGTCGGCCGCCTCGCTGACGACCCGCTCGTCGGTCTCGCTCGCGATCGCCTCCGCGAACTCTCCCGCCTCTTCGCGCACTTTCGCGCCGATCTTGGGGGCGCCCGCCTCGTAGAGGCTCTTCGTGTAGCTCGCCGTGCCCGTCGACGTCTTGCGCGCTTCGAGGGTCGCCTCGAGCCGCGCGAGCAGGGTCTGTGACGCCTCCGACGCCCTGGCGAGGGTCTCGCCTCGCTCGCCGTCGAGCGCCTGGAAGAAGCAGCTCGGCTCGCCGGTGTGGCACGAGGCCCCGTGCGGATCAGCCGCGTAGATCACGCAGTCGGCGTCGCAGTCGACGAGCACGCGCGACACCTGGAGCGTGTGGCCGCTCGTGCGCCCCTTCTCCCAGAGCTCGTTGCGCGAGCGGCTCCAGAACGTGGCCCGTCCCGTGGCGAGCGTCTTCTCGATCGCCTCGGCGGTCGCGAAGGCGAACATACGGACCTCGCCGGTCAGCTGGTCTTGCACGATCACGGGGACCAGGCCGTTCGGGTCGAACGTCAGAGGAAGCGTGGGCAACGTGGACATCGTACGGGAGCGTATACGGTCACGTTCCGGCGTCACGTTCCGGCGTCACGTTCCGGCGTCACGTTCCGGCGTCACGTTCCGGTGATAAGGCGCGCACAGATCGTCTCGCCGGGCTAGGAAGCGCTCATGCTGCCCGCCCGAGCCGAGCTTTCCTTTGCGTCGCCGCGCAAGCTTCCGCGAGCGCGCAACCTCAAGGGCCGGGTGGTAGTGCTCGACGTGGCCTTCGCGTCGGACGCGGCGAGCGGCGGCTTCGACAAGATCACCCTGCCGTTCATCGAGCAGCTCGGGCCCCGCCTCGTGGGGTGGGTCGACCACCACGATCACGTGATGCACGCGCAGTACCGGCAAGACCCGCGCTTCGTGCTCGCCACCAAGGCCGAGCACGGGGCCTGCCCGGAGATGGTCACCCCGGCGATCGTCGAGCGCATCGGCCGGGTGGACACCATCGTTTGCCACACCGACTTCGACGGCCTCTGCAGCGCGGCGAAATGGCTGCGCGGCGGCACCGAGCCGTACCCGGGAGCCGACGACGACGCGCGCGCGATCGACACGCGGACCGCGATTCCCGGCCCCGTCGGGCAGCGCTGCGACCGGGCCCTCCGGGCGCGGCCCCGGGACACGGCGCTCTTCGGCCTCGTGGTTCGCCATCTCGCCGACGGGCTCACCGACCCGTCGCTCTGGGAAGCGATCGACCGCGCCGCCGCCGAGCTGGCCCCGATCGAGGCGGCCACGCGGCGCATCGCGGAGGGCTACCGCGTGGTCGACGTGCACGCCGGCGAAGGCATCCCCGCCGCGATCCGCTCTCTTGCGTTCGTCGACGCCACGGCCCAGCACGGGAAATACGACAAGACGCAGCTGCTCCTCATCGGCCAGGACCGCGCGGGGATCGCGATGGTCGTCGACCTCGACACCGTGACCCTCGCGGCCCGGTACGGCAGCGGCGTGAGCTTCCTCGAGCTCCTTGGCCTCTCCGGCGGAATGCCCACGCTGGTGTCCATTCCGAAGAAGCGCCTGCCCGAGGCCCTGGAGAAGCTCGGGGTCAAAGACGTCCCTCTCTGACTCGCTCGGCCTCACGCGGGCGCCGACGGTTCGAGTTCGAGCGTCACGCGCGCGACGCCCTCGTGTTTCTCTTTTGCAACGTGGCCACGTAGGGCCCTACGGCGTGGCAAGTGCCCGATTCGCCTCGCGTTCGTGTTGACCGCAGCTTTCCGCGCGTGGTAACGGCATTTCAACTTTGCAACACGCTTCACCCGGGAGGCGTCGGGGGGGACCAATGGCAATCAAGGCCTGGGATTCGCAGAAGGCGGTCGACGAGATCTTCTTTCGGAACGAGACGGTGTCGCTCTGTCTCCTCGTGAACCGGCGCGCTCGCACGATGCGCGTCATCGACTTTCGCGCGGGGCCGAACCCGGCGAAGCGACTCTTCGTCCTCTCCCTCGCCCAGCGCGAGGGCGTCGCGAAGATCCTCACGCTCGTCGAGCGCGACGAAGTGCAGACCTGGGTCAAGCTCGGGTTCGCGAAAGAGGGGACCATTCCCGGCTTTTACAAGCGGAGTGACGCGTTCCTGCTCGGGTGTTCCGCGGCTGCGGGCAGGTCGGGGGGCGCCGGCGGACCGGGCAGCGCCTCGGAAAAGGACCTCGACGACGTGCCCGGTCAGAGCGAGGTGCGAGTGGCGGTCGCGGGCGCGTCCGCGCCCCTGTCTCCGGCGCAAGCGCGCATGGAGCGCACCATCGCGGCGGCCAAGCGCGACATGCTCGTCGGAGCGGCGTCGCTTCCTCACGTGAAGGTCACGCCCGCGGTCGGGGCCGAGACTCGAAAAGCCGTGGCCACCGCCCTCCGGAGCGGGCGCGCGCTGACGGCGTTCGAGCCCTTCGGGCGCGACGTCGACCGGCGCCACTTCGTGGCCAGCGGGAGCGGTCGGCGCGGCGGCTTCGAGCTCTACGCCTCGGTCGAGTCCCAGTCTTGCTTCAGTAATGCGTACCTCGAGCTCCTCGAGGCCCCGAACAGCGAGGCCGACAAGCTCGGCACCGCCGGGGCTCTTCGGGCGCTGTGCGACGCGCTGAAGGCCGAGGGGATCCTCGCCTGCTTCGCCCTCGCGCCGAGCGACGCCGCCGCCCTCGCGTGGGCCTACTTGCAGTCGGGCTTCCGGCGGACCGGTCTGCTTCTCGGGCACCTGGTCGTGCGCGGCGAGCGCAAAGACGCGATCGTCTGGTCGCGAAAGCTAGCGAACCCCGCCGAAGACTGAGCCGCCGCTTCCCGCCCGAGCCTGCTATTCCGAGAGATACTGGCCAGCGATGGGAGTGCGCGATCGGGATCCGGTCCCTCCGACGAGGGGGTCCTCGGGGAGTTGATCCACATCGCGCGGGCCATGACGACCGTGCGCGACGCGTTACCGCCAGCGTCGAGGCCATCGAGTCGCGCGACCCGACCACGAGCGGACACTCTCGCCGCGTCGCCGAGCTGACGGTCACGCTCGCGAAGGTCGTCGACGCGGTGAACCGCGGCTCGTTGACGCCGCTGGAGTTCGACGAGATCCGCTCGCACGTCTCGCACACGTTCAAGTTCCTCTCGCAGATCCCGTGGGGCAAATCCCTGAGCCGGGTGCCGCTCATCGCGGGAGCGCACCACGAGAAGCTCGACGGAACCGGCTACCCTCGCAAGCTCCCCGCGGAAGAGATCCCGGTGCAGTCGAAGATGATGAGCGTCGCCGACATCTACGACGCCCTCACCGCCGGCGACCGCCCCTCCAAGAAGGCCGTTCCGCTCGAGAAGGCGCTCGGTATCCTCGATTTCAGCGTCAAGGACGGGCACCTCGACGGCGAGCTCGTTCGCCTCTTCAAAGACGCGAAGGTCTGGGAGCGCGCGGCGTCGGGCTGAGGGCGCCGCGTCGCGGGGCGAAACCGCGAAGGCGCGGAGGCGCGAAGTATTGGGGCATTTCCGGGAGCGAGCTAGCGGGGCTCGGCCTCTCGCGCCCGCAGGACGACGTCGCGCACGCTCATCAGCGAGCGAACGCCGTCGAGCGCGACGCCGGGGGCGGTGAGGGTCTCGTCGACGAGCCGCGCGACATCGTCTGGAGCGGCGACGGCTGCGCGCGCTTCGAGGCGCGCGAGCGCGTCGCGCGAGACGAGCAGATCGCCGCCCACGCGGAAGACGCCGCGCGCGTCGGTACCCGCCCCGACGATTCCGATGGCCTCGTCAGTGCTCGCCGCCCAGGGCGGATCGGCGAAGAGATCGGGCTCACCCGCGCCCGCACTGGCGTCCGCGGCCACGTCGGCGTCGACCGCGTCGGCGTCCCACGCCGCCGGATAGGCGTGAAGGATCGCGTCGACCAGTCGCTGGGGCGAGATCGCGCCGCCCACGATCGCGTCGAGGGAGCCGGGCTCCTTGCCGAGGAACGAAGGCCGCGCGCGGGCGAACGGCGTTCGCACGGCGACGAAGGCCTCGAAAAGGGTCCGGCGCGTCGCCGCGTCGTGCGCGAAGCCGACCCACGCGGCCGGCCGGTGGTCCACGCTCACCCAGTCGCGTCCGAAGAAGTGCGCGAGCGCGCCGACCTTCGTCAGCGCGCGGAGGAGCGGCCGCACCGATCGGTTGACGATCCGCTTCGCGTCGCTTGCCGTGAGCGCCCCGGGATGGGCAAGCGCCAGGGCCACGTGGACCGTCCCGGGACCGACCCGCACAGCCGGACCGCCCGAGCCGCGGCGGAACTGCGCCGCGGGCGCGACCTCGTCGAGGCCGGTGCCCTCGACGGGCCGGTCGACGCTGCGGGCCCGCTGGAAGGCCCCGAGGATCCGCGCCTCGTCTCGAACCACGGCCACCCAGAGCTCTCCGGGATGGGCGAGGGGCCGGTCGAGGGCCGTGCGCGAGTGCGCGGCGACCGCCATGGCCGTCCGGTCGCCGGCGCGAAGAAGGGCGAGCCGCGGGCGCATGCTCATGGCGCTATCATGGCTCGGACATGCCGGTACACCGCGAGGAAGGGTCGTTTTCGGTGCACGTCGAGCTCTCGGCGGAGTTTGGCGAAGAATACGAAGGCGACGATGACGGAAACGCCTGGCTCGAACGCTGGCGAACGCGGGTGCAGCCGCGCCTCACGCGCGCGATCTTCGAGCAGCTCCGGTCGGAGCCGGGGTTCTCGGCGGTGCCCGTGTCGCGGGGAAAGAACCCCGACGAGGCCCTCGAGATCGCAGTGCACTTCGCGACTTCGACCCCGAGGCGCGGCTGATGCGCCGCACCCGACCCCTGGCGTCGTCCCTGCTCGGCGCGGCCGCGGCCACCGCCGCCGTCGTGGTCGCGCTCGACGCGCGAGCCGCGCCTCCGTGGGTCGACCGTCCGCTGACCTTGCCTGCGGGCGACTTTGCCTTCGACTTCGGGCTCGGCGTGGCGCACGTGCCCGGCGGACCCCGAAACGATACGTCGGCCGGCATCAACGCGGAGATGTCCGTCGGCATCACCTCCCGCGTCGAGCTCGGCGTTCGTACCGGGATCCGGTTCGGCGACGGCTTCGATCGCGCCATCGACCCCGAAGCGTACGGGCGCCTCTTCGACCGGCAGACGTTCGACGAAGGCGCCGACACGGTCGCCAACCCGGAGGTCCGCGTCCGCGGCGCGATCGTCCGCGGCCCGATCGCCGAGGTCGCGCTCGAGGGGCGCGTCGTTCTCCCGTTCGCAGACGGGACCGGCGCCGGCATCCTCTTCGGCGTTCCCCTGGCGTTCCACCTCGGCGACCGGGTCCGGCTCGACACGGGCGCCTTCGTGCCGGTGGTGTTCCCCCCGCGTGTGGACGCCGACTTCGCGATCAGCCTCCCGCTCGACGTCTGGATCCAGGCGTCGTCGCGCTTCTGGCTGGGGCCGATGACCGGGTTCGAGTTCACGAACGTGACCGACGGCCGCACCGTGGTCACGAATCTGTCGCTGGGCCTGGGCCTCGGTTACATGATCACGCACGCGATCGACTTCAAGGCCATGTTCCTCTTCCCGGAGCTGAACCAGGACAGCCGCGTCTTCGGTTTCGGCGCCGGCGTTCAGATCCGGATCGAGTAGAGAGGTTCGTCGGCGGCGATGCGGACCAGGGCCACCGTTCGGGCAAGGCGACGCCTGCGCGCGCGTCGCGCGGCGCTGCGATCGGCGCTGCGATCCCCCCGGCGCTGCGATCGGCGCTGCGATCGGGGTTCGTCGCGCTGACGGGTCCGCTTGGCCTCGTCGGACCGCGCGCGGCGCTCGCGGCCGACCCGTTCGTCGATCGACCGCTCACGTTGCCGGCCCCTGCACTTCGCAGCAGAAGCCGGCATCGGCTTCGGTCAGGGGCCGGGGGCGCCGGTGCCTCTCCCGCCGCGGCGGCGCGCTGCCAGGGGAACGGCGCCGCCCGCGTGGGCGCGTGGATGTAGAGGGGCGGCAGGCGCCGCGCCGGGGCCGCAGGAAACGCGCCCTCACGCATCGCCGCGTGACCAACCGAAACAAACCCGTTGCAAACCGAAAAACGCGGCGCCTCGCGCGGCGTGCCGGGCCGGTTCGGGTCCGGGCTCTTCCAGCCGCGCCAGCGAGGCAAGTGCAGCGGGCAGAGGGGCCGCGAGCACGAACGGGGGCGAGAGCGTCTTTCTTTATTTCTGCCAGACGGCTACAACGGACGTCTATCCGCTTTCCGTTAGAGGCTTCGAATGGTCGACCCGCAGATGGTGATGTACGAGGAGGAGTTCAATCAGATCCAGGTGGTCGTAGACCGCCTGGTTCGCGATGCGAACGCCAAGGTCGTCTTCATCGTCGACAAGAACGGCCAGCTCATCGCGGCCTCCGGCGACATCGACAACGTCGACACGACCAGCCTCGCCTCGCTCACCGCCGGCAACATCGCGGCGACGGGCGGTATGGCGAAGTTGCTGAAGGAGCAGGAGTTCGCCACGCAGTTTCACGAGGGTGAAAAGGCGAACATCCACATCCAGCTCGTCGGCAACCGCGTCATCCTCGTGGTCATCTTCGACGCGAAGTCGAGCCTCGGGCTCGTTCGCTTGCGCGTGAAGAAGGCGAGCGAGGAGCTCAATCACATCTTCGAGTCCCTGCTCAAGAAGGTGCAGGAGCCGGGTGCCGACTCGCCGTTCGCCGAAATTACGGACGAAGACATCGACAACCTCTTCAACGACTGAGGTTCAATGGCAGAGGTCACCCCAGAGATGCGGGCGCTCCGCTCCAGAGGCAGGCGATGAGCTTCATCAACTACATGGCCCGCGAGATCAACTGCAAGCTCGTGTACTACGGGCCTGGTCTGTGTGGGAAGACGACGAACCTCCAGTACATCTACGAACGCACGAACCCCGATCACAAGGGGAAGATGATCTCGCTCGCGACCGAGACCGAGCGCACGCTCTTCTTCGACTTCTTGCCTCTCTCGCTCGGCGAGATCCGCGGCTTCAAGACGCGTTTCCACCTCTACACGGTGCCCGGCCAGGTCTTCTACGACGCTTCGCGCAAGCTGATCTTGAAGGGTGTCGACGGAGTCATCTTCGTCGCCGACTCGCAGATCGAGCGCATGGAGGCGAACGAAGAGTCGATCGAAAACCTGCGCACCAACCTGGCCGAGCAGGGTTATAACCTCGAGAAGCTCCCTTTCGTCATCCAGTACAATAAGCGCGATCTGCCGAACGTGGCTTCGGCCGAAGAGCTACGCCAGCTCCTCAACAAGACCAGCGTCCCCGACTTCGACGCCGTCGCCCGAACGGGCGTCGGCGTGTTCGACACGTTGAAGGCGGTCGCGAAGCTCGTTCTCACTGAGCTCAAAAAGGGCAGCGGCGGCTAGAGCCAGCGCCGGCGTCGCGGAACGGGCGCGTCTCGACGCTCGCCGTGCTCGCCGGACGGGAAGTCCGGCTGCGCGCGGCGACCAGATCGGAAGAGCACACGTCTGAACTCCAG
>CALFNG010000511.1 GCA_937902985.1 uncultured Myxococcales bacterium
GGGGGAACAAGTTCGGAGGAGCACCCACGCGACGGCGTGAAGGGAAAAGTCGCGGATGGCCGAGATCTCCACGGGCTACGCCAGAAAGAGCGGCCCGAGAAGCGACGACCCGCGGAGCGACTCGCACGTCGCGAGGACGTCCGCGCGGGATTGCGCCCCTCGCAGCCTGTCGACGACCGCGTCGTCCGTCGCGCCCTCGAGGAGACAGCGTGCGACCTCGAGGGCGCGCTCGTCCAGCCCCACGTCCGAGATTTGCGGGGCTTCGGCCCTCGCGCTCCCCGTCGATACGTCCGTGACCCAGGCGTTGATCGCATCGATCTTCGCCAGTTCGCGGAGCCATCGCAGCACGGTCGCAGCCGGCTCTGGTCCGGGGAAGGCGCGGCGGATCACGTCGAAGATGGGCCCGCGCGCCGGGAGGTTCAAGAGCAGCGCGAGCAAGAACCGGTGCTCCGGCTGCTTGGCGAGCCGGCGACGCGCGATGATGTACTCGTCGCGACGCTCCTCTTCCGCGTACGCCTTCAGCGGCCCGAGGAGATCCGCGTGCGAGGGGCGGACGCTCTCGAGGAACGCGGCGTACTTGTCCTGGGACTCGAACCGCTTCGCCAGCCGCGTGAGGATGCGAAACGCGAGAAAGGCATCGGCCCTCTGAACCAACGCGCGCGCGAGCCGCTCGAACTCGGGGTGCTCGAGCGTGTGAAGAAGGTCGAGGGTCTGGCTCTTCCGGACCGCAGCCTCGGACTTGGCGAACGGATCCCACGCCAGGCCCGAACGCGAATAGGTATACTGGGGCCCGGCGAACGCGTCCGATGGCGTACGCACGACGACCGAGACCGACGGGCGGTCGAGATGAAAGAGCGCGTGCACCAGCCCGGCCCCCGCGAGGATCGGCCGAACGTCGCCGCGGACCAGGAGCTCGACGCCGACGAGATCGAGCTGTCCCGAGAGGAGCTGCTCGCTATACCGACGCGTGCGCGCGTAGCGATACGTGCTCTGCAGGCTCGACCCCTGCATCACGTGGAAGGCGCCCGAGAATCCGTGCTGATGAATCGCGGTCGTACCGTCGACCCAGAAGAGGACGTCAATCGAGAAGCCTTCGGTCCGAAAGACCGTGATGGGGGGCTGGCCGAACTTCGAGTCGATGTCCGCCTGGGGGACGAGCACCGGCGTCTCGTGCACCCAGCGGACGACGTCGAACGGATCCACGTGGGCGGACGGGGGGCGCTCGCGGAGCACGTCGGCGGCGATGTCGGAGAACGCCGCTTGGTCGAAGTCGGCGCGGCACCAACGATCCACAATCGCAAGGCCGAGCTCGTGAAAGAAGTTCAACGGGGCGCCTCTCCGCAGCAAGCGGGACACTAGCGCGAAACGTGGGAGGCTTCCTGCGACGCGCGCGCATCCGTTCCACATTTCGGCGAGCGCGGGCTAAGATGGTGGGTTGATGCGAACTCTTACCCTTGCGGCGATCGTGGCCGGATTCGAAGTGGTCGGGGCGACCTACGTGGCGGCCTGCAGCGTCAGCGGGGATGGCACCCGGGCCGTCGCGGAGGACGCCTCCTCCAGCGCCGTAACGATCGATAGCCCCGCGAGTGACGGCGCGACGGAGGGATCTCCTGACGTTGTCTCGCACGAAGTCGTCGTCGAGGCGGCCGAAGATGCCACCGAAGCAGCCGTGGACGCGGGCAGCGACGTCGCCGCCTGCACGCCGGCAAGTTGCCCCGGCGCGTGCTGCGGGAATCGGTGTGTTCTCGAGCAGACTTGCGGTGGATGCTCCGCGGGGGCCCTCTTCTGTCCTTTCAGCACCACGGTGGTCAATTCGAACGGTCAATGTGTGGCGTCGTGCTCGACGTGCGCGGCGGAGGCGATCGACTTGAAAGTTGCCTGCATGTCGAGCGGCAGTCCCGCATCGGGGACCTGTGTGGCAAGCGCGAGCGACTGCCCGACGAGCGCGGCAACCGACGCCGGCCCCTGCTCGTCGGGGGACGGAAGCTGCGACATGTAGACGGGCGCGCGGGTTAGGGCCCAAATCGCTTCTCGATCGCGGTCACCCATTGCGCGACGGCGGCCAGTTCGACGATCGACGCGCCCAGTCCGGGAGAGCCTCGGAGGTCCCGCGCGGTGTCGATCGCGGCCACCACCACGCCGGTGTCGACGAGCGGAGCGAGGAACCGGCTGCCCTTGATCTCCGCGACGACCCGCGTCGCGGAATCCTCGTTCGCAATCCATCGAGCGATCAGCCCATCGCTCAGCGGCTCGTTCTTGGGGCGCCACGCCAGCGCGGCGGGGACGCGCTGCGCGGCCAAGCACCGCAAGAGCACCTTGCCGTACCGGAGGTCCATCGCAATCTCCGCGCGGAGCGAGCCGGCGAGCTCCACGATGCCCGCCCGGAGCAAGGGCGACGACCCCTCGACGCCGGCGGACAGGCGTACGAGCTCCTGGGCGCGCCAATATCGGCCGTGCGCGCCGAGGATCTCCGGCAGTCGCTCGCGAGCGCTCCGCAGCCGCCAAAACGCCACGGTCTCTTCCCACGCCGATGCGAACGAAGGGCTCTCCCAGAACCCCGTCCGGAGCCACGGGCGCCGCGCCCGGACGCGCCTTCGAGCTCGCTCGAGAAGGACGCTGGACACGGGGCCGCGCCCTGCCACGACGAAGTCGCGGAGCGTTCGCCGGGCCAAGGCGCGCGACACGAGTGCTGGGAGCAGTCGACCGATGGCCCCCTCTCGGATCAGGTCACCCGGCCGCCACGCCATGTCGAAGATCTCGTCGCCGCCCTCTCCGTTGAATACACGACGGAATCCGAGCTCCCGGGTCGCGCGAAGCAGGGCAGCGCGACCCGATTGGAGGATCGGCCCTGCGCAGACGGGGTCATCCGAGAGCGGGCCCGGGAGCAACGAGTCGGGTTCGCCGGTGAGCAGAATTCGATGATGACGGATCACCGGAAACGCGGCGATCAAGGGGGCGAGCGCCGCGGCGTCACCGAGGGAACCGTCGGGCGCGACGAGCGAGAGGGCGTCGAGGGGCTGCGCCTTTGCGAGGGCGGTCGCGACGACGCAGGAATCCACGCCGCTGAGCGCGACGCCGCTCGCCCCAGTTCGGGCGTCGTTGGCGACGGCGCGATCCAGCGCTTCGGCGAGCTCCCGGACCGCGTCTTCCGTGCGCGTTGCGGGCGAGGGTCGGAAACTCAGCCGAGCGCCTTCGAGCCTCTCGAGGCCTCGCGCTGACACTCGGATCAGCTCGCCGCCGGCCATCCGGTGGATGCCCTCAAAGGCCGTCGCCGTCGCGGTACGCGACCAGAGGCCGCTCAACGCGTGCGCGAGATAGACCGGGTCGAACGCACGCGGCGGGGCAGGCTCACCGAGGAGCGCTACGGCCCGGGTGCTGAGAAGGAAGGTTCGGCCGTTCCAGGTGTACGCGGGCGCTTGCAAGCCCACGGCGTCGCAGCCGACGAAGAGAGCCCGCTGGCTGCGGTCCCAGAGGGCATAGGCGTACTCGCCCTGCAGCCGCGCCAGGCCCGCGACGCCTGCGCGGCGATAGGCCTCCAGTACGGCGGCGGCAGCGCCCTCGCCCCCGCCCTCCACGTAACCTACGGCAGCCACGACCCAATTGGCGGTTACGAGGAGGCGAGCCGCGGTCCCATTCGGATCGACGACGGCAAGCCTTGCCGTAGCCTCGTCGTCGTGCCAGTCGCTGATCGTGGCGCAGCCGCCGTGGCCGATGTCGCCGAGGTCGCGCGCTCGGCGGCCCCAATCGGACCTCGGGAGAGGACCCGAGGCCAGGAGAAGAAAGGCCATGGGCAGGCACCCTACACGACTCGACCTTCACCCCCGACGTGGTAAGGTTCGGGCTTGCCACGTGGGGCCGGCTGAATGCACAATCACGCGGTCGCATCGTAACGACGAGAACGGAACGCCACTGCGCTGAGGATGGACGATGGAACCCGATCAGGTTGATCAAGGTGAGACCAGCGGCGCGGAAGCGCCCAAGCGTCCGTATCGACGGCCCGAGATTCGGCGGTTGGGGAGCGTCCGGGAGCTCACGCTTACGGTGGGAACAGTTGCCATCGCAGACGTGGTGCCCGGTTCGACTAGCAAGATCAATCCGTAAAGCTGACATTCCCCATGTTCGTTGCGGCCATCGGAGAGACCGATGAGGCGGCACGGTCCGCCATCGAGGAGGTTTCGAAGCATCTGCCGCAAGCGTCATCTTCGTGGTCCGTTCGCGCGGGAATCGCGATCGCGAGTTGGCAGGGCGCCGGAATCGAACGCTCTGTGTTCGCGGGCGATCACGCCTACGTGGGGACGATGCGAGGCGAGACCCCTGAACCGGGAACGGAGCTACGCGGTGATTTTGCCTTCGCAGCTCGATCGAACGGCACCCTCCGTCTAGCCCGAGGCCGCTTCGCAGGCCGGCCGCTGTACTGGATGCGAATTGGCTCCGTCTCGGTCGCGTGCAACCGGATTCTGCCGCTCGCCCTCCTGGCGGGGTACGCGACCCAAATCAACCTCGATCACCTACTCGCGTTGTTTGACCCGAAGTGTTGGGTGCTCGAAGCCCCCCTTCCCTTCGTTGGTGCAAAGCGAGTGCGCCCCAACACGGTGGTCGATATTTCCGCGACGGGAGGGGTGCGAATCCACGTCGGGCCGCTCCCCGAGGAGCGGGAGTTGACGCTGTCGACGCGCGAGCTGGCCGGAGCCTTACGACAGGAGTTTGAGGCCGCCGTCGCCCGGGAATGTGCCGGGGCTCGACGCGTAGCGGTTTTGAGCGGCGGCGGCGTCGATTCCAGCAATTTACTCGCAATCGCCCTTCACAACGCCCGTCATCACGGGACGGCCGAGCCGATCGCTCTGGCGTTCGACTACGGAGGCGAGGGCGACGACCGCCCTCACATGCGCGCCCTCTGCGACCATCTCGGTGTCGAACCTTTGCGCGTCGCGCCCGCCGAGGGAGCACCTTACGCCGGACAGGACCGCGTAATCGACGGAACTTTGCAGGGAACCGCACCCGCCTCGAGCGTATTCGCGCTCATGGCGCGCGCGAAGGCGGCAGGAGCCGAGCTCGTCTTGACCGGTGACGGGTCCGAGACCCTCTTGGACGCAGCGCCGCCTGTATTCGGCGATTTCTTCATGAGAGACCCCCTTGGTGCGCTTCGCTGCGCGTGGCGTTTTCGATCGATTTATGAAACGCGCCCGCAGTCCTGGCGCCGCCTGGTGCTCGGCCCTCTTCTGCGCCTCGTGGTCCCGACCGTTTTGGTCGAGCAGCGCCGGATCCACCTCGATCATCGCGCGGGGCTGCTCAAATCCCGCGCGCGGGCGTGGGCCGGCCCGCGCCTCAAAGCATTCCTGATAGCACGGCGCGACTACGCGCCCTCGAGACCCATTGAGAGCCAACGCGCCCGTGTCATGCAGCTCGCCTCGTCCTCCCTGCCCATGGTGCTTCGTGAATCGTTCTCTCGCTGGGAGATCGCGTGCGGATTGCCGATTTCGTTTCCTTACCTGGATGACGATTTTGCGCAATTCATGGCGCGCATCCCGAGCAACGCGATCTTTGCAGGGGCGCGGGAGCGTGGCTTGCTCCGCGAGTCGATGGAGGGGCTGGTCCCCGACAGCGTTCGCTATCGGGTGGACAAGGCGCGCGCCGACCGTGCCTTCGCCGAGCTGTTCTGCGCGATGGGCGGGTACGATGCCGTGAGGGATCTCGTGACGATGCGAGAGCTCGATCGTCTGGGCATCGTTGAGGCAAAGAGCTTTCGAGTGGCGTTCGAACGGTTTGCGGCAGATCCGTTTGCAGACGCCTCCGCTTGGGGAACGCTTTGGCCCGCCATCTCGGCAGAGAGTTACGTTCGCTGGTTCAATGACTTCACGGGACGGAGCGTGCCTTCGGCGACATGGAGCAATTCCGCGGTAGCGCCGGTATGATCGACGTGGACTCCGAGGACACCATCGAGTGGCTTCCTGCGGCAAGCTCCGACGGCATTCGCATCGGTCGACGGGGGCCACGGGTCGTCGTCGAGTGGCAGGGCCTCGGGCGGCTCTCGTCGTCGAACTCCGGATCCGACGGGGAGTTCACTGCCTTCGTAGGCGCCAATCCAGCGATTCTCGAGAAGTTTCGGGTGACGAGCCTTCTGGCGTGCCGCCGTTACCTCGCGGGAAGACTCTCGTTGCACGCATCGGCCGTTGGAGTTCCCGGCGGATGCATCG
>CALFNG010000512.1 GCA_937902985.1 uncultured Myxococcales bacterium
AACAACGCGCTGCAGCGGACTCGCTACGCTCGCCGCTGAGCTTGATATCGTTGGGTTGCACGAGAAATGAGGGTCGTAGTCGGCGTAGTCCTCTGCTAGGTGCTCAGGAGGCAACAACGATGAAAGTGCGCCATCGCATTCTTACGTCCAAAGAGATTTTTCTCTGCACCCTTGTTCTCTCCGTATCCACCCTCGGCGTTCCCGCCTTCGCGGAAGACAAGCCGGCGGTGCCCGCCGCCGCCCCCGGACAGGACGAGACGATGAAGGCCTGGATGGCGATGGCGACGCCGGGCGAGGCTCACAAGAAGCTCGACGCGCTGGCGGGGTCGTGGACGTCCGAGACGAAGATGTGGATGGACCCGGCGAACCCGCCCGAGACGACGACTGGGACGGCCGAGGGTAAGTGGGTGCTCGGCGGCCGCTTCCTGGAGCAGCGGGCGGAGGGGACATACATGGGCCAGCCCTTCTCGGGCCTCGGCTACGTCGGCTACGACAAATACAAGAAGAAGTATGTCGGCACGTGGATGGACACGACGACGACGATGATCGTGAACTCCACGGGCACGGCCGACGCGTCGGGGAGGGTCTTCAAGTCCTGGTCCACGATCGACGACCCGTTTCTGAAGAAGGCGGTGAAGCTCAGGTCCGTCACGAAGGTCGTAGACGCCGACCACCTCACCAACGAGATGTGGGGCCCGGGGCCGGACGGGAAGGTGTACAAGATGTTCGAGATCCACTACACCCGGAAGAAGTAGCTCAGAGCGCAGCGGGCGCAACCTAACATCGCGCTGCAGCGGACTCGCTGCGCTCGCCGCTGAACGCGGTATCGTTAGGCCGCATTGACGGAGCCTCTAATGCACTTGCCTCCGGGCTTCAACACTGTCACGCCGTACTTCTTCGTCTCGGACGCCCCTGCATTCATCACGTTCCTGGTGGAGGGCCTTGGTGGCGTTGAGCTCGGCCGGCACGTTCGGGACGGCCGCATCGCAAATGCCCACGTGCGGCTCGGCACCTCAACGGTCATGGTCAGCGAGGCATCAGCGCAGTATCCAGCCATGCCCGCGTCGTACTACCTGTACGTCGAAAACGCCGATGACGCCATGGTTCGCGCCGTCAAAGCCGGCGCGGTCGCAATCCTCGCCGTCAGCGACATGCCCTACGGCGATCGGCAGGGCGGGGTCAGGGACAAACACGAAAATATCTGGTGGCTTTCCCAGCGCCTGAATCCAGGTCCGTACTGATCGTCACGCCGCTGAATCCACTATTGCAAGGGGCTGTTGCGGCCTAACACCTCATTGCAGCGGACTCGGCGTCAGTCGCTGGCGCTCCTTCCTTCTCGCCGCTGAACTCGATATCGTTAGGCCGCAGAACATACACTCTCCCTCACCACCACCCGACCTTGGAGGTTCTATGAAGCGAGTCACAGGCATCGGCGGCATCTTCATGAGCGCCAAGGATCCTAAGGCGCTATGCGATTGGTACAAGAAGCACCTCGGGATCGACGTTCAGGACTGGGGTGGAGCAGCCTTCGACTGGACTGACTCCGAAGGCAACCCGACCAAGGGAACTACGGCCTGGTCGATCGGTCCAGCGGACGGCAAACACTTCGCTCCGAGCAAGTCGACCTTCATGGTCAACTATCGAGTCGAAGATCTGGCAGCACTTCTCAAAGCACTGCTCGAGGAAGGTTGCAACGTGCTCGAGAAGACCGACGACTCGGAGTACGGGAAATTCGGATGGGTCATGGATCCAGAGGGCAACAAAGTTGAACTCTGGCAACCGCTACAAGGGCAATGAAGTTCGGTTACTCGCGAGGAGGACCGACGTCTAACCCCTCGTTGCAGCGGACTCGCTTGCGCTCGCCGCTGAACTCGATATCGTTAGGCCACCCGGAGGAATGCCATGAAACGCACGTGGACGATCATCGGGGTCAGCGACGTGCCGCGGAGCTTCAAATGGTACCAATCGCTGTTTGGCCAGCGCTTGACAGCTCCAGCGCATTTGGATTTTGGTCAGCTCCTCGACTCCGACGGAACTGTGTTGCTTTGTCTTCACGAGTGGGCCGTCGAAAACCATCCGTCGTTGATGAATCCCGACGACGGGACACCGGGCAACGGGCTGCTTTTGTTCTTCCGCGTCGATGACTACGGTGCAGCATTGCGCAGGGCACGCGCTCTCGTCCCCCAGCTCGCAGAAGAGCCTCACGTGAACCTCGACACTCGGACCAAAGAGTTCTCACTGCGAGATCCGGACGGATACTACGTCACGATTAGTGCGCTCTCCGTGCTCGAGCGACGCAGTGCCGCTGAACGGCCTAACAAGCGCTTGCAGCCGACGAAGGCGCGCGGCCGCGCCACACCCTGAACGGCATCCTGGTGCATTTCGCCGCATTCAAGAATCACATCGGGTTCTATCCACCCTCTGAGAACTGGTCGCACCGGCGTCAGGTGCGAGATGATGGGCCGCGATGAAACTCTTCAGCTTCGTTCCGTCTCCCGGAGAGGAAAACCGCGTCGGCGCGCTCACTCCCGATGGCCGAGTCGTCGACCTCGGGGCGGAGGCGCGCCGGCGGAGCCTTCCTCTCTCGTTCGACCCCGCCGACATGCTGTCCCTGATCGCGGCGGGGGGTCAGGCGCTCGCCGAGGCCGGGTCGCTCGTCGACGGCTCCGCGTCCGGCGGGCCGCGCGTCGAGGAGGTCCATCTTGTCGCGCCGATCCCCGTCCCGCGCCGAAACGTCGTTTGCGTCGGCTGGAACTACGTCGAGCACTTCGAGGAGGGAAAGTCGCTGAGGGACGCCGGCCAGACGCTTCCCGAG
>CALFNG010000513.1 GCA_937902985.1 uncultured Myxococcales bacterium
CCCCCGCCGCCCGCGCAGGGCATGCCGTACCCGGCGACCCCGCGCGGCGACCAGGTCGACTTGCTCCACGGAACGCAGGTGGCCGATCCGTACCGGTGGCTCGAAGACGCTCGGAGCCCCGACGTGAAGGCGTGGGCCGAGGCCGAAGACGGGCTGACGCGCAGTTACACGTCGAAGCTCCCGGGGCGCGACGCGCTGGCGGCGCGCTTCAAGGAGCTCTTTTATGTCGAGAGCGCGGGGACGCCGCGCTACGCCGGCGGCCGTCTGTTCTACCCGAGGCGCGACGCGGGCAAAGAGAAGGCGACGATTTACTGGCGCGAGCGGGCTCGCGACCGAAAAAAGCCGCTCGGGCCGGAGCACGTGCTCCTCGATCCGAACGCCTGGTCTACCGACGGCAGCGTGTCGCTCGGCGTGTGGAACGTCTCTTACGACGGCAAGAAGGTCGCGTACACGGTCAAGGCGAACAACTCCGACGAAGCGAGGCTCTACGTGCTCGACGTCGCGTCCGGAAAGAAGAGCGAGATCGACGTCATCGACGGCGCCAAGTACGCGTCGCCGTCGTGGACGCCCGCGAGCGACGCCTTCTATTACACCTGGCTCCCGCCGGCCGACACGATCCCCACGGCCGAGCGCCCCGGCTACGCCGAGGTGCGCCTTCACAAGCTCGGAACCGACCCCGGCAGAGACCCGCTCGTTCACGAGAAGACCGGGGATCCGAAGACCTTCGTCAGCGCGGGGATCGGCAAAGACGGGCGCTGGCTCGTTGCGAGCATCGAGCACGGCTGGACGAGCACCGACGTCTACTTCCAGGATCTGCGCGCAGCCAAGCGCGAGTGGCGCCCGCTCGTCGTGGGGATCGACGCCCGCTACGACGTGAGCGTTGACGGCGACACCTTCTACGTGTGGACCAACGAGGGCGCGCCCAGGTATCGAGTCTTCCGCGTCGACCCCGCGCACCCCGCGCGCGACCAGTGGAAGGAGATCGTCGCCGAGCAGGCGGACGCGACCCTCGAGGCGGTCAGTGTGGTCGGGCACCGGCTGTCGCTCGGTTACCTGAAAGACGTCGTCAGTCACATCGAGCTCCGCGACGAGAACGGCAAGCTGGTGCGCGAGGTCGCGCTGCCGACGCTGGGCTCCGCGTCGGTGTTCAGCGGCGAAGTCGACGACGACGTCGCGTTCTATTCGTTCAATTCGTTCACCTACCCGACGGAGATCTTCGAGACGAGCGTCAAGACGGGCGAGACCTCGACCTTCTACCGCCTCAAGATTCCGGTCGACCCGTCGAAGTACGTGGTGGAGCAGCTATTCGCGACCAGCAAGGACGGGACGAAGGTGCCGTTCTTCGTCGTGCGCGCCAGGGATCTCGTCAAGAACGGCGCGACCCCGACGATCCTCTACGGCTACGGCGGCTTCCAGGCCGCGCAGACCCCGGCGTTCTCGGCGTCGATCTACCCGTGGCTCGAGAACGGCGGAATCTGGGTGGTGGCGAACCTTCGCGGCGGCAGCGAGTACGGCGAAGAGTGGCACCGCCACGGGATGCGCCACGAGAAGCAGCACGTGTTCGACGACTACTTCGCGGTCGCCGAAGAGCTCGTGAAGCAGGGCTTCACGAAGCCCGACAAGCTCGCCGCGCTGGGCGGCTCGAACGGCGGACTGCTCGTCGGCGCGGCGATCACGCAGCGACCGGAGCTCTTCCGCGTCGCTCTCTGCGGCGTCCCCCTGCTCGACATGGTCCGCTACCACCTCTTCGGCAGCGGCAAGACGTGGATCTCGGAATACGGCTCGGCCGACGACGCGGCCGACTTCGCGGCGCTCTACGCGTACTCGCCGTATCATCACGTGGCCAAGGGCACGAAGTACCCCGCGACGCTCATCGCCAGCGCTGACAGCGACGACCGCGTCGACCCGCTCCACGCGCGCAAGTTCGCCGCCGAGCTGCAGTGGGCGTCGAGCGGCGGTCCGGTGCTGCTCCGCATCGAGAAGCACTCGGGCCATGGCGGGTCCGATCTCGTGCGCGCCTGGGTCGAGAAGCTCGCTGACGAGTACGCCTTCGCGCTCGAGCAAATGAAGGATTGAGCTCGTCTAGAGCCCGGTTCCGCTCGCCTGAGAGGGAGATTAATCCTGAATGACCGGCATCGGGCCTAGAGCACGGACTCGAGCTTCGTCCCGAGGTCGACCCCTGGCGTCGCCGGATACGCGGTCCCGGCGAGGATGCACATCTCGTTCGTGTTCGCCGATTCGCCGAAGGTAAGCGTCTGGCCGGTCGTGTTGTTGTACGTGCACGCCCAGGTGATGGTCGTGCCCGAGGCGATGGGCATGGCGGGGCTGTATTTCTCCGAGACCGGCTCGTTCCAGCTGGTCCCCTTGTAGATGGTCTGCCCCGTGCTCGTCGTGCCCGAGAAGCTGATCGCGCGGCTATGCATGTGGCTGACCGCGACCATGACTTTGATGTCCGAGGGGACCGTGAAGGTCCGCGACTGCGTGCTCATGCCCGTCGGAACGACGAGCACCGCGTTGTTCAAGAAGAGCGCGACGGCCAGAGTCTGCACCTGACTCGGATCCACCGCGTGCATGCTGACGGAAACGTGGGCCGTGACGGGCGTCGAACCAGCGTTCAAGAGGTGCACGAGAATCCGCAGTCCGTCAGTGGCCTTCAGGCTCCTGCCGACGCCCGTCGGGTAGACGAAGGCTTCCTTGGGCGTCTGCGACATATGGAGAAGATCATGGAACTCGATCCCCGAGCAGTCCGCGACGGAGTTCGTGTCTTGATTGAACGAGGGGTCGTGGAACACGAACATGTGGTGCGACGAGACCATGGTCGAATCGGACTCGAGGAGCGCCACGTCCTTGCCGAACGGATTCTTGAAGTTCTGGCACTTGACCAGCTCGGTGTTCGCCGGAACCTGGATGTCGACGGTCTGGATCGTGGCGACGCCGCCCGTCCCGCTATCGGCGGGGACCGATACGACCCCTCCGTCGCCGCGGTCTCCCGAGCCGCCGCTGCTCGAGCCACCGCCGCCCGAGCTGCCACTCCCGGTCGGCATCGGCGACGTTTGCCCCGGGGCGCCGCTGCTGGCCGCCGTCGAGCCGTCATCGGTCCCGTCGGTGCCTTGCGCCGGATCGAGGCCGACGAACCCGGCGGAGCGGGACCCGCTGCACGCGGCGAGCGCGAGGGGAAGCAGAAGCGTGAACGGGAACCATACCTTGGACATGTCGTGTCTCCTCGTCGCTCGGCGGATGCGCGCTCTCGGGGGTCGACCCGCGCAGAGCCCGCGCGATCGACAGCCACATGGCTCAGAAAGGTAACCTGTACGACGTGGAGGGATAAGGTCAAAGAAAGAATGCGTCTCGGAAGTCTGGTGGCCCTGCTGGAACTCGACAGCGCTAGGAAACTAAGCGTTTTGCCGGGTGAGACGGCGAAAGAGCCGATTCTGCTGGAATCAGAATTCCAGTTCTCGACGCCTTATTTCTCCTTAGCGCCCACTTACTCACTCCCGCTCCCACTCCGCCACTCCGCGTGAGGGGTGTGGACAGGTCGACCGCGTGAAGGGTCCACGCGGGTCGTGACTGACGTCTCGTCTCAGCTCTTCGTGCGGTGTCGCTCTTCGAGGTACTTCGCGAGGCCCTTCGCGGTCTCGACGAGGTTCGATTGAATCTTCGCGACGAGGAACTCTTCGACCGCGCGGCCGATCTTGCCCGCCAGGAACGACGGGACGCCACGGATCTTCTTCGCGTCGATCTCGAGGGTGCCGCGGATCTCGAGGAGAGTGCGGTCGGCGCCGTCGTCGAGGAACGTGTTCTGGCCCTTGCACTGGACCGCCTCGGTGAACGCGTGCGTCTCCGTTCGCCAGTCGCACACCATCGCGTCGCCGCGCCAGGTGGCGAAGTCGGTCCACGACAGGACCGACTGGCTGAGGACGGCGCGGAGGGCGGCCGGGATGTCGCCCCCGCCGCGCCACTCGTTCACGAACTCGACCACAGAGCCGCTGTTCTTTCGCGACTTGATCTCGATGCCGCGAACGTTGGGCAAATATGGCAACAGATCGGTCATCTCGTCGCGGTACGCCGCAAAGACGGTCTCGCGAGAGAAAGGAATGCGGGCGTCGGCGCGAATTTCCATGAGGTGGCTCCGGCGCGAGAGTAAGGGCCGGACCGCGGCGGAGTCACGCGCGATTCACCACCCCGGCCTGGAACGGCCGCGGGCCTTCTGCTAGCCGGCTGGGCATGACCCTCGACGCTGGCGACAAGGCCCCCAACTTCACGCTCCCCAGGGCGAACGGCGAGACCTTCACGCTGGCCGACGTGCTGGGCCGCCGGGCCGTCGTGCTCTTCTTCTATCCCAAGGACGACACGCCCGGCTGCACGGTCGAGGCCTGCACCTTTCGCGACAACTACGAGGCCTTCGTCGAGGCCGGGGCCGACGTCGTCGGTGTGAGCTCCGACTCGGGCGCCTCGCACGATGGCTTCGCCAGCAAGCACCGCCTTCCGATGACGCTGCTCACCGACGCGGACGGCAAGGTGCGCGCGCTCTACGGGGTCAAGGCGACGCTCGGCCTGATGCCGGGTCGCGCGACCTTCGTCATCGACAAGGCGGGCACCATCGTACATGTCTTCGTGTCGCAGATCCGGGTGAAGAGCCACGTCGAGAAGGCGCTCGCGGTGGTCAAGGTGCTGCAACAGCCGCCGCCCGCCGCCGCGCGGCCGTAGTACTATCGCCCTCGTGGGACGCACCTTCGCGATAGGCGACATTCACGGCGACCTCGACGGGCTCGAGCGCGTCGTCGGGAAGTTCCCGGCGCTCGCCGCCAGCGACACGATCGTGTTCGTGGGCGACTACCTCGATCGCGGGCCGAAGTCGGCGCAGGTCATCGAGTTCGTCCGCAAGCTCGAGAAGGCGGGGCCGGCCAAGGTCGTCGCGCTGCGGGGCAACCACGAAGACGCGTGGCTTCGCGTGGTCGACGTAGGCTGGCCCGAGTTCGTCACGCCGCCGGGCAACGGCTGCCTCGCGGCCATGCGCTCGTTCACGGGCGGTCTCGTGCCGAGCGCAGAGGCGCCGCCCAAGCCCGACGAGCAGGGCTACATGCTGACGGGGTCGTTCTTCCCGGAAGACGTGGTCGAGTGGATGCGCTCGCTGCCGTTCTGGTACGAAGACGAGCACGCCATCTACGTTCACGCGGGCCTGCCGCGCGGCGAACGCGGCTTCCTGCATCCGTCGAAGGCGCCCACGCCGTCGGCGCTGCTCTGGCTGCGCGACGAAGACTTCTTCCGGAACTACCGCGGCAAGATGGTGGTGTTCGGCCACACGGCCACGGCGTACTTGCCGCCCGAGCTGAGCACCTACACGCCGGAAGACCCCATGGACGTCTGGGCCGGCCCGTGCTGCGTGGGCCTCGACACGGGCGCCGGCAAGGGCGGGTTTCTGACGGCGATCCAGTTGCCGACGATGCGCGTGTACGAATCGCGCTGACGGCGCTTGCGTCGAGTCTCGCGGTCAGAACGCGTACGTGAAGCCCCCGAGGTACTCCTCGCCGATGTTGCCCGTGTTCACGTCGTAGAACCACGCGGCGGTCGCGTCCAAGGAGAAGCGACGCGAGACGTGGACCTCGACGAGCGGGAGCGGGCGGTAGGCCAGCGTTCGAGTGCCACCGAGGTAGATCGCGGGACCCAAGAACGGCCTGACGCCGCTGCGCACCGCCTCGCTCGTGTAGACGCCGACACCGAAGTGCAGCGTCACGAGGCTGCCGAGGGTCGCCGCGTACGTCAGCGTCGCCGAGTTCTCGATCGACGTTCCGAGATAGGTCTCCGCCAAGATGTCGCTCGTTCGGACGAACGTGTCGTATTCGGCGTGCAGCCCCAGGATGAGGCTCTGGTCCCGGGCCACCCAGAGGCGCGCGTCGACGCCGGCCGTCAGGGAGACGAGGACCCCGAGATAGTTCGCGTATCCGACGTCCGAGAGGCCGCCGAAGGGAATGACCTCGAAGCGACCGTGCGTCCCTATGCGGTAGGCGAAGCCCCCCGGAAGGGTCCAGGAAAGCCGATCGGTGATCCCGAACTGGAGCGACGAGTCCGCGGCGAAGTTTCGCGACGTCAGTCCGGTCGGGGATCCGCTGCTGGTCGTGATCCCGCTGGAGCTCAAGGCGGGGGTGTTCGTCTCTCCGAGGAGAACCTGCCACAAGCCCCAGCCCTTGGGCGGCGTGCTCGACTCGTCGACGGGCGGCGGCGGGGGGCTCGGCTCGTCGCCCTTGAACGCGATGCGCGCGTCGCCCGTGGCCTCGAGTTGCCCGCCGGAGACCGAGACGGTCTCGCCGGAGCGCACGTCGAACTCGTGCGACAGGACGCGCGCGTCGACCACGCTCCGGACCAGGTAGTGCCCGGGAGCGACGGCGATGCGGATCGCCGGCAGGCCCGGCGACGATGGCGGGACCTCGGCCACGGTGACGCCGCTCGGGAGATGAATGACCTCGAGCGGCGCCGTCGTCTTGGTGACCTCGAGGGCGCTCGGGCTCGACGCGACCGACGTGAGGACGATGTCTTGCCGCCCGCGGAGCTGCAGATCGAAGCTCGGGTGTTGCGGGATCGAGGCGAGCCGCGCGCTGTCGCGCACGGTGCGCTCCTTCGCGTAGTCGAAGGCCTCGTCGAGGGTGATGTTTCCGTCGCCGGTGCGGTCGGCGGCGCCGAGGAGACCGGCCGTGAAGTAGTGCGTGAAGAAGGAGCCGTTGACCGCGTCGGCTTCGTGGGCGTTCTCGAGGCCCGAGCTCGACGAGACGAGCGCCGTGCCCTCGGTCGACACGTTGAGCAGATCCGTCGGGTCGAGCGGAGGGCCCACCGTGAGGCCCTTCGCCTGCGTCCAGCTTCCGCCGCGACACGTGTCGAGGATGCCGACGCGGATGCGCGCGCCGATGCGCTCGATCCGATCGCGGAGCGCTCCGACGCTGACGGCCTCGCCGTGCGGGAAGAGCGACTGCCCATCGGAGTGGCCCGAATAGTAGAAGACGAAGAGCGCGTCGCCGGCCGCGGCCTGAACGTCCTTCGCGGCCGCGACGAGGGTCGCGTCGAGATCCGCGGGGCCTGGGTCGAGCAGCACGTGGACGTCGGACGGGGCGAAGCGGCCGACGCGCACGAGGGCATCGGCGAGCTGCTCGGCGTCGTCGTGCGCGAACCGCAGCGGCGCGCGCCCGACGGGGGCGCCGTTCGCGCCGACGAGCACCGCGATGCGTCGCATCGGCGCGGCGTTTTGCGCTCGCGCGAGCGGGGCGACGACGAGCGCCGCGACGAACGCGGCGAATGCGAAGTGCGCCAGCCACGCGGCGCCGGGCGCGCATCTCAGGCGCCTCGTCATCGAGGGTCACCCGCGGCCTTGGAAAGCTCGAAGCGGACGGCCCAGACGTCGGCCGTTCGCGAGCCCGCGGCGGCGGCCGAGCGCAGGGCGTCGTCGTCGAGGACCTTCTTGCTCACCACGACCACGAACCGCTCGATCTGCCCCTCGCTGTCGACGAGCAGCGAGAACGGCAGCGTCGCCGACGGTCCGACGGGGCAGTCCGCGTCCTTGAGGCGAGCCCAGACGGCGCCGTTCCCGGCGGGGGACGCCACCGCGACGTGGGCCAGGTCTTCGCACGCGACGCGAAAAGCGAGCGCGTCGCCGGCGCGGATCGGCGCGCTGCCGTTCCACACGAAGGTCTCGGCGTCGCGATGGACCAGGAGCTCCACCGACGGCATCCCCTTGACGCCCACATAAGCCCCGTCGGTGCGGGCGCGACCCGCGAGATAGACGAGCGCGCCCGCGGCCACGGCCAGGCTCGCCCCCGCCGGCATCATCCAGCGCATGCGCGCTCCCGATCGCCGGGCCCGCGCCGAGGCCGCATGGGTCGTCGTCAGAGGCGGCCGCGACGCGTCGAGGACATCGAGCGAGGCCAGGTAAGCGCGGCACCGCTCGCACGTCGCCAGGTGCGACGACGTCCCTGGTTCGCCGGCGCCCGTCGCTCGATAGAGGTCGAGCGCGAACGTGGAGCAGCGAAAGGCATCGGGGATCATGATGCGAACTCCTTCCGGACGGGGTCGATGCGTTCGTCGAAGCGGGCGAGGAGGCGGCGCACGCTCCGCTCGGACGTCTCGAGAACGAGCGCGGCCTCGGGCTGCGAGAGGCCGTCGATACGGCACAGGACGGCGGCGTGGAGCTCTTCGTCTCGCGCGGCCCCCGCGAGGGTCACGACCGCCGCGCGCGCGTGAATCGCGGCCGCCGGGTCGAGGGCGCATGGCAGGTTCGCGAAGTCCGTCGCATCGTGGGTCGTCCGCCGCCGTTCCCGGAGCGCGTCGATGGCGAGGCGGGTCGACGTTCGATAGAGCCACGCCAGGATCGTCCGGGCGGCATCCGGCGCGTCGAGCGGCGGCCGTGTGCGCCACTGCCACATGCGGAGGAAGACCTCCTGGGTCACGTCGTCAGCCGCCTGCGAACTCGAGAGGAGTCGAAGGCACTTTGCCTTGATGGGCGCGAAGAAGCGCGCGTACGCGAGGTCGAAGTCCGGTTGCGTGCTCACCCCGCCCTGCTTTCTCGGGCTTATAGACGATCCGGCACGGCGAAACCGGACAGGGAAAGGCGAAGCGCAGACGGTTTTCACGCCGTGGCGCCCAGGTACACTGCCCAGGTAAGCTGCGTGGAGAATTGACCGGAGCGATCGCCATGCCCGATGCGAGAGAGTCACCCAAGCCCTGGCCGATTCTCGACTGGGAGCAGTGGAAAGAGACGGCCGACACGCTTCACATGTTCATGCAGATTGTCGGCAAGACGCGCCTCGCGCTGACCTCGGTTCAGAATCATTGGTGGAACGCTCCCCTGTATGTGACCGCGCGCGGGCTGACGACGTCGGCGATGCCCTTGCCGGACGGAGGTCAACTCGACATCGAGGCTGACTTCCTCGTGCATCGGCTCGTGTTTCGTCGGAGCTCCGGCCAGACGGAGTCGTTGCCGCTCGTGCCCCAGACGGTCGCCGACTTCTTTGCGGCCTACAGACGCACTCTCGAGGCCCTGGCCGTACGCGTGGATTTCGATTGCATGCCTGTGGAGTTGAAGGACCCCATTCGCTTCGACCGGGACACGATCCACAAGAGCTATGACGCCGACGCGGCGAATCGATTCTGGCGCGTACTCGGCCGCGCCGACACCCTCTTGCAGCGGTTCTCCTCGACGTTTTACGGCAAGATAAGCCCTGTCCACTTCTTCTGGGGATCGTTCGATATCGCGGTCACACGCTTCAACGGTCGCAGAGCGCCCGCTCGGCCGGGGGCCGACGCGATCCAGGCCGAAGCGTACTCTCACGAGTGCATCAGCGCCGGATTCTGGCCGGGCAACGGGGGATACGGGAAGGCCGCGTTTTACTGCTACGCCGCTCCCGTGCCCGAGGGTCTGGCCGACACGAAGCTTCAGGGCCCTGGAGCGTTCGACGCGGGCCTGGGCGAATTCATTCTCGGCTACGACGACGCGCGCCGGTCGGCCGATCCGGATCGGACGGTCCTCGCGTTTCTCGAGGCGACCTACTCCGCGGCCGCGGACGTTGCGAAGTGGGATCGCGCGAGGCTCGATCGGCCTATGGCGCCGTAGTCACGAGCACGGCGCGTATCGAAGCCCGGCGGGGCTGGGGGGGTCCCTTCACGTCCCGCTGACGAAGCGCCGCGGCCCCTCGGCTCCCCAGGCCAGGAACTCGGCGTGCGGCCCGCTCGCAGCGGGGTGAATCACGAGGTGGGTCCGCGCGGCGCGGAAGGTGTCGGCGCTCGTCGCTTCGGCCTCATGCCACGAGCCGACGTTGACGTACGTGGCCGCGCCCTCGGCGACGGAGACGACCGCGGGGGTGTGCGTGTGGCCCATGACGACGAACGCGGCCGGGAACAAGCGCGCGAGGTGACCCGCTCGCTCGACGAGGACCGCGTTGTTGTCGAGCTTCTCTCCGAACCACTCCCGCCGCTGCACCGTCAGGCGTCGGTGCAGCGCGACCCAGCCGGTCACGATGCCGGCGACGACCGCCCAGCTCCACGGGTGATGAAGGCCCCGGAGCGCCAGGGGGGTGATCGCCGCCGTGGCCGCGAGACCGAGGGCGAGGCGGTCGAGGAGCACGCTCGCCATGATCTTCTGCGCCGAGCGGGTGACCGGCGGCACCTGCAGCGCGGCGAGCGCGCGCAGTCGCTCGATCCCCACCCGCGTCGCCTCGGCCATCGCGCCCATGCGGCGCTCGTGCTCGACGCGCAGCAGACCCGCCGCCGCCGACAGGTGGGCGCGCCGCATCCGGAACAGCTCGATCACCGCCGACACGAAGCGCGTGAAGAGGCGCACGATGCCGCCCACCCCCAGGCTCGCGCCGAGCAAGACATAGTCGATGACGCCCTTGCTCTCGTGACCGTACTCGGACACGCCGCGCGTCGGGCGCACGACCCAGCGGAGCAGCACGTCGGAGAAGCTCCGCGCGATGCGCAGCGGGTTCGTGGGCGACAGCGGCGCCATCACGTTCTCGGTGGAGCAGAGGGTGTCGTACTGGTGGCCGTGCTCGATGTACGCCATGCCGCCGACGTAATAGAACCAGGGCGCGAACTCGACGCGACCCGCGAACTCGCCGGCGAGTGCCTCGGCCTTTTCGCGAGCCTCGCCCGAGCGGGTGATCGCCCGGCTCACGAGCAGAGACCGCAGCCCGTCTTTCACCACGTCCCAGTGGAACTCGACGTCGTGATTGCCGTGAATGATGGTGACGGCGTGCCCCGCGCCGATGAAGTCGGCGAGCGCGTCGAAGACGACACCGTGGCGCTCGGCCACCGCCCGGAGCTTGAGCCGCGCGTGATCGGCGCTGTTGCCGAGCCCGTGCTCCCGCTCTTCGTCGGTCGCCTCGACGAGCTGCTCGCCGTCGCGTGGCAGGAGGCTCATCCCGACGAAATCGATGAAGTCCCCCGCGATGACGAGGCGCCAGCGCGTGCCCTCGCAAGGGCTCCGGCGATAGTGCGCCAGCAGGCTCGCGAGATCGGTGTCGACGATCGACGAGCGCCGAAACCCCGCGGGGGTCAGGTCGTTCAGATCGTTCCCAAGGTGAACGTCGGAGAGGATGATGAGGCTTTCGTTCGCAGGCGAGTTCAAGAC
>CALFNG010000514.1 GCA_937902985.1 uncultured Myxococcales bacterium
AGACCGGGCATACCAGCGATCAAGTCTCGATTTCCCCTCCGCGCGGGATCGAGCGCGGCGATTTCCCGTTTGATCTCGGGAGATTCGCAGTTCGGTCGAGGTGACGCGCGTCCCCGGACCGCAGGCTCAGCGCGAGAGCGCGGGCGCCCCGGCATCGTCAACGCGCGCGGTCGCCAGGTTCTGACGGCACCCCATCGTTCCGCTCGCCACGGTGGCGCCGCCGTCACGGCTCGCGCATCCCTCCTCGCCCACAGCGATGACGTCGTTCTGCGAGCGCGGTTCGGTCTTTCGCTCCAGCGAGGGCGCGTTCGCGAGCCCGGCTTCGAACCGTTCACCGCACCCAACGAGTCCGACCCCGACGCAAGCGCAAACGGCCAGTGCGCTCAGCCAGACGCTTTTGCGAATGATCATGCGATGCGCGGGAAACTAGCACGTGCAGAGCGAGAGAGACGGCGGCTCGACCAGAACGTGGCCGTGGTGTGGTAAGGAGCGCCACCGAAGGATCCCCGAGAAGCACGCAATGAACACCGCGTACCGCGCCATAGGAATCGATTCGATCGGCGTCTACGTGCCCCGTCTCTACGTCGACCTGACTGCCGAATGGGCGAAGGTCAGGGCCCCCGTGCTCACGCGCGGCGACGTGGACAAGCTCGTCGGCAAGGTGGTCGACGGCGTGGGCGTGCGGCGAATGGCCGTGGTCGACGCCCATCAAGACTGCGCGACCCTGGCGGCCATGGCCGCCAAGCGGGTGATCGACGCGTCGGGGATCGACCCCCGCGACATCGACTATCTCGCGGTCGGCACCGAGACGACCGTCGACCAGTCGAAGTCGATGGCGGCGTACGTGCTCGGCATGCTCGAGCGCCACTACGGCGTCTCGCTCGCCGAGGTCGGCGCGCCCCAGTTCCAGTTCGCGTGCATCGGGGCGACCTACGCGCTCGAGTCTGCGGTCAGCCGCATACGGGCCGGAGACAACACGAAGCCTTACAGCCTCGTCATCGCCAGCGACGTCTCCAAGTACCCGCTCCGTACCGCCGGCGAATACACGCAAGGGGCCGGCGCCGTCGCGCTGCTCATCTGCGAGAACCCCCGCGTCCTCGTTCTCGAGCGCGGCCTGTCGGCAACCGTCACGCGCGACGAGCGCGACTTCTTCCGCCCGAACGGCCAGTCGTCGGCGGTGGTCGACGGCAAGTACTCGATCGACGTGTACCTCGACTGCATGGAAGCCGCGCTCGACGCGTATGCGAAGCGCGTCGAGTCGGCCATCGGGGTCGGCGCCGATCGATTGTACGAGGCCATCGACGCGTTCTGTTTCCACGTTCCGTTCCCCCGCATGGCGGAGTACGCGAGCGCCCGGGTGCTCGGCCGCCTCTGGTCTTCGTCTCCCGAAGCCCGCGCCAGGCTCGTCGCCGAGGGCGCCAGCGCAGAAGGGATGCCGCGCAAAGACTTCGAGCGCGCGCTCGCGAAGACGGCACTCTTTCGTTCGGCGTTCGACCAAAAGGTCGCGCCCTCGCTCGCCCTGGCGCGGGAGGTCGGCAACATCTATTCGGGGGCCCTCTACCTGGGGCTCGTGAGCTTTCTCGAAGAGACGCGCAGCGAGAGGCTCGCGGGTCGCCGCATCTTCCTCGGGTCGTACGGGAGTGGTGCGAGCGCAAAGGTGCTGAGCGGGCTCGTCGCGGAGCCCTACCGCAGCCTCGTCGATGGCCTTCGCATCCGGGACGACCTTCGCCCGGCAGCCGAGGGCGGCCTCCGCACTCCGTTGAGCGTCGCGGAGTACGAGCGGTTGCACGAGCTCTCCGATCGCGAGCGCGGCATCTCCGTGCACGCGCCGCGGCGCGAGTTCGCGCTCGAGCGCCTGGGAACGAGCGACTCTCCCGAACGCACCGACGTGGGATATCGCTACTACGGGTGGGTCGACGGCTGAAACGCCCGGCCGCGTTCGCTCGAGACCACGCGCCGGTTCGGTCGCATGAATCGAAACCGGCCCTTGCGTGCCGGCATCGACATGCCCAAAGGGAAGGTCATGGCCGATTCGAGAGAGACGGCACTACCGGTACACAAGAGCGGCACCTTCAAGCTGGGCAGCACCACCGTTCACCGTCTGGGCTACGGCGCGATGCAGCTCACCGGAAAAGGCGTCTGGGGCCCGCCGCGGGGATCACGGCGAAGCGGTGCGCGTCTTGCGCCGCGCCGTCGAGCTCGGGGTCGACTTCATCGACACGGCCGATTCGTACGGGCCGTACATCAGTGAAGAGTTGATCGCGGAGGCGTTGTATCCGTACCCGAGGGGCCTCGTCGTCGCGACGAAGGCCGGCCTCACGCGAACGGGACCCAATCAGTGGATTCCGGTCGGGCGTCCCGAGTATCTGCGGCAAGAGTGCGAGATGAGCGGCGTAGGCGGCAGCGCCATCGCGCCGCCCGGTCGTCCCTTCTCGCGACGCGCGAAGCCGCATGTCATGCTGCGCCGCATGGATTCGGCTCAGCCCAGCGACGCGAGCGCGCTCACGCAGGTTCCCCCCGGAACGCCCGTGGTGGTGGGCGCGCGCGTCGTGCCCATGCCGGCGCTCCACCCCGGAGACCGCGTCCTCGCGGTCGCGCGCATGGAGACTCTGGTCGTGGTCTCGGCCGAAGCCCAGGCGGCCGCCGTCGACGCGGTGACCGAAGCCGAGGCGGCAGTCGCAGCGCTCGGCACGTGCTCTCCAGCTCAGGTCAGCGCGTTCTTCCTCGGCTTCGCGCAGCGCCTCGGCGACGGGCAGGTGTGGGAAGCCATCGGCGCGGCGAACCAGGCCGACGTTCGCAGCGCGGAGTCGCGCCGCCGCAGCACCACCCGGCTGCGCGTGAGTCCGGGAATGCGCTCCGCGATGATCGATGGCCTGCGGGGGTGGGCCAGCGCGCCGAGCCGCGTCGGCGAGGTCATCGAGCGACGTCGGGGCGAGGGCTTCGTCATCGAGCGGCGTGCGGCGCCCCTCGGCGTCGTGGCGTTCGTGTTCGAGGGTCGGCCGAACGTGTTCGCCGACGGCGCCGGGGTCGTGCGAAACGGAAACTGCGCCGTGATGCGCATCGGCGGCGACGCGCTCGACACGGCGCTCGCGATCGAAGAGCACGCCCTGAGGCCGGCGCTCCGCGCGGCGGGGTTGCCGCTCGGGGCCGTCCGCTTGCTGCGGAGCCGCGAGCACGCGGCCGGGCAAGCGCTTTTCACGCTGCCTGCGGTGAGGCTGGCAGTGGCCAGGGGCTCGGGCGCGACCGTCGCGCTGCTGGGATCGATCGCCGAACAGCACGGCATCCCCGCGTCGCTTCACGGAACCGGTGGGGCCTGGATCTACGTCGAGCCCAGCGCGTCGCCGTCTTCCGTCGAGAACGTCCTCCGCAATAGCCTCGATCGAAAGGTCTGCAACACCCTCAACGTCCTGGTGCTCGATCGCGACGCGCGCGACACGCTCGGTCCCGTGTGCGAGCGTGTCTTGCGGAGCCTCGGCGCCCGCGTGCACGTCGCGAGCGGCGGGGGGGGCGACGGCGTCGTGACCGGCGAGGCGATGCCCCTCGAGGAGCTCGCGCGCGAGTGGGAGTGGGAGACGACCCCCGAGCTCGCGTTCGTCACGGCGAACGGAATCGGCGGCGCCGCCGCGCTGATCAACCGCTACAGCCCCCACTTCGTGGCGTCGATCGTCTCAGGTCGCGCGGGCGCCTTCGAAGAGTTCTACGCGGCGGTCGACGCGCCGTACATCGGCAACGCGTTCACGCGCTGGGTCGACGGGCAGTGGGCCTGGGGTCGCCCGGAGCTCGGGTTGACGAACTGGGAGCGAGGCCGCCTCCTGGGTCGCAGCGGGTTCCTGTCCGGCGACGATATCGTCACCGTGCGCGACGTCTTCATCGACGAGACCGGCGAGGCGCCCCAGCGCCGCTGACGCGCTCGTCGCCCGACTCATGCGCATCCTCGTTGCCCCGAGCTCGTTCCGGCGCTCGCTCTCCGCGCCCGAAGCGGCGGAAGCCATCGCCGATGGGCTTCGCGCGGGCGACCCGACCCTCGAGATCGTGACTCTGCCGATCGCCGACGGCGGCGACGACACCGGCGAGGTCCTGAGGATCGCGCTCGGCGGCAGCAAGCGTACCGCTCCCGTCCACGATGCGCTGGGGAGGCCGTGCGAGGCCTCGTTCGTCGTGCTCCCGGACGGAACCGCGGTCGTCGACGTCGCTTCTGCGTCGGGGTGGGGGCCGCTGGCGGGAGTCGCTCGCGATCCCCTGCGCGCAACGACGTTCGGCACGGGTGAGCTGATCGCCGCGGCCCTCGCGACGGGCGCGAGAAAGATCGTCGTGGGCGTCGGCGGGAGCGCCACGGTCGACGGCGGAGCCGGGCTCCTGCAGGCGCTCGGCGTACGCTGGCTCGACGCGCGAGGCGCCCCTCTACCGCCCGGCGGCGCCGCTCTGAGGCAGCTTGCGCGCGTCGATCCCGCCCATCTTGATCCGCGCCTCGCGGCCACCGAGATCGTCCTGGCGTGCGATGTCGACTCCCCCTTGCTCGGCCCCGCGGGCGCGGCGCGCGTGTTCGGGCCCCAGAAGGGAGCGGGCCCCGACGCCATCGAGGTCCTCGAAGCCGGGCTGGCCTGCCTCGCCGAGGTCGTGGCTCGCGACCTCTCCGTCGATCTGCGTTCGGTGCTGCGCGCGGGGGCAGCCGGAGGCGTGGCGGGCTCCCTGCACGCGGTGCTGAACGCACCGCTGCGAGCGGGCGCCGACCTCGTTCTGCGGCTCGTGGGGTTCGAAGACCGACTTGGCGCGTGCGACCTCGTGGTCGCGGCCGAGGGCCAGCTCGACGCTCAGACGCTGGGCGGCAAAGGGCCGTTCCGCGTCGCGAGCGCGGCGTCGCGCCGCAGCAAGCCGGTCATCATGATCGTGGGCGGCATCGATCCGGACTTGCCGCGCGAGGCCAGGGCGATGTTCGACGCCGTCTTCTCGGTGTGTCGTCGCCCGATGACGGTCGAGCAGGCCATGGCGCAAGGCGCGACACTGCTGCGAGACACTGCGACGGAGGTCGCCCGCGTCCTGGCGCTCGGCAGGCGGGCTCAGATGGGCGTGTCCGGCGCCATCCCGCGAGCCCGAACCGACGCCTGATCGATGTCCGACTGGCTTCTCTTCCTCGTCCCCTCTCTCATCTGGGGCACGACCTGGCTCACCATCAAGTTCCAGCTCGGCGCCGTCGCGCCCGAGCTCTCGGTCGCGTACCGCTTCGGCCTCGCGTCGGCGATGATCTTCGCGTGGTGCGTCCTGCGGCACATCCGCATTCGCTTCGACGCGAGATCCCACGCGAAGTTCGCCATTCAAGGGCTGCTGCAATACTCGCTCAACTACGTGCTCGTGTACCTCGCCGAAGGCTCGTTGACGTCCGGTCTTGTCGCCGTGGTCTTCGTCTTGATGGCGGTATGGAACCTCGCCGGCGCGCGTCTCTTCTTCGGGCGACGGCAGTCCGCGTTCATCGTCTTCGGGGCGGCGGTGGGAATGGCCGGGGTGACGCTCGTCTTCTGGCCCGAGGTCTCGCACCTGCGTGTCGCGGCAGGCGAACAGCGGGGCATCGTCCTCGCGGTCCTGGCGACCCTCGTCTCGTCGGCCGGCAACCTGTGGTCGGAGCGAATGTACTCCCGCGAGATGGCCGTGGTTCCGAGTACGGCCTGGGCGATGCTCTATGGATCGCTCGCCGTCGTCGCCTATTGCGTTTGGCACCGGACGCCCCTCGTGTTCGACGCGTCGTTCCACTACGTCGCATCGCTCACGTACCTCGCGCTCTTCGGCTCGGTGTTCGCGTTCATCGGATACCTCACGCTCCTCCGACGGGTCGGCTCGGGTCCGGCGGGCTACACGGTCGTCGTCACGCCCATCCTCGCGATGCTGACGTCGACGGTCTTCGAGGGGTACCGATGGTCGGTACCCGCGCTCGCGGGGATGGCGCTCGTCATCGCCGGCAACGTCCTCGTGCTGCGAGGCCGGGGACGCGCCCGGGCGTGAAGAGGATCTACAGAATCGGCGCGCCGCCGCGCGCTCCGGGCACCGCGAAGAGCAGGACGGTCGATGGCTCGAGGGCCACGAGCGTGTACCGCCCGGCGAGCGTCGCCGGGATGAACGCCGGGACCCGGGGAGACAGCTCCCCCAGCGTGCCGCCGTCATCGACGAGCTCGACCCGGCCGCGCGTGACCACCAGCTGCTGAAAGACCCCGGGCGGAGGCCCAGCGGTGAAGCGACCGGTGAGGTCTAGCTGGTACGCCGTGAAGAAGGGCCATGCCGTGGGCTCGTCGACGAGGCACGAGAGCACGGCGCCTTCGCGCGATGCGCCAGCAACGGTCTTCGGGGCGCGACGAATGGAGTCGATCGGCGTCGCGCCGCAGTCGACTTCTGCGAGATAGCCGGCGAGGTCGTCGCGCGACAGACCCGTGGCCGGGGAGCCCTTTCGAAATCGAGCGCGCTCACCGCCCCAGACGAGCGGCGTGTAGAAGTCGGCGAGGCTGTACGTGGTGTCCGAGGTCTGTTGCGGCTCGACGAGCACCGGCGCGCCGTCGAGGACCGTCGGTAGCCACGCCTCGTTCTTGGCGGGTGCCGCGGCTCCGGCGCGCAGGCTGGTCAGCTGGACGTCTTCGATGCTTCGAGCTAGCTCGGCGTCGGTCGCGCCGGCCGCCACTCTCTCGGCGAGTCGGGCGAAGAGCCCCTCGAGCGCGCAGCGAGCCGGGTCGCGCGGGTGGGTCTGGTGCGAAAGCCCGAAGATCGCGTGAATGACGCCCGCGCTCGAGAGAAAGAGCTGCCCGGTCTCGCGCGTCAGGTCGATTTCGTTGAGCGTATCGACGATGGCCGCTCGGTTGTCGCGCGCATCACGAAGCCAGCTGCGGAGCTCGAACCCGGGCTCGACGAAGGGGCCCAGTGCGCTCGCAGTCGCGTCGTCGTCGTCGCGACGCCACCCCGAGAGCGCCTGCTGCGAGGCCCAGGCCGAGTAGCGCGCGTCGTACTCCGTGAAGGCGCGGGCGTCGGGGAGGCGCAGGGCCGCGAAGAGATGGCGCAAGAGCCCTTGCTCGTGTTCCAGCCACGCGAGGAGCCGGTCTCGTTCCACCGGCCTCCGGAACCCGAGGTGCACGCGCGAGGGGAAGCTCGTGTGGATGAATTTCGTGAAGATCGGAACCACGTCGCCGAAGAGTCGTCGCGACCACTCGCCGAGCGCCTCGGGGTGCGACGCCAGCCGCTCTGCGAGGGTGCCTGGGTGAGCGGCGAGCCGCGCGGGGGCTTCGGTTCGCGTCGAGTTGAGCCAGATCTCCCACCCCCACGGCTTGGGAGCTTCGACGGCGGTCAAGATCGACGGTCGAGAAAGCCAGGCGGTCGCTGTCGCAGTCGTTGTCGCAGTCGTTGTCGCAGTCGTTGTCATGGTGTGTGCCCCCGTGCCGCTCAATGCCCCTGAACGAGAGCGATCAGCGCGCGCAGGATGCCGTCGGGTTCACGGAGACCGAGCTCGACGATCGCGTCGGCCCGGCTCTGCGAGTCGCTGTTAGCGTAGATGCGGAGCTGGGGGGCGTTGCCCGACGGCCGCACGTGGGCCACGTCGCCGTTCCTGAAATGAACGCGCGTGCCGTCGAGCACATTGATGCGGGCGACGGCGTCGAACCCGAGCGCCGGAGTGAATACGCGCTCCAGGGTTTCGCGCAGCTCGAGCCAGACGCCGGCAACGCTCGGTCCGAGGGCCGCGCCGCCGGCTGCGGACCGGCTGCAGTCGGTCGCCTTTCCCGACGCGTCGAACTCGACTTCGGTCACCTCGCCTGGCGGGACGAGGCGGGCGACGATCGCCGAGCTCACTTCGACGGGGACGTGATCGAGCAACCCCGAACGACCGAAGCGCGCAGGCAGTCGGTCCCAGAGGGTCGGCAGATCCACGCTTTCGCGGACGGCCGCGAACAGGTTCGCGACGATGGGCAAGGTGGAATCGCGCGTTGGCAGGGCGGCCAGCGGGCCGGCCTCCAGCGCCAGCGTGCTTTCGAGCAGGAATCCGCCGTTGGCTTCCCAGCCGACGATGCGCTCGTATCTGCCCGAGGCGCGGAGCTCGTCGAGCGCCGCGATCACGTAGGGCGATCCGATCTTGGTCTTCGCGAGCGTCACCGAGAGCTCTCTCAGGCGCCGCTCGACCGCGTCGTTGGCGCTGATTGGAATCGCGACCGCGTCTGCCGCGAGGTACTCGGCTACGATGAGGCCGAGCAAGTCGCCCGGCATGAAGCGCACGCGCCGCTCTCCAGCGCCGACCGCCGACGCCGGGAGCACGGCCGCGACGAGCGGTCGGTCGGAGTCGCCGTCGGTCGACACGATGGCCTTCACCGGCGCCCCGTTCGACTCGGCGGCGATGGCGAGCGCTTCGAGGCGGTCGAGTTGCTCGTCGGTGATGCTCTCGGTGTCGATCGCGACGAAGGTCTCCGACCGCCCGGCCTCGACGACCTCGGCGCCAAGCCCGCGCAACGTCCGGGCCAGGAGATCCCGGCCGACGGCCGAATGCTGGTAGACGACGATGCGCTGACCCGAAAGGCCGCCGCGCGGAAAGCTCGCGAGGTACCGCTCGACGAAGCCGTCTTCGGCCGCCGGGTTGACGGGCGGCATCGGCGGCGGCCTCTTGAGCATGCCGAATCGATCGAAGGCCGAGCTCTCGGCGGTGCGGCCGTATTCTTCGGCGCGCAGGCGTTCGACCTCGCGCGAGATGCCGCCTTCGTCCGACTTGAGGATCTCGCCGCGGCTCTTGTTGAGCTTGATACCGTTGCGATCGAACGGGATGTGGCTCCCGCTGACCATGACGCCCGCGCGGCGCGTGGCGATCGCCCGGCAGAGGAGCGCCGGGGTCGGGATCTTTCCTGCGTACTCGACCACGCAGCCCACGTCTTCGACGGCCTGAACGGTCGCGACGAGAATGCGGTCCGTGCTGGGCCGCAAGTCGCCCGCGACGACCACGACGCTGCCGGTCTCGACGTCGCCGGAAGCCACCATGTAGCGGAGCGCCGCCTTGACGTTGATGTACGCCTCGAGGTCGGTGATGTCTTTCACCAGCCCGCGGAGGCCGCTCGTGCCGAACGCGAGGGCGACCGGGGTGTAGGCGAGAAACGAGGGCGGGGCGCCCTCCACGTCACGGGGCGGCATGACGAGTCCTTATCCCGTCGAGCTCCAAAAGTCTCCGGGCGTCGGGGCCTACACCGGTGATCATTTGATCTCGGGGGCAGCGACCAGTTCGTCGAGGTTCGGCTGCAACGTGATCTCGATGCGTCGATTCTTGCCGCGGCCGTCGGGGGTGTCGTTGCCGGCCACCGGATCGAACTCTCCGTATCCCGACGCCGACAGGCCGCGCGGGTCGACACCGCGGGCGATGAGGAGCTTCACGACCTCGACGGCACGGGACGTGGACAGCTCCCAGTTCGAGGGGAAGCGCGCGTTCTGAATGGGAACGTTGTCGGTGTTGCCGGCCACCTGGAAGTTCCGGCCGTGAACGGTCTTCAGGACCTGAGCGACCTGCGTTATCGCGTCTCTTCCGGCCGGCTTGAGGCTCGTCTGCCCGGAGTCGAAGAGGACGTCGTTCGGAAGCTGGAGCACGAGCCGACCATTGCGGGTCGCAATCTTGAGCTGTCCGGCGTCGATCATCGCCTTGAATTTCTGGACGAATTGCTGAAAGAGCTGAGCGCGCGCTTCGGCCGCGGCCTGCGCCTTGCGGAGCTCCTCGAGTCGGGCCTTCGTATCGTCGAGCGCCTTCGTAAGCGTGCCCTTTTCTTGCAGCATGCTGTCGACGTTCTTGCCGAGCCGCTCTAGCGCGGCGCGTAGCTTCGCGTTGATCGCGGTCGCCTCGTCGAGCTGCGCCTGGAGGTTGTGATCGCTCGTCGATAGGTCGCTGAGCTTCTGGTCGCGATCCTGAACCTGCGCCTGGGCGTCGGTCAGGTCTTGCTGCAGCTTCGCGATCGTCGCCTCGTCGGCCTTCTCGCGATCGGCGCTTGCCGCGAGTTGC
>CALFNG010000515.1 GCA_937902985.1 uncultured Myxococcales bacterium
GAGATGCCTAAGTGACTGGAGTTCAGACGTGTGCTCTTCCGATCTGGCCACCACCATCACCGCCGAGACGATCTGTGTGACGATCACGCGGACGTCCAGCGCAGGATCACGACGAGCGCCGCATCGCCCCACATCTCCTCGCAGGCCGCGCGGAAGCCGATGAGGCTCTTTCGGTGAATGAGGGATCCCGCGCGTGGAAGCGCCGTGGGAACGACCGACCCCGCCATCGCGTCATGATACGGCGGTTGCGCGCGCTCCCATAGCCCGTGCGTGAGTGCCCGCATCGACGGGCCGTTCACGCGACCGGCGGGAGTGCGTCGTATCGGCGCGTGCCCTCGATCTCGAGCGCGAAGTCGGCACCGAACGCGCGCGCAGGAGTCAGCGCGCCGGCAGGCCCGTGCGCGAAGACCTTCTCGACCGAGCGGACGCCGGCGAGCGCGGTGAACGAATAGCCGTCGACGGTCTCCAGCCAGGCTTCGACCGACCGCCCCGACGCGTCGGTGACCTTGGCCCAGACCTGCGAGCCCCCCTTCTCGCGGGCCTTTGCGTCGGGGCCCGCGATCTTGGTCTCGAGCATGCGAACGATCGCGCGCTTGACGGGCGCTGCGCCGAGGAGCGCTCGGGTCACCGGGGCGAGCGCCTCCTGGAGGCGCCAGGTGTTGTGCGCCGCAGACGTGAGCTTCTTGGGGAAGGCCATGTACGTCGTGATGTTGGGAATCCCCGTCGTCCGGTAAGCGGTCTCGAGGTCGCCCCAGGGAATCGCCATCGTCGAGCGCTCCCGATCGGCGAACCGGACGCGACGCACGTCGCGACCGGTCGGGAACGAGACCAGCTCGCCTCCGCGCCGGGCCTGCCCGCCGGCCAGCATGCCGTCGAACATCGACTTCGCCGTCCCCGCGCTCGGCGTTCCGAGCCCGGCGATCGCGATCTCGAGATCGACCGCGCCCGGGAGCTTCTCGCTCAGGTAGCGGGCCATGCAGTCCGTGGGCACGACGTCGAACCCGACGCCCGACATGAGGACGATGCGCTTCTTCTTGGCGGCGGCGTCGTAGGTGAACGTGTTGTGAAAGACAGGGACCTCGCCCGTGATGTCGAGGTAGCTGGTGCCCGCCTCGAGGCACGCGCGGATCATGGCGTCGCTGGTGTCGATGAACGGGCCCGCGGCGTGGAACACCAGCGAGACGCGCTCGAGGGCGCGCTTCATCGCCGGGGCGTCGGAGAGGTCGAGCGTGACCGCCTCGAGCCCGAGCCTCGAGGCGATGGGAGCCAGCTTTTCCGGGGAACGCCCCGCGAGGAGGGGGCGATGGCCGCGCCGCACGGCCTCTTCGGCCACGAGGGCGCCGGAGTATCCGTACGCGCCGTAGATCATCCAGCCGGATCGAGACGTCATGGCGTCTTCTACCCCAAGATGCGCCGGTCGCCAGCCGGTCTTCACGCTGCGACGCCCGCTACCGACGAGCGGCGGCGCTCGCGCCGGTCGGCGACAGCGGCCATGATCGCGGCCGTCGCGAGGCTCGCGAGGAGCCAGCCGGCGTGCCGGGCTGCGGCCTCGACCCACGGTCCCAGGGGGTTGGGCCACCCGAAGGCACGCTGAACGAGCCACCCGAGCGCGGCGGCGGCGCCGCAGAGGGAGCCGGCCGTGCGGACGCCCGGGTAGAAGCGCGTCCGGGCGAGGACAACGAGCCAGGGGGTGGCCATGGCGACGACGGCGAGCTGCATGAGCTCGATACCCACGTTGAAACCAAAGATGGCGAGCGCCATTCGTCGTGCGCCGAGGCCGAGCTCTCCGATGACCGTCGCGAACGCCAGGCCGTGGACCAGACCGAACCCGGCGGCGACCCAGCGCTCTCGCCCCGGGAAGATCGGCCGGAACGCGTGCACGGCCGACACGAAGATCGACACAGCGATCGCGATCTCAACGAGGCGCGAAGGGAGGCGTAGCCAGCCGACGGCGCCGGCGGCGAGCGTCAGCGAATGCCCGACGGTGAAGGCCGTGACGATCTGCGCGAGGTTCGAGGACGTGCGCCGTGCACCCGCGAAGGCGCCCCATCGCGAGCCCGCCGCGAGGAGGGGAGCCGGCAAGAGGAGCATGAAGACGAAGAGCAGGTGGTCCGTGCCGTCTGCGATGTGCTGTACGCCGAGGCCCACGATCCCTCGGAAGCCGGACCACTCGCTCCCCGCCGAGCGGTCGATCGGGATGGCCTCGTGCAGAAAGCGAATGACGCCGACGACCTCGGGGTGGTTCGCGAACACGCCGCGCCGCCAATCGCTCCGGATCGCGACGAGCGCCATGTGGCCCAGGACCTGGTTCGTGATGACGTCGTAGTGGAAGGTGAATCGTTCGACGGGCGCGCCGACGGGCGGTGTCATGCGGAGGTGCGCGTCGAGGTACGCGACGTCGTTCTCGCGCCCCATGCCGAGTTCGGGCTCCGAGACTCGCCACGGTCGCCCGTCGGGCGCGGCGGGCGCGACGTGCGCCGCGATGTAGCTCGCGAACTCGGCACCATACGTTGGGATCACGTCACCCGGCGAGCCCTGGAGCGGATGCTTGAGCGCGAGCTCGAGCTCGAGCAGAGGCAGCTCGAGCTCCACGCCGACGCTGTCGTCTTGCATGTCGAGCAGGACGAACGAATGGGCGGCGGCGTGCCCCAAGCCCGTCAACGCCCACAGGAACACGCCGAGGAAGAGGCACATGCCCACCCAGGACTTCACGACGCGCACTGTGCCGCAGGCGAGCGCATCGCACCATCCGAGAGGCAGTTCGAAACGTCCTGCGACGAGGTGTCTGGCGGCGCGCTCACGCGGAGAAGGCGTTCCCAGAGCGGCCGAGATAGAGCGAGGGGAGAGAGAGGGAGCCATGAACCGTGTCGTCGCGTGGCAGCGAGTGGATACCCTGGGCGCCGAGTATGCCGAGCTCTCGAACGCCCCGACCTGCATGGAAGGCGAGGTGGTGCTGGTCGACGACGGAGAGCCTTGCGCCGTGTCGTATCGCGTCGACTGCGACGACGCCGGCTCGACGACTTGCGCGTTCGTTCGCTCGAAGACTGCGGCAGGTCTACCGGCGCGTCGATGGTGCGCGTTACGAATACGACGCGCCTGATCACGCCTTCCACGCCGAACTGACGGTCGACGAAGACGGGATCGTGTGCACCTACGGCGGCCTCTGGAAGCGGGCGCCCCTATGATGCTCACTCCGGAGGAACGTCTGGCGGAATCGCGCCGGGCGGGTCTTGCCAGTGTTGCCCGTATCCAATCTCGATCGGAGCACCGAGGAGCCGATTCACCCGTCCGGCGGGAGCGCCGCGTGAAGCTTCGCCGCTGTGGCCTCCGCCTCGGCGTCGCTCGCGTACCGCTGGCGCGGCCAGAAGAAGCCGCGCAGGCCATCGCCCGTGCGGCGCGGAACGACATGAAGGTGGACATGCGGAACG
>CALFNG010000516.1 GCA_937902985.1 uncultured Myxococcales bacterium
TCGTCGCCCTCCCCGTGCTCGGCGGCCTCCATCACGAGTATCGAAGGGCCGCATGGCGCATGCCCGGAGCCCGCGAGTTCTCGCGGATCCATGAAGTAGCCAGCACGGCCGCTCGATGCGCTGAACCGACGACCAAGTTTCGCGAACCCATCCCGAAGTCTTCGGCTCCAACGATCCGTGAGGAGACATCTTCCCAATGTGCCAGCGCGTGACGTGTTCGAAGTGCCGCAAGCCAACGTTCTCGGGGTGCGGAAAGCACGCGGAGCAGGTTCTCGGGAACGTTCCCCCGGCCGAACGCTGCACGTGCAGGGAGACCCGTTCTGCCGCCCCCGAGGAGGAGCCAGGACCGAGCTTCTGGAATCGGCTTCTCGGCTGAGTCGCCGACGCTGACCGCTAACAGGGTGGCCAGGGACGTGCCGCGTACCGGCCCTGCTCGCTACTTGTCCGGAAACGAATCGGCTCGGGCTCAGGAACTTACGCGCCCTCTTGGAACTCGCCCTCGGGACCACTTGGTCGCGCACGGTCGGTCCCTTGCACCGTGAAGTCTCCGTGGAACTCGGAGCGCGGGCAGCGACAGCGAGGCGCTGCGCCCGCTCCATGAAAGCGCGCCGAACGGGGGGGCACCGCGTGGCCTGCGGGTAGGGGCGGCGCGGACGTACTCGCAACGGAACGGTGCGAGTCTTGCACCCCAGCAGGCCAACATGGACAAGTTCAATACCGCGGTCGCTGTTTACGCGACGCACCCGCAGGCCGAAGAGGCGCTGCGCGCCTTCCAGAGCTCCGGCTTCGACATGAAGAAGCTGTCGATCGTCGGGAAGGACTACCACTCCGAGGAGCACGTCATCGGCTTCTACAACGCGGGCGACCGCATGAAGTTCTGGGGCAAGCGGGGAGCCTTCTGGGGCACCTTCTGGGGCATGTTGTTCGGCTCCGCTCTCTTTCTGATCCCGGGCGTCGGGCATCTCATGGTGCTGGGCCCGCTTGTGGGATGGATCGTCGGCGCCCTGGGCGAGGGCGCGGTGGTCGGCGGTCTGACGGCGCTCGGCGCGGGTCTCTACAGTATCGGCATCCCCAAGGACAGCATCCTCAGGTACGAGACGGCGCTCAAGGCCGATCAGTTCGTCGTCGTCGCGCATGGCACCGACGATGACGTGACCGCGGCGAAGCGGATCCTCGAGGGGACGGGCGCTCTTTCGGTCGACGAACATCGGGCACCTCGCGCCTGATCGCGGCGCTCGAAGAGTTGTGAAGCCGCATCGCTCGTGGAGAGGCGCATGGCAACGAAAGTCGAAAAGGGCGTCCCCCCCGCACCGGCGAAGACGGCGGCTGAAGCGCTGAAGACCCTCGGATCGACCGAGGCCGCCGGCCTCTCCAAGTCGGACGCGGACACCCGGCTCGCGAAGCAAGGCCCGAACGAGGTCCCCGAGAAGCGGAACCATCCGATTCTTCGTTTCGCAAAAAGGTTCTGGGGCCTCTCGGCATGGATGATCGAGCTCATCGCCGTGCTCTCCTTCTTCCTCCACAAGCGCGCCGACGTATGGGTCGCGCTCTCCCTGCTGATCGGTAACGCGATCCTCGGCTTCTTCCAGGAGCAGCGCGCGTCGACGGCTGTGAAGGCGCTGCGTAGCAAGCTCCAGGTGTCGGCGCGCGTTCTACGCGACCGTAGCTGGCAGTCCGTGCCGGCGCGCGTACTCGTGCTCGGCGACGTCGTGCGCGTGCGTACCGGCGACTTCATGCCCGCCGACGTGCAGCTCTTCGACGGCGCCCTCCGCATCGACCAGTCCGCGCTTACCGGCGAGTCGAACGAGGTCGACAAAAAGACGGACGACGCGGTGTACGCCGGATCCACGGTGCGAAGCGGCGAGGCCACGGGGGTCGTGGTGGCCACCGGCGCGCGGACGTACTTCGGCCGCACCACCCAGCTCGTCGAGGGCGCGCACCCGAAGCTGCACGTCGAGGAAGTCACGTCGCGAATCGTGATATGGCTGCTCCTGATCGTCGGCACGCTCTCCGCGGTGACATTCGTGACGGCGCTCGTCCAGGGGCAACGGCTCGTCGACGTCCTGCCCATCGCGCTGGTGCTGCTCATGAGCGCGGTGCCCGTGGCGCTACCGGTGATGTTCACTGTGAGCATGGCTGTGGGATCCATGCAGCTCGGACGCCGCGGCGTTCTGATCACTCACCTGAGCGCCATCGAGGATGCCGCCAACATGGACGTCCTCTGCGCCGACAAGACGGGCACGCTCACGATGAACCATCTCTCCCTCACGGGGGCCGTGCCTCAGCCGGGCGTCGAGGAGAACGACGTCGTGCAAGCGGGAGCGCTTGCATCGAACGCTGCCAACGCAGACCCGATCGATGCCGCGTTCCTGCTTGCCGCCAAGGACCGCAAGCTCGAGGACGGGTCGACGAAGACGATTTCGTTCAACCCCTTCTCCCCGAAGACCCGCCATACCGAGGCCGTCGTCGAGATCGGAGGCAAGAAGACGCGTGTGGTCAAGGGGGCGCTGCGCACGGTGGCCGAGGCAACGGGCATGGACGCCGCAGCCGTCGCCACGCTCGAGAAGCAGGCGGACGAGGAGGCGAAGAAGGGCGTTCGCGCGCTCGCCGTAGCGCGCGCAGATGGCGACGGCCCGCTGCGCCTCCTGGGGCTGGCGCTCCTCTACGACGCGCCACGCCCCGAGTCGCGCAGCCTCATCGACGAGCTGCGCTCGCTCGGCGTCAAGGTACTGATGTTAACGGGCGACGCTCTGCCAGTGGCCCGCGAGATCGCGCGTGTGCTCGGCCTGGGCGAGATCACGCTCGCCCCCAGGCGGGACGATGCCGAGAAGGAGGGACCGGGTGTAGCGCCTGATCTCGCTGGCGGGGGCCTGGCCGAGGTGTTCCCCGAGGACAAGTTCCTGGTCGTCAAGAGCTTGCAGGCGGCCGGTCATGTCGTCGGAATGACCGGCGATGGCGTCAACGACGCGCCGGCGCTCAAACAGGCGGAGGTCGGCATCGCGGTGAGTGGCGCCACCGACGTGGCCAAAGGCGCTGCCAGTGCGGTCCTGACGACCGGCGGCCTGGTCAACATCGTCGATCTCGTCAAGAACGGACGCGCAACCTATCAGCGCGTGCTCACGTGGATCGTGAACAAGATCAGCAGAAGCATCCTGAAGGCAGGGTTCGTTGTGATCGCGTTCCTGGTAACCGGCAAGTTCGTCATCTCGGCGCTGGTGATGCTGCTGCTCGTCTGCCTCACCGATGTCACCCACATCGCGCTGGCGACCGATCGCGTGGAGCCCTCGCAGAAGCCGGAGACCTGGAACATCGGCCCCCTCGTGAGGGTCGCGGTCGTCGTGGGCGTCCTGACGTTGGTCGAGGCGCTGGGCCTGCTCGCTTTTGGCTGGCGCCGCTTCGGTCTCTCTTCCAACGCCGGCCTACTGCAGACGTTCACGTTCCAGACCTTCCTGTTCTTCGCGCTGTCGTCCCTCGTGTCCATGCGCGAGCGGCGCTCATTCTGGAGATCGCGTCCCAGCGCGGCACTCGCGGTGTCCCTCGGCGCTGCCGCGGTCGTTGGCACGATCATCGGCCTCCACGGCGTCGCCGAGCTCTCGCCGCTGCCGTTCGCCGAGAGCGCGCTCATCTTCGGCTACGCCGCAATCTGTTCCCTCGGCCCGAACGACCTCGTCAAGGCCATCCTCTGCGCTCGCGTACTCCGCGCGCCGCATCCGGAGCGGACCGAAACGAGTGAGAAAGGGCATCCCACCCTCCTGGAGCATCCGTCTTGAGCAAAACCAAGCAGCGCGACGAATCGCCGTCACCCTCCGAGTACAAGCGAACCTTGTACGACCTGCGCGTTCAGCTCGTGAAGCTGCAGAACCAGGTCATTCGCAAGGGGCTCCGGATCCTCGTCGTGCTCGAAGGCCGCGACAGCGCCGGCAAGGACGGGGCGATCAAGCGGATCGTCAAGAACCTGAGCCCACGCGAGACGCGGGTCGTGGCACTGGGGAAGCCGTCCAGTCGCGACGAATCGAGCTGGTACTTTCAACGGTATGTGCCGCACCTCCCAGTGGGAGGCGAGATCGTGATCTTCAACCGAAGCTGGTACAACCGGGCGGGGGTGGAGGTCGTGATGGGGTTCTGCACGCCCGCGGAGCACGAGTCGTTCATGGAGGACGTGCCGCGCTTCGAGCAGCTCCTGGTCCGCTCCGGGATCCTGTTGCGAAAGTACTATCTGGACATCGGCAAGGCCGAGCAGAAGCGTCGCCTCGCCGATCGCGCCCGCAATCCGCTCAAGCAGTGGAAGGTGAGCCCGATCGACGCGGTGGCCGTGAAGAACTGGGAGAAATACAGCGAAGCCCGGGACGAGATGCTGACGCGAACACATACGGAGTTCGCGCCGTGGGACGTGGTGCGGACGGACAACAAGCACGTCGCGCGGCTCAACGTCATCAAGGCCATCCTGGCGAGCCTCGACTACAAAGGTAAGGACGAACGTCTGCTCGTCGTGGATCCCGCCGTGGTGCTCAGACATGGCACGCAGCAGGTGAAGGAACGGCGGATCGCGCGCTGACGACGAGACCGCGCTGATTCACGACGGACAGCGACCCGACTGGAATCGCCCGCGGGCACTGCTCCCCATCGACTGTCGCAGAGCCACCTCGGAGGATCGGAGCGCGAGAACGCGAATGCGGTCGATCCCCTTCCTGCGCCCGACTCGAGCGAACGGCTGCACGCGAGGACCGACACCAGGCTCGTTTTCATCGCCGACTCCTCCGATGGCGCGAGAGGCGCTCCCGTAAATGGCAACAGTTCGACGGCGCCGGTCGAAACGTCAGCGCGCATCGTCCGACCGCTCAGGAATGCCCGAGCGCCTGCTCGATGAGGCGCGACAGCGCGTCGAGCCGAAATGGTTTCATCAGGTAGTGGTAGGCGCCCCCGCCGGTCGCCTGGACGGCCGTATCGAGGGTGCCGTGCGCGGTCATCATGATGACGGGACGGGACGGGTCGAGCTCGAGCGACGCCCGCATAAGCGCCAGGCCGTCTACCTCGGGCATGCGTAGATCGGTGACGAGGGCATCGAAGCGCTCCGTCCTGAGCCGGTGCATGGCCTCGTGGCCCGAACTGACGGCGATGGCCGTGTACCCTCTCTCCGATAGGGCGTCGGCGACCATCTCTGCCATCTCAGGGCGATCGTCGACCACGAGGGTCCGCGTTTCCTGCGGTGAGTCAGGCATGGTCGCCCCTGTGGCCCGCAATGGGGATCTCGATGCAGGCTCGCGTGCCCCGCCCTGCATGGGGGCCGATCGTCAGATCACCGCGATGGCTCTTGGCGATTTCGGTCGCGATGGCGAGGCCGAGGCCCGCCCCGCCGGCCTCGGCCTTTGTGGTGAAGAAAGGCTTGGTCGCCCGCGCGGCGTGCTCCGAGGCGATCCCGGCGCCGTCGTCGGTCACGACGAACGCCACGCTCTCGGCGTCCGCCCGCGCCGCGACCTCGACATGTTCGCCGGCCTGGCAGGCTTCGCAAGCGTTGAGGAGCAGGTTCACGATCGCCTGTTCAAGCAGGGCACGGTCGCACTGGATGTCCGGCATCGTCGGAGGGATGTCGGTGGCGAGGCCGACGTGGGCCTTGGAGAAGCGGTGCTGGACCGAAGCAGCCGCCGCGTGCGCGACCTCCGAAGGATCGGTGCGTTCGAGAGACGGGGGCCCGCCGCGCGCCATGTCGAGGAATCGCCGTACGATTTGCTGGATCCGGTCCGTCTGTTTCAGGATCGCGTGCGCGTTGTGTACCGCGCGTTCATCGTCCTTTACTCGTCCGAGCAGCTGTTCTGCCCGGCCCATGATCACGCCGAGGGGTGTCGATACCTCGTGGGCGATGCCCATGGCGAACGTTCCCATCGTCGCCACGCGTTGAGCCTGAGCGAGGGTCTCGTCGCCAGAGCGCTGGAGCTCGGCGATGGCGAGCTCGCGCGAGAGTTCGAGCTCCTTTCGCTGCTTGCGGAGAGCAGCACCTCCGAACGCGAGGACCAGCCCCGTCGTGACGAGGACGCTGAGCATGAGCCGCCCCAAGGCACGCTTTTCACGATCCCGCTCGCGCGCCGCGGTGGCGACCGTCGCGACCCCCCAACGGCCTAAGGCGCCGGCGTCGACGTGAGCGAACCCCGCCATTGCCGTTCTGGCAGGAAGTCCGATCTGCGCCGCCTGGGGACGCTCGAGCCGTAGCGCGCGCACATTGTCGTCGAGCGCCGCGCGCAGCGGCGGCGAGGTCAACGCGCGACCGTCGGTCGCGTAGAACGATCCCTCACCGGGCACGGAGAGAAAGACTGTCAGCTCGCCAGCGCGCTCGACGCCTAGGTCTGCGCCGACAAGCTCCCCGGCGCTTACCCCGAGGTCGACGCGCCGTCCGTCGGGGATTGGGACGCTGAGGATGAACCGGGAGGGATCGGTAGCTACCGCGACCGCTGCTGCCGCGGGCCCGACGACCGCAGGTCGATAGATTTCATCGCGATCCGCCGCCCCACGTTCGCCAATCCGGAGTGCGTCGCGTTCGACCGTCCCAAGATGCGCTCGAAGGCTCCCCGCCAGGCTGGAAGCGACGACGGTCTGCTGGGTCTCGAGGTCGCGCAGCGCGGCGTCTGCCTCCCGTTGCTCGTCCCACCAAGCCAGTCCGGTGACCGCCGCGATGGCGGTGACCATGAGGGAGACAAGCGACCAGGAACTCGGCGTCGTCGATCCTCGGGAGCCGAATCGGGAGGAGCGCGGACCCATAGTGCCCTGGGAACGCAAGCATCGCGCCGAAAGCAAAGTGCAGCCATCTCAAGCCGAAACGCGATACCCGCGGGATCAAGACTGCCCGGGTGCACGGAGAAATTTCTCCCTGTACCGGGAGAATTTCCTGGATCCCTGAGCGCCGCGATCGAAAAGTCTCGCGACTTCGAGGCTCCCGGAGCATGGCACAGGAGCTGCTGTGCGAACGCGCACGTCATGGGCTCTCGCCATCGCTTTGTCTCTCTTCCGAGCGCCGTAGGGCTCGCTCTCACGGTTGCTACCGGCCTTGCACGAGCGGACCTTCCTGCGACGAAGGATGCGCCGCCCTCGATCGATGCTCCGCAGCCGTCGCAATCCTTCACGATGGCCCAAGCGCTGGCCTACGCACACGCTCACCAACCAGCGATCCGCGAGGCGCTCGCGCGGGTCTCGGCACGCCTGGAAGAAGCCAAGATCCCGACCGCACAATGGTTGCCCACGGTGGGCGTGACCGCGCAGCTCTTCGCCATGACGGCCAACAATACGACGGCCACCTTCGCGCAACCGCCGTACATGGACCTTCCGCGCATCGGCGCAACCTCGTCGACGACAGCCGGCAGTTTTTCCCCGTACGCGTCGACGCTGGTCGGCGTCGGCCTGACACAAGAAGTCTTCGATTTCGGCCGCATCGAGGCCCAGCGGGCAGCCGCCGATGCGCAGGTCGAGGTGGAGCGGCGCCGCTCCGACACCGAGCGGCTCGATATCGAGTTCGGCGTCGAAGAGGCCTACTTTTCGGTATCGGCCTCGAAGGCGATTGTCCGAGCCTCCGATGAGGCCTACGAACGGTCGCGAGTTCACCGCGACCTCGCCAAAAGGGGCGTCGACGCGGGTCTCCGTTCACCCATCGAGCTGACACGCGCGGAGGCGGACCTCGCGCGCTTCGACGTCGGCCAAATCAAAGCGCGGGGCGGCGAGGCCGTTGCCCAGAGCGTCCTCTCCGCGGCCATCGGGGCACCCGACGCCGCGGTCGACATCTCGAGTGAGATACTGCAACCGGCGGACATGCCCGCACTGCCCGAGGCTATCGCTTTGGCGCGACAACGCGATCCGAGGCTTGCGGAGACCATCACACGACTCAAAGCGGCTGAGGCTCACACGCGAGCCATCGGCGCAGAGCTCAGGCCCGACTTGACATTGACCGGAACGCTTTCAGGCCGTGCCGGCGGAGCGCCCCCCTCCTCCGGGCCAACGGCGAATGGGGATGGCTGGGTGCCCAACGTTCCCAATTGGGACGCAGGACTCGTTTTCTCGTGGCCGTTGTTCGACGGCACGATCAACGCACGCCGGAACGCGGCCCACAGCGCGGAGGACGTGCGGCGCAGCGATATCGACGTCGTCAGCGAGCAAGATCTCGCCGCCGTTCGGCAGGCATACGTCCAGGTTCAGGTGGCGAACGCTGCGCTCGTCGCGCTCAACAACTCCGTGATAGCGGCCCGGGCCAATTACGATCAAGCCAATGCGCGCTTCAACTCGGGCATCGGCAACGCCGTCGAGCTCGCCGACGCCGAGGCCGTGCGCACCAACGCCGAGATCCAGCTGGCTCTCGGGCAATTCGAAATCGGTCGTGCGCGGGCGGCGTTCGGCCGCGCAATCGCAGAAGGACTCTGAGGGCTCATGGATTCGACGATACATTCGACTTCGCGCGGGGCGGCGGCCCCTGAGGGTGCACCGCTCGCCGCAGCGGAACGGGACGATCAGGGCAAACGGTCGTCCCTCATCCCGATTGTGATCGTCCTAGCCGTTGGTGCGGTCCTGGTCGTTGGCGGAGCGCTCGTGTGGCACGCGGAGTCGAAGATCAACAAGGTGGCGCTCGCGTCTTCGCCCAAGCCGGTAACGGTGATCGCCGCACCCGACGCGACCTTCCGCGACTCGCGCACGTACGTGGGTACACTCCGGCCTTGGGTCGAGGCGAGCGTCGGCCCTCAGTACATCTCGGTCTACGTCGACACGGTGCTGGTGCGGCCCGGAGCTACGGTCAAGCGCGGCGACGTCCTGGCGACGCTCGATTGTCGAAACGCAAGCGCGTCGAGTCAGGCGGTTGCCGCCGAGGCGCGCGCCATCGACGCGCGGCAACAGGCCGTGGCCCACGAGTCCGCGCGCCTGCAAACGTTGCTCGACGGCGGCTTCGTTTCGCCGAACGAAGCCGAGATCAAGTCGGCCCAGAGTTCGTCCGAGGAAGCCCAGCTCGCCTCGCAGCGCGCCAGGCTCTCCGCCACGAGCCTGCAGGTCAGCGATTGCGTCATGCGCGCCCCTTTCGACGGGGAGGTGGCAACTCGTACGATCGACCCCGGCGCCTTCGTGCGGCCCGGCACGCCGATCGTCTCGGTCGTCGACCGGAGCACGATCCGGATGACCTTCGATGTTCCGGAGAGCGACTTCGACCTCGTCGCTCCCGGGACGGTGGCCGACATCCGTCTCGTGGCGACCGGCAAGATGACCGTGGGATCGGTCTCGCGCCGTTCGCCCAGCGCCGACCCCGAGACGCGCACGGCGCACGTGGAAATCGACATCGCCGATGCAAAGCGCGAGATCCCCGTGAACACGACCGGCGAGGTCCGCATCGAGGTGGGCGAGCCGATTCACGCCCTCGTGATGCCTCTCGTGGCGGCGTCCATCACGGGCTCGAAGGCAGCGGTCTTCATCGTCGAAGGCGAGGTCGTTCACCAGAAGCGATTGAAGGTCTTGGGTGAGGTCGGAAGTGACTTGTTCGTCGCGCCAGAGCTGCCGGCCGGCACGCCGATCGTGACCGAAGGCTGGGCGACGCTCGCGGAGGGGGACCGCGTCGCGACGAGACAGATTCCCTACCAGCGGACCTCTTCGAGCAAGGCGGCGGAGAACGCCGACAAGAAGGAGGCGCAACCGTGACCGGCCTTTCGCTGCGCAATCCGATCGCGATCTTGATGATCTGCGTCGCTCTCGTGGTCTTCGCGGGCGTCGTGACGCCGCGTATGAGCGTCGACACCTTTCCCGAGCTCACGCCGCCGGTCCTCATCATCGGCACCCTGTGCCCAGGCCTTGCCGCGAAGGACGTGGAGAAGACGATCAGCTGGCGCCTCGAGAAGTACGTCAGCGCGACCCCTGGCGTCGATCACGTGGAGAGCCTTTCACGCAACAACTTCAGCGTCATCTACGTCTGGCTCAAGTGGGGCACGGACCTGAACGGTGCGCAGACGCTCGTCCAGTCCCAGGCCGGCTTCGCGATGGCGGCGGTGCCGAAGTCGCTCGGTGTTCTTCCCCCATTCGTCCTCCAGTACGACCCGTCGAACGCGCCGGTTTGCCAGGTCGTGGTGACCGGCGAGGGGTACACGGGTCCGCAGCTCTACGACTACGCATTCAATAACATCGAACCCCTCCTCGAGGGAATCTCCGGCGTTGCCAGCGCCGCTCCCGACGGCGGCCGCATGCGACAGATCAACGTCGTCATCGATCCCCTCAAGGCTCAGGCGCGGAGGCTGACGGCGATCGACGTTTCCCAGGCCGTGGCGCGTTCGAACGCCCTCTTACCCTCCGGCGAGTTCATCGCCCCGAACTTCGACGCGAACGTCTACACGAACGGGGTACCACGCGAGGTCAAGACGATCGGCCAGGCGCCCATCAAAGTCGTCAACGGCGCCCCGGTGCTCATCAGCGACGTCGCGCACGTCGACGACGGTGGAACGCCCGAGACGCAATCCGTTTCCGTCAACGGCAAAGATTCGGTTCTGCTGAATGTCCTCCGCGTTCCGGGGGGCAACACGATCGACATCGTCGACGCGGTGAAGAAGGTCGTCGAGAACCTGCACGACTTGCCGCACGGCATGCAGGCAAAGGTGTACTTCGACCAATCCCTGTTCGTCCGTACCGCGTATCACGGTCTCAAGAAGGAGATCTTCCAGGCGCTCATCCTCATCGCCCTGGTCATCCTGCTCTTTCTGCAGAGCGTCCGCGGTACCATCATCGTCTCCGTCGCCATCCCTCTTTCCTTTGCCATCACGCTCATCGTGCTCTACAGCACGGGCCAGACCCTCAACGCGTTCACCCTGGGCGGGTTGACCCTCGCAATGGGGCGGCTCGTCGACGATGCGGTCGTCGTGCTGGAGTCGATTCATCGCCATCAGCGAGAGGGCATGAGCCCGGCCGAGGCGGCCTTGAAGGGAGCCAACGCCGTCGCGCTGCCGGTCCTCGCATCGACCTTGACGACGATGGCCGTGCTCTTGCCGGTCGTGTTGCTCGCAGGTCTCGCGAGGAAGCTCTTCGCGCCGCTCGCCATTACCGTCGGCATGGCGATGATGGCGTCGTACTTCGTGAGCATGGCGGTCACGCCGGTCGCGTGCAAGTACTTCCTTGGCCACGCGGAGCACGGTCGCTTCGGCCAGGCGGTGGAAGGCGTCATCGACCGCACCGCCGAGGGGTATTCGCGAGCGCTTCGCAAGGTGCTCGCCTTCCGGTGGATCATCGTGGGAGCGGCCGTCGTTCTGGTCGCCGCGTCGGGGTGGGCTGCAGCGCGGTTGCCGAGCACGTTCTTTCCCGAGATCGACGAGGCGATGGACATGATCTACGTCCGTTTTTCGCCGGGAATCTCGGTCGAAGACGCCGCGAAGAAGATGACGGCGATGGGGCAGGCTCTGACGACGGAGCTTCCGCAAGGCACGGTCCAGATGGTCGTCGCAAACGTGGGCATGCCGCAGAATGCGCGCAGCCTCCTCGTCAGCCCGAACGTTGCACCGAACACGGGGTATTTGCGAATCGCGTACTCCGATCCGGAAGAGCGCAAGCTGTCACAAGGCGATATCACGGCGAAGTCGCGCGAAATCCTCACGCGCGACTTCCCGGGCGTCGAAGTGCTGCAGTACCCGGGCGGCCTCGTCGCCAGCGTCTTCGCCAACGGCTACACGGCGCCTTTCGTCGTCGAAGTCCACAACGACAACCTCAACGCACTCGATGAGGAGGCCAAGGCCGTCGCCGACGTGGCCCGCACGGTGCCCGGCATTCGCGACGTGCGCGAGTCCTTGCAGGTGAATTATCCGGAGATCCACGTCGACACGGATCGCGAGAAGGCCGGTCTCGTGGGTACGGACGCCCACACGGCCGCGCAGACAACGCTCGATGCCACACTCGGAAACATCAATACGCCCGGCGTCTGGATCGACGAGCACAATGGCCAGTCGTACTACGTCGTCACTTTCTACGGCGACGTCCTGGACACGAAGGCGCTCGGCAACCTGCCCGTTCGCGTCAGCGCGACCGGCATGCCTGTGCTCCTCGAGGCGTACGGCAACCTGCATCGCTCGGTCGGGGCGGTCGCGATCGAACGCAATCATCTCGCCAGAGTGGCCCGCGTGCTCATGCAGACCGAAGGACGCGATCTCGGATCCGCCGCCGCCGCACTCGAGACGGCGTTGAAGAGTGACCCACGCACCCGAAACGTCGACTTTCGCTACGTCGGTCAGGTCGAGCTGATGCGGACTACATTCTCGGGGCTAGGTCTCGCCTTGGGTCTGGCCGTGATGGTGGTCTTCATGATCATGGCGTCCCAGTTCAAGTCGCTGCGCTTGCCGTTCGTCATGCTCTTTACCATCCCGGTCTCTCTCGTCGGGATCGTGCTGGCGCTCATGGCGGCGGGACAGGGCTTCTCGATCACGGCGCTGATGGGCATTCTCATGGTCATCGGAATCGCTGTATCCAACGGCATCCTTCTCGTCGACGATGCGAATCGCCGGTTCAACGTCGCGGGCGTCGACGCGCTCGACGCGGTCGTGGCCGCTGCACGATCGAGGTTTGTGCCGATCGCCATGACGAGCATCGCCACGGTCATCGGCCTTATTCCGACGGCGCTAGGCCTCGAGCGTGGTTCGGAGGCGAACCAACCACTGGCACTCGCTGTTGTCGGGGGGCTCACGTCCTCGACGCTGCTGTCCCTCTTCCTCGTCCCCGTGATGTTTCTCTTCTTCGCCAGGAGGACGCCCGACGAGGATGAGGAGCACGCCCCGCACAGACCGCTCGCAGAGGCACCCGCGCAGTGATTCGCACGCCACACGGGTACTCGGCCGGTTCGTCCAATGGCCCGTTCGCGGTTCGACGCGCTGCGCCGAAACGTGTGAGCCGGCGCTCGGCGGTGGGCGACGCCGTCAAGAAAGCGCTGGGCCGTGTCGCCGATGTCTTCGTGCTCGCCGGGATCTCGGCGAACTTGGTTACCGGTGCGTCTCTCGTCGTCGGCGCGGGGGCAGGCGCTCTTCTGGCCTTCGATCACTTCGGTCCCGCGACCGTCGCTGTCGTTCTCAGCTCCGTCGGCGATGCCCTCGACGGTCAAGTCGCTCGAAAGACGCGTAGCGAAAGCCCCGGGGGGGCACTATTCGACGCGACCGCCGATCGCTACCAGGAGTTCTTCGTCCTGGGTGGCCTTGCCCTCCTCTTTCGAGCGAACGCGGTGGTACTCGGTCTCGTACTCTTGGCGCTCGCGGCCTCGTTCATGGTGAGCTACGGCAGCGCGAAGGCGGAGGCCTTTGGCGTGCCCGTTCCGCCGGGGCCGATGCGGCGACCCGAGCGCGCCGCGTGCTTGTGCGCGGGAATTGCGATGGTCGCGGTGATCGGTGTGTTCGGCGGTCGTTCCAGTCTTCCCGCCTCGGTAACGTACGCTCCCGTGTTCGTCGCCCTCGCCGCGATAGCGGCTCTGGGGAATGTGTCCGCCATCCTGCGGCTGCGAGCCGTTGCGCTCTCGCTCCGCCCGAGTTGGCCGAACGCTCACCATGACGACGTGACCTTCGCGAGCTCGCCGCCAGTTGCTTCGCTCACGACGCGCCCTCGACGGGAAGGAGACTTGGCGTGCGACCCGCAGGAAGCACGTTGGGGCCCGCACGGAAGAACGCGATGGCGAAGACGATCCCGACGGCCCACGCGACGGCGAAGGGCCAAGCACTCCACACGCGCGCGCCCGAGACCGCGGCGGCCCACGCGACCATCGTGGTGAGTGCGGCGCCCATGCAGACGCCGTTGACGAGCATCACCGCCGCGACGAGATCCCCCGCGGGGCGCCGACGCAGCAACAAGACTCCGCCCGCGATCCCGAGAGGGACCTGCAGCCCGAGGTCGAGCGCGTGGACCACGTGCCCGACGGCGTCCGCGCCGATCGGCCAACCGAACGTCCCGGCGAGGCTCCGACCCACGATGTCGTTGAGCCACGCGAGCGCGAGCAGCGCCGCGAACAGGAGGCAAAAGACGGCGGTCGCGCGGCGCGGGACCCGCGCGCCGAAGGTCTCTTTCAGCTTGCCGACGTCGATCGACGCGGCGCCCATCACCAGGGCCGGGATCGCGCACGCGAACGCGGCAACGTAGACGAGGTAGAGGGCCGTGAACGGCGGGCTGACCGCGAACTCGAGGTAGGTGTACACGAAGTACGCGAGCGAGCCGGTCCACACGAGGCGGCCTCGAATCGATCCGCGGGATGCGGCTCGCAGCGAGAGGAGGGTCAGCGGGATCGCGACGAGCAACGTCGCGGCGCTCCAGCCCCGGGCCTCAGCCAGCACCCGATTCACGAGCGGCGCGGGTGACGGATCCGGAAATGAGCGGTCCCACACAAGCGTCACGAGCGAAGCCGCCGCGGCCAATAAGACGACGACGAGGGAAAGAAGGACCGCCGAGCGCGGGACGGGTTTCATCGAGGCCCAGAATCTCCAGGTTCTCGCGGTGGTCGTCCACGATGAGAACGCACGCGCGCCGTCCGGCGCTGTTGGTGCTCGGCTCGATGTTCGCCATCCACACTGATCCCTACGCCCATCTCGCGAGGAAGCTCGTGTCGTCTCCGGCTGAGTCACTGGGGCGGGCGCAACCGTGGGTCGGTCCAGCGTCGCGCGGAGCGCGTCGTGAAGGAGAGTGTCTCCCGCGGCCCTCGGCTCCCCTCGCGCCGCATCGTGGCTCTCGTCGGCATCGAGGCGCCGCCCGCGCGACGGCCTGTACGGCGGGAATTCGGCCGCCCCGGCGTTCGCACGGCTCGTGAAGCACATTCGCGGGAACTGATCGCGGCCTCGCCATGTCTCGCCGGGAGCCCGAAAGGATGGCGTACCCGCTGTCTCTGAAGGGGGATCTTGGCCACGACGGAGCGGCCGCCCCCGCCCCCATCATTGATGGTTTACCCGACGCCTCCACTTGTTGGGACGCGACCCGACATTTCCACTTTGCGTTGACAACCAGTTCCGATCGCGCTGGAACGCCGACCACGTTGGCGGAGACCGTGAGCCGATCGTCGCGCGGGGCCCCGCCGCGGGTCCGCTCCGGTCACGCGCGCGACGTGTCCGCTCGAGCGGAGCGCGAGGCCGATCGAGGCCCAGGGGGCCGCCCCCGGGAGGCTCGCCGGCAGCCACGGGAGAAGAGCGCGGAGGGTGAGCGCGCGGGCGACGAGCGCGTCGTCGACCTCGTCGGCGTCCTTCGTGGCGTCGAGTGTGACGTGGTTGTCCTCGGAGTCGAGCGGCGTGCACGACCCCGCGGCTCGCGAGCGGCCGATCCGGATCGGCCTGGACCTCGAGGAGGCCAAGGTCGATCCGTTCCAGATGGTGCGCGTCCCAGGCCCGATGACGCGCAGGCGCCCCACCGGTGCGCCGACGTCGATCGCATAGGGACCTCCCTCCTGGCTACACATTTGCATCTCGTCGCCTTCGGGTGATCCTCATGAAAGCCGACACGGACCATTGGGTGACGACGAAGGCGGCCCTCGTCTTGTCGGGCGGCGGAGCTCGCGGCGCCAATCAGGCGGGCGTGATTCGCGGTCTGTGCGAGCTGCTCCACGGGCAGCGTTCGCTCCCGTTTCCCATCCTCGTCGGCGCCTCCGCCGGCAGCATCACGAACGCCTTCGTCGGCGCGCACGTGGCCGATTTCCCCGCGGCGGTCTCCGCCTCGTTGGACTTCTGGGTGGGCTTGCGCCCCTCGGACGTGTTTCGCACCGACGCGCTCACCTTGGCGCGCGTCGCCGCCTCGCGGGCGGCGGACCTCAGCCTTGTAGCTGGATCGGAACTGATCGTCGCAAGTCGCTTCTCATGAGCGACCCCCTTCGGAGGCTGCTCCCCGGCGCGGTGACGCCGCTCCGGCGGATCCCCATCCTCGTGCTCCAGCCATCGACGGACCTTGGCGAGCTCGTCACCCAGCCGCTCGAGAGGCTGCCCTACTTGCTCCGCCACCTGTTCCGCGGCCTCGGCGTGAGGGGCAAGACCGGCTCGGATCTCCTCAGCTATCTCGCGTTCGACGGGGAGTACACCTCGCGGCTGGTGGCCCTCGTCGAGACGGATGCGCGGGCGCGCGCCGATGAGATCGCGACCTTCCTGGGCCTCGCGGGGAGCGCGCGCCAACCTTCGTCCGACGTTCGAAGCGCGATGGGCGCCACGGGGGGTGCGCGGATGAACCGCAGGTCGCGCATCCCCGCGTGGACGCCGCGGGCGGCGCGTAGGTGGCGCCTGCGCCCCGA
>CALFNG010000517.1 GCA_937902985.1 uncultured Myxococcales bacterium
GGCCTCGCCTGCGCCCGCGCGGGCCCCGTCGGCCGCGCCCGCGGCGAACACCGATCGAGACGCCGGCCCCGGCGGAGCGCCCGAACGCGCGCGAAACCAGAAGGTCAACGACGCCTCGTTCGTCGAGCTCCTGCACGTGCTCGTCAGTCTTCTCGAGAGCACGCGCGCGGATCTGCGGGGCCACTCGGCCGAGGTTGCGCGGCTCGTGCGCCGCGTTGGCGACAAGCTCGGGGTCGATGGGGCGAGCATCGCGATGTTCGTCGTCGCGGCCTTCATTCACGACCTCGGAAAGATGGGGCAGTTCCACCTGACCCCCCTCAACTGCAGCGAGTACGACGGGCACAAGGCCGCGGCGCAGAAGGCGTGGGAGCTGCCCTCCCGACTGCTCGAGCCCGTACACCTCCCGACCGACGCCGTTCAGATCGCGTCCCGAATGTACGAGCGGTACGACGGCAAGGGCTTCCCCGATGGGCTGAGCGGCAAGGACATTCCGCTCGGCGCGCGCATCCTCGCGATCTGCGATACCTACGCGGACCTCACCAGCAATCCTCGCAACCCGTTCCGAAAGACGCTAGCGCCGCAGGAGGCGTGCGTCGCGATCGCGAAACACAAGAACACCATCTTCGACCCGAACCTGGTCGACGTGTTCAGGAACACAGTGCTCGGCGAGGAGCTGACGGCCAAACTGCTCGCGAACCGCTCCCAGGCGCTGCTCGTCGACGCCGACCCCGAAGAGACCACGGTGCTCGAGCTCCGGCTCATCGAGCAGGGATTCGTCGTGAAGACCGCGCGCAGCGCGGAGCAGGCGCTCAAGGTGCTCGGCGAAGGCGAGACCGACCTCGTCGTCGGGGAGATCGATCTGGGCCCGAGCGACGGCCTCGCGCTCATCGCGGAAGCGCGAAAGCAGCCCTGGGGCAAGGACCTGCCGTGGGTCATCTACACCCGTCGCCACGAACGAACGGTGGCGCAGAAGGCGTTCGATCTCGGCGTGCTCGACTACGTGACCAAGCCGGCGTCGGCCGAGCTCCTGGTAGCGAAGCTGAAGGCGCTCCTCGACCAGCGCGCCAGCGCGAGCCCGCGCAAGACGCGGGGGGTCAGCGGCTCGCTCCGCGAGATGGGTCTCCCCGACATGGTGCAGGTGCTCTTCCACGGCCGAAAGACCGGCAAGCTCGAGATCCGCGCGCCGCAAGGCTCGGGCGAGATCCACTTCGCCGAGGGCAACGTCGTCGACGCGCTCTGGGGAGCGACCCGGGCAGAGCCGGCGTTCTACGCCATGCTCAAGCTGACCGATGGCGACTTCGCCCTGGATCCGTCGTTCCGACCCGCAGGGCGCGTGATTCATCAGTCCGCGGAGGCGCTCTTGCTCGAAGGAATGCGCCGGATGGACGAGGGGCTGACGTAACGCCGGGCGCTGGCCTCGGAATCGGAGCCTTGCATCGCGATTGCGTCCAGGCCGGAATCCGCATTCGCGTCGGCCGGGCTCCTTGCGCCGCTTCAGGAGCGTGCTTGCCCGAGTCCTCGTGCTCGGATGAGCGTCGGGTCGCGTCAGGTCACCGCGTGAACGTTTGAAACGCGGCGAACGTTCGCTTCAGGCCTTCGCGCACATCGACGAGCGGCTCGTAGTCGAGGAGATCGCGGGCCACGTGAATGTCGGCCACGGAGTCGCGCACGTCGCCGGCGCGGCCGGGGCGGTAGTCAGGCTCGATGCGCGTGCCCGCGAGCGCGGCGACGTGCTTCAGGAGCTGGTTGAGCGACGTTCGCTCGCCGCACGCCACGTTGACGACCTCGCCCGCGAGCTTGCGCGCCGTGCCCGCCGCGAGGAGGTTGGCGCGAACCGCGTTGTCGATGTGGCAGAAGTCGCGTGTCTGTTCGCCGTCCCCGTAGACGATCGCTCGCTCCTTGCGGATCGCCGCCGTGATGAACTTCGGGATCACGGCGGCGTACTCGCTCTTCGGATCCTGACGCGGCCCGAAGATGTTGAAGTAGCGCAGGCACACGGTCTCGAGGCCGTAGAGGCGGGCGAAGATCTGCATCAAGTGCTCGCCCGTCAGCTTGCTCACCGCATAGGGAGAGAGCGGCTGCGGCGCCATGGCTTCGACCTTCGGCAAGGCGGGCGTATCGCCGTAGGCCGACGAGCTTGCGGCGAAGATCACGCGCCGAACGCCGCTCCGCCGGGCCAGGTCGAGAACGACCGTGGTGCCTTGCACGCCGGCGAGCATCGTCGCTTGCGGGTCCTCGATCGACTGCACGACGCTCGGGATCGCGGCTTCGTGGAACACCGTCTGGACGCCGACCATCGCCTTGGCGACCGTCTCCGGATGGACGATGGACCCTTCGAGCACTTCGACCCGCCCGGGCAAGCCCTCGAGGTTCTGGCGACGGCCGGTCGAGAAGTCGTCGAGGACGCGAACGCGTTCGCCGGTCGATAGGAGCGCCTCGGCGATCGAAGACCCGATGAAGCCGGCCCCTCCGGTGATCAAGTGTAGTCCCATGTTTTTCGTAGCCCTCCCCGAAGCTCGACCTTGCAAGCCCTATACATCACGCCCTGCGGCCGCGCCCGCCGGCCCCTCTTCGCGCGAGCGCGAGAGAGACTACTAGCCGCAGAGGCGCAGAGGGTGCAGAGGAGAGCGAGCGCCGAAGTCAGCCGAGGCGGCGATCGGCTACGCGCTGGTCGCCGCTGAAGGCTGCGGCGAGCGCTGCGGCCAGCTCGTCGCCGTCGGGGCCGGTGCTCCGGCGGTCGGCTCGACCGCGGCGCTCGCCCATCATCTCGCGGAGCTGCGAGGTCGAGCGCGCCTGCGCCGGGGACCGGCGATGCATGAGGGCGTGCGAGCCGCACAGGGTGGCGCGAGAGCCGCCGATCAGCACGACCTCGACGAGCGCGCGCGCGTCGCCTGCGCCGCACACGCAGCACGAGGAACCAAGCACCGTCATCATGACGCGCACCGTCGCTCACCTGGCCGAGAGCGGCCAAGTTCTCGACTCCGACGATTCGAAACACGGACCGGGGTCGAAGACGTCGTGCGGAACCGCGACCCCGCGAGACGTTGGCGAAGGGGGTGCGTCTCCCGGGCCTCGACGGCCTTCTCCTCTCGGTCGAGCTCCGGTCAGGTTCCGCCGTCGCCGGTCGACGCGCGGAGCTTCGCGAACGCCTTCGCGAGCAGCCGGTCCGCGTTACCAAAATAGATCTTCTCGAGCGCGTCGGCCGGGAGGTGAATCGCGCTGATGGTCCAGTCGCCCTGGATCGGCGTCATGTGCGCGAAGTCCGTGTCGGCGGTCTCGAAGAACCGCCAGTGCTTGGCGAAGAAATCGAGCGCGTCGGCCTCGGTGGGCGGCGGCCCGTTGCCACCGGACCCGAGCGTCAAGCGCTCGTAGCTCTGGAAGTCGGTCGCGAACAGGATGCGGTCCTGGTGCTTCGCGAAGAAGGCGCGCACGCCATCCGTCTCGTGGGTGGCGTCGCGGCGGCCGATCTCGGGCACGCGCGCCGCGATGTCGACCATCATGTTCGGGTGGCGATCGAGCTGGGCGTCGACCCAGCCCAGGTCTTCTGCGTTGTTCCCGAAGTGCACGCACACGAACGTGGTCTCCGGGTGCCGCGAGACCACGCGCTCGAGCGCCGCCAGCAGCTCTTCGCGCGGAGGGTACACCTTGGGGTCGCCGAACCACCACCGGGGATGGTCCTTCAGCTCCTTCCAGCGCTCGTTCGTGGCGTCGTTCGGCGACCAGAAGGCCTTGGGGTCGGCGACGTGGATCGAGACCGGCATCCCGAGCCGCCCGAGCGCGGCCCACATCGGGTCGAGCTTCGGATCGTCGATCTTCAGGAGTCGGTCGTTCTTGTCGCGAAGGAACAGGCCCAGGCGCTTGAACTCCTTGAAGCCCGCGGCGCCGAGCCTCGCGCCTTCTTCGACCTGCGCGACCGCCTTGGCGGCGAAGTCGGGAGAGTCCCACTCCGCGTAATCGAGGTTCATGTACTCGAGGAAGCGGCCGGGGAATCGCGCGTCCGTGAACGCCTTGCCGGCTTCGAACGCCGACACGCCGCCGCGTGCGTGCGTCACCGTGCCGCCGCTCAGGTTGACGGCCGTGCCGATGCCCGCGCCGTCCATCACGCGCACGGCCAGGGCCATCGGCCCGGGCTGCGCGTCGACGTGCGTGTGGAGATCGATGAGGCGATGCGCCGCGCGCCACCCGTTGGCCTGCGCTTGCACCGAAGCGATCGCGTCCGATGGGCTCGGCGCGTCGCTCGAGGGGCGGGAGGTCGGGGACGCGCCCCGCGCACCGGGCGCGGCGGGCGCCGACGCCGCCGGAGACTGCGCGCCGCACGCGGTCGCGAGGGCGAGCCCGAGCAGCGCGAACCGAGCGCTCCAGGAGGATCGAGACATCGAGGGGACCGCCACGGGAAGGCCCCCGAGCCTAACGCATCCCGTGGTCGGCCGACCGTCGCGCGATGTCCGCCCGACCCCGACTCTCTCCCGGGCTCTCGGGCCCGGTTCTGCGCGACTACCGCTGCGGGCTGGTGTTGGCGTTCGGCGTGTTGGCCTGGCCGGCCGCGACCGGAACCTTTGCGACGGCCGCCGGAGCGAGCGCCGGCGTGTCCGTGCCCGGCGGCGCATACGGCACGCGCCCGCGGTGGAAGTCGAGGTCTTCGGCCGAGCTCTCGGCGGGGAAGTGCATTCCCATGTACGAAACGAAGTCTTCGGCGAGGTCTTCGTCGCGCTGGCGGTCGTACCCGACCGCGTCCCAGACGCCGAGCCGCGCGCTCAGCACGTGCGAGATCTCGTGCGTCAGCGTTCGAACGAACCGCGGATTGGGCGCGAGCGTGCCGTCGGGGTCCTTGATGAGCGGGTCGTTCCGGAGAAAGAGGTGATTGAGCGAGTCGACGTAGAGGCCCCAGTAGCAGCACCCCGGCGCGACGGCCTCGAAGCGAGACGGCAGATCGTTGAGCGCGCGGAGCGCCTTGCCGTCGAGCAGCACGTTGCCCGGCAGGAGCGAGACGGCCGGCAGCGACGTCGGCCGGTCGCGCAGGTGCGGAAGTTTCTTCGATCGCAAGAAGCTCGCGAACTGGCCGTACGCGTCGCGGCAGGTGTCGTCGAGGAGCGCGTAGGCCTGCTCGCTCGGCGCGCTCTCCGCTCGCAGCGCAGAAGTAGAGCGCCACTCGACGACCTTCATGGCGCAGTGAGGGAGCCAGACCGGCTGCTCGAGCTGTTCACTCGGCTGAGGTAGGGCGTCGAAGCGGCTCAAGGGAGGGCCGCCCGACGAAGGCGTGGCGACGAACGCCGTCAACGCGAGCGGGACAATGGCGAGAAAGCGCGGGACGCGCGATGTGATGAGGGCTCGGAAGGGGAAACGGCTCATTCGGCGGGCGCTTTGCCGGGGGATTCTGCCCCATCGGCATCGCGTGATCACAGCGTACAGTGCGGATTCGTGAGGCACAGTGACAAAACACCCGGTTGAGCTTAGTTGAGTCGGAGCGAGTGCGATTCCTCGGCTCCGATGTGCGCGTCGCTCGGCGGGTCGACGGTCAGCCCGATGGGCGCGAATCCCGCTGCGAGCACGAGTTCACGCAGGTAGGTGCGAGGGAGTTCGTCGTGGGCCTGGGTCACCTCTTTGAAGACCACGGCGCTCCCCGCGACGTTCGAGTCGGAGAACGCGCGCGCGAGGCCCGCCTTCGTGAGCGCTTCGCGGCTGCGCTCCGCTCAGCGCGCGCGAGCGGTCGGCCGTGCCCCCGCAACACGTGTAGAGATCACCGACCTCGCGTTGCAGTTCAGCCCGGAAGGGCGCCTCGTCAACATGACGACGTGGCGCGATCATCTGACGCCGGGACGGCGTCGAAGACTTGGGCGTTGGCTTCGGCGTTGGCAGGAGGCTGGGGCTGGCTATGCTGGCGGGCGCCTTGCCTTCGCGAACACAGCCCAAGCTTGCTTTTGTGATGGTCGGTCTGCCGGCGCGGGGGAAGACGTTCATCGCGCGCAAGATCGTTCGTTATCTGTCGTGGCTCGGGTACCGGACGCAGATGTTCAACGTCGGGTCGTACCGGCGCGCGCGCCTCGGCAGCCACCAGCTTCATTCGTTCTTCGATCCGGGGAACGTCGCCGGCCAGCAGGCACGACGCGACGTGGCCATGGCCGCGCTCGAAGACATGCTCGCCTTCCTCGACGAGGGGGGAGACATCGCGATTTACGACGCGACCAACAGCACGCGGGAGAGGCGGGCGCTCGTGGCTGCGCGCTGCGCCGAGGTCGGTCTCGAGGTCGTGTTCGTCGAGTCGACCTGCAACGATCCGAAGATCGTCGAGACCAACATCCGCGCCACGAAGGCCCGTTCGCCCGACTACGAGGGCGTACCCGAAGACGAGGCGGTGCGCGACTTTCGCCTGCGCATCGCGCACTACGAGAAGGCGTACCAGGAGGTCGGCGAAGAAGAGGGGCCCTTCGTCCGGATCATCGACGTCGGTCGCAAGATGGTCCTCCACCGCATCCAGGGGTATCTGCTCGCGCGGGTCGTTCACTTCTTGCTCAACCTCCACGTCCAGCCCCGGAGCGTCTGGATGACGAGGCACGGCGAGAGCGCGTTCAACGTGCTCGGTCGCATCGGGGGCGACGCGCCGCTCAGCGGCACCGGTCGGGCCTACGCCTCGCAGCTCGCGAACGTCGTGCGCGACCGCGTCGGCTCGACCGTCGTCGTCTGGACGAGCACGTTGCGTCGCACGATCGAGACCGCGGAGCACCTCGAGCTCCCATTTCGAGTGTGGCGCGCGCTCGACGAGATCGACGCCGGCGTGTGCGACGGGATGACGTACGCCGAGATCGCGCGGGTGATGCCTCACGAGTACGAGGCGCGCCAGAACGACAAGTTTCGGTACCGGTATCCGCGCGGCGAGTCCTATCAAGACGTCATTCAGCGCCTGGAGCCGGTAATCTTCGAGCTCGAACGCGAGCAGGCGCCGGTGCTCGTCATCGGGCACCAGGCCGTTCTTCGCGCGCTCTACGCTTACATGATGGACCGGCCCCCCCTCGAGTGTCCGTTCGTGTCCGTGCCGCTGCACACGGTGCTCGAGCTCGAGCCCACGGCCTACGGGTGCGACGAGCGGCGCATCGAGCTGCCGCCGTTGCCGGTGAGTCAAGAAGAAATCCGCGAAACGATGGATTGAGGGCGATCACCCATGAACGAACGAACGAACCAGCGAATCAATCGACGGTGGGTCCTCGCCGAGCGCCCCAAGGGAATGATCGAAGCGCGGCACTTTCGCCTCGAGGAAGTACCCATCCCCGAGCTCGAGGCCGACGGCGAGATCCTCGTTCGCAATCTGTACCTCTCCATGGACCCGACGCAGCGCGGATGGCTCGCCTACGACACGTACCTTCCCGCCGTGGCCATCGGCGAAGTCGTCCGCAGCGGGGCGGTCGGCCTCGTCGAGGCGTCGCGCAATCCGGAGTTCGCCGTGGGCGATCTCGTCCAAGGGCTCTTCGGCTGGCAAGACTACGCGCGCATCCTCGCGACCGGCCCGGGCAAACCCACGAAGCTCGTTCCGGGCGTCCCGATTCCGCTGGCCATGAGCGCCCTCGGCATGACCGGGATCACGGCGTATTTCGGGCTGCTCGACGTCGGCCGGCCCAAGGCAGGGGAGACGGTCGTGGTCTCGGGCGCAGCCGGCGCCACGGGCTCGATCGTGGGGCAGATCGCGCGCATCAAGGGGTGCCGCACCGTGGGCATCGCCGGCGGTAAAGCCAAGTGCGACTGGCTCGTTGGCGAGGCCAAGTTCGATGCGGCGATCGACTACAAATCCGAAAAAGTAGGCGTGCGGCTGCGCGAGCTCTGCCCCGACGGGATCGACGTGTACTTCGACAACGTCGGCGGCGAGCTGCTCGACCTGGCCCTCGCGCGCCTCGCCATGCGGGGCCGCGTCGTGCTCTGCGGGGCCATCGCGGCCTACAACGACACCGATCTGCGCCCCGGCCCCAAGAACTACTCGAACCTCATCATCAAGCGCGGGCGCATGGAGGGGTTTCTGGTGTTCGACTACATGAAGCGCGCGCCCGAGGCCGTGATGGAGCTCTGGGGCTGGATCCAGAGCGGAGAGATCCACCATCGGGTCGACGTGAAAGAGGGGCTCGAGAACGCCCCGGACACGTTGCGGCGCCTGTTCCTGGGCGAGAACACCGGCAAACAGCTGCTCAAGATCGCCGAGTAGCTCCGATCGATCGGATAGGAGAGGGCGCATGGCCCGCGGGCGCAGGATCGAGCGAGCTCGCGAGATCGACGCTCATGACGGGCGCGACCTGGTACGGGGGTTGTCCGTTTCCAGAATGGCGTCAGGAAGGGATCAGTGGCCGGTGGCGAAGCAGAGCACGAGGGTGCATCCGCACTTGCCCATCGTGCAGCACTGCATGCCCAGGGCGCACGCGGGGCACGTCTTCGGGTCGCACGCTCCGCCGGACGAACTCCCCGAGCTCGACGAGCTCGAACTCGACCCCGAGCTCGATCCAGAGCTCGAGGTGTTTCCGTCATCGCCCGCGTCGTCGGCGGCGGGTCCGTCGTCGGTCACACCGCTGCTGCTCGCGTCGTCGCCCACGCCGCTGCTGCTGCTCGGGTCGCCGCTGCTGCTGCCGGATCCACTGCCGCTTCCCGAGGAGCCACCGCTGCTCCCCGAGCTATTCGAACTGGTCGAGCTGTTCGAGCTGCCAGGTCCGACGTCGACGGGACCGTCTCCGGGCCCGCTGGTGGCGCACGAAAAGAAGGCCGCAGCCGCAAGCAAGATCAAACCGCCCGCCATCAAGCGGCCATGAGAACGCATGGCTCCAGTGTACCTGGCCGCCCCCTCGCCACAAGCCTTCGCCCGAGCGCAGGGGAACGGAGACGAGCGCGAGACAACGCACCGATGGAATCAGCGCGAGGCCTGACGCGCGCAGGCAGACGCATGAGCGGTGACGCGCGCGTCAGCGCGGATCGGTCCTCTCGCGCATCAACTCCTGGACCTTTTCGACGAGCATCTCCGGCAAGCAGGGCTTCGCGAGGAATGCGTCGCAGCCGGCGTCGTGCGCGGCGCGCGAGTGTCCGGAGAGCGCGTGGCCGGTCAGCGCGATGATCGGTATGTGGCGCGTGCGCGCGTCGGCCTTGAGCCGACGCGTGGCTTCCCACCCGTCCATGATCGGCAGAGAGAGATCCATGACGATCACGTCGGGCAGTCGCCGGCCGGCCACTTCGACGGCCTCGGCGCCGTCGGCCGCTTCGACGACGTCGTAGCCCGAGTACGCCAAGTAAACCGCGTACATCGAGCGGTTGTCTTCGAAGTCGTCGACCACCAGCACCAGCGGCATCGCGCGTTTCGGCGCCTCGTTCGACGGGCTCTTGGCGGCGGCCGGAGCGTCGGTTCGCGGGGTCCTCGAGGTCATAGGAAACATTTCGTCAGCTCCCCCTGCTGTAACGCGCATGCACCGGTTCCCGCGAGGTCGCTGCGGGAACCGTGCCGCGCGGCTCGCTCCTAGCCGGTTTTCACGGTGGGGAGGGAGCCCTTTCCTCGTGGGCTCCCCCTCGGCGCTGATTTTTCCTGCTCGAAGTGCACGTCCCGGCTGCTTCCGATCGGTCCGGCGCCGGCTCCCGGCCACGAAGGGTCACGGTCGCGTTGCCGCGCCACGCCACGGCTCCGGGCCGACCGTAGCGTTTTGTCGCAAATGGCCGCGCGGTCCGGTCCGTGCTTGGTGCGCCCGGGATGGGGCTCACCGCAGAAGCATCGAGCGAAGGAACGCTGACGCTGCCGATCGCGGGTGACAGCGAGCGCCTGGTGCGGGCGCGTGGGGCGATGTTCCTGGTGACCACCCACCAGGGCGACGTCACACCCGCCGGCGCTCGCGAGCTCGGCCTCTTTTACAAGGACACGCGCTTTCTCTCCCACTACGAGCTCGAGGTCGTCAGCTGCCGGACGGTCAGCCTCGGCGCCGAGACGTCGCACCCGGCGTACAACCAGGTCGACTTGATGCTCAGCGATCCCGAGCGCGAGGAGCTGCTCGAAGATCCGTCGAACTTCCTCCACATCCGGCGGCGCCAGGTGCTCGACGGGGGACTCGTCGAAGAGATCGTGTTCACGAACTTCCTCCTCCGTCCGTGCGAGATCCGGGTCGTCGTGCACTTCGGCGTCGACTTCGCCGACGTCTTCGAAGTTCGCGGCGCGAAGCGGGCGAAGCGCGGCACGGCCCGCCGGGCGCGCATCGAAGGCGCGGCCGTGGTGCTCGGGTACTCGGGGCTCGACGGGCGCACGTACGAGACCGTGGTGTCGTTCGGCGTGGCGCCCGCCGAGCTCGTGGCCGACCGGGCGGTGTTCGAGCTGAACTTGCCGCCCAATCAGAACTACACCCTGGAGGTGCGGGTGGCGCCCGTGGTCGACGGCGCGACGCGAAGCAAGCCGGGGCGCCCCTTCGCCCAGAGCGCGGAGATCCGCACGAACGAGGCCAAGGCGTTCCGCGCGAGCTCGACGAGCTTCACGTGCGACAGCGGCGTCCTGCAGGGCATGCTCGATCAATCGTGCGACGACCTGCACGCCTTGCGCGTCGAGTTCGACCATCACGCGATCCTGGGGGCCGGCATTCCCTGGTTCTGCGCGCCGTTCGGGCGCGACTCGCTCATCGCGGCGTACGAAGCGCTCACGTTCAATCCCGACTTCGCGGCCGAGGCGCTGCGCACGCTCGCGGCCTACCAGGGCAAGAAGGTCGACCTGGTCACCGAAGAAGAGCCGGGAAAGATCTTCCACGAGCTCCGCTTCGGCGAGATGGCCCGGGCCCGCGAGATCCCGCACTCGCCGTACTACGGGAGCATCGACGCGACGCCGCTCTTCGTCGTCGTGGCCGACGCCCTCGATCGAACCACCGGCGACACGGCGTTCTTGCACGAGCTGCGGCCGGCCCTCGAGGCGGCGCTCGGATGGATCGACGCCCGCAGCGAGTTCGCGACGCGGCTGGTTCGCTACGAGAGGCGCACCAAGGACGGGCTCCTCAACCAGGGGTGGAAAGACTCGGGCGCCGGCGTCTCGTTCCCCGACGGACGGCGGGCCGAAGCGCCGATCGCGCTCGTCGAGGTCCAGGGATACTGCGCCGACGCCTACCGGCGCGGCGCGAGCCTCTTCCGGCGCCTCGGCGACGCCGAGCGCGCGCGCGTCTACGACGAGCGCGCCGCCCTCATGCGCGAGCTCCTGAACCGCGCGTTCTGGATGCCCGAGGCGAACCGGTACGCCTACGCCGTCGACGGGCGCGAACGCGTCTTGCCGACGATTGTCTCGAACGCCGGCCATCTGTTGTGGTCCGGCGTGGTGCCGCCCGACCGGGCGACCGCCACGGCGGGCACCCTGCTGGCGTCGTCGAGCTTCAGCGGCTTCGGCATTCGCACGCTCGCCGCGGACCAGCCCGTCTACAACCCCCTCAGCTACCACAACGGCACCGTATGGCCGCACGACAACGCGCTCATCGTGAAGGGGCTCGCCGCCTACGGCCTGCACCACGAGGTGCTCAAGGCGTTCGACGGGCTCTACGCGGCGATGTCGTATTGCAAAGACCGGCGCCTGCCGGAGCTCTTTTGCGGCATCGGCAAGCGGAGCGGCGCGCTCGTGCGGTACCCCGTGGCCTGCAGTCCGCAGGCGTGGGCGAGCGCGGCGCCGTTTCTCCTCGTTCAGTCCATTCTGGGTCTCGAGGCCGACGCGCCCCGCGGGCGCCTCGTGGTCAAGAACCCGCGGCTGCCGGCCAGCGTGCGCAAGCTGGAGCTGAAAGGTATGCGCATCGGAAGCGCCCTGGTCGATATCGGCTTCCGGCGCGTGGGAAAGCGCTGCCACGTAGACAAGCTCGACGTGACCGGTGGCCCCCTCAAGACCGAAATCGAAATCGACTGAGAGTACCGCCGCTCTGCGCTCCGCCGATCCCCTCTGCGCCGTCCGCGCCCTCTGCCGGTCTCTCTCTCTCTCTCGAGCGAGCGCAAACGCGCGACGCACCCAAGGTGGGATGCGCACTCAGGCTGTCCTCACAGAATCGAGCGCGATGACTTTCCTGTAACCGCGCCATGGTAAAGTCCCACTGGATCCCGGCGGTACGCTCTCGTGGCTCTCGTGGGCTTTCGTGACGACCCTGAGCGGTGCCTCGTTTCTCCATGTTTCTCGTCTTCGCATCCGGAGGGCTTCATGTTCAACGCGCGTCACCTCTTCTCGCTGTCGGCCCTCGTGAGCCTCGTCACCGCGGTCGGCTTCGCGGCTGGCTGCGGGTCGAACGGCAGCAACCCCAACGGGGGTCTCGTCAGCGGGAACACGATCGGCGACATGTTCGGCAACCCGACCGACAACGGGAGCGACGCGGCGGTGAATTTGCCGCGGTGCATCGTGGCCACCAACCAGTGTGTCGCGACCTGCTCGGGCAGCACGTCGACCAGCGTGAGCGGCACGGTCTACGATCCAGCGGGCAGGAATCCGCTCTACGGCATCACGGTTTACGTCCCGAGCGTCCCCCCCGGCGACCTGCCCAAGGGAGCGGGCTGTTACACGTGCTCGAGCCTCTACCAGTCCGGGATGCCGATCGCGTTCGCGGTCACCGACGCCGCCGGAAAGTTCACGCTCGACGGCGTCCCTGACGGGTCGAACATCCCTCTCGTGGTGCAGGTTGGCAAGTGGCGCAAGCAGTACGTGCTGCCGACCGTGAACAAGTGCGCCGACAACCCGGCCGCCGCCGCGGCGGCGAAGATCGCGGCGCCTGCCGTCTTGCGCCTCCCCAAGAACCAAAGCGAAGGCGACATTCCGAACATCGCCATCTCCACCGGCGGCGCCGACTCGCTCGAGTGCTTGCTGAGCCGCATCGGGGTCGACAGGGCCGAATACGGCCCGGGCCCTGCCGGCACGGGCCGCATTCACATCTTCAAGGGAACCAACGGGTCCGATACGACCCCGGCCTCGCCGGTCGCCTCGCAAGGGCTCTGGGCAAGCCAGCCCGACTTGATGCCCTTCGACATCACGTTGCTCACGTGCGAGGGCGAGGAGACCCGTGGCATGAACCAGCAGGCCCTCTACGACTACGCCCAGGCGGGAGGGCGCGTCTTCGCGTCGCACTTCCATTACTCCTGGTTCAACACTGGCCCCTTCGCGGCGCAGAACCTCGCGATGTGGACGCGAACTGCCGAGACCTACCCCGTCGATCCCGACGCGAACATCGAGACCACGCTCCCGGGCGGGCAGATGTTCCCGCGGGGCATCGCGATGAAGCAGTGGCTGGCGAACGTGGGCGCGCTGACGAACGGCGAGCTGCACATCGTCCAGGCCCGCCACAACGCGGTCGTCACAGCGGCGAATACGCCGTCGACGCCGTGGATCGTGACCGACTCGGCGGCGAAGCCGCCCAACCAGACCGAGTACTTCTCGTTCGACACCCCCTTCGGCACGGCCGCGGGCGAGCAGTGCGGCCGCGTCGTCTACAGCGACCTGCACGTGGGCGCGGCGTCTGGAGACTATGGCGGATATACCCAGCAGACCATCCCGCCGAACGCGATCGTCCCGACCCAGTGTGCGAACAACGCGCTCTCGCCCCAGGAGAAGGCGCTCGAGTTCATGCTGTTCGACCTCTCCGGCTGCATCACCCCGCCCGATCAGGGCGCGGGCGGCGTGCCGATGGTCACCAAGTAGCCGGCGCCATACCCGCTCGGGGCGGGGGTGGGGCCGCGCGACACCACCGAGGGGGCGCGACACCACGCTCTACCGCCTCGCGCTCACGCCGCCTTCGTCGCCTCGCCACCGGCAAGCTCGAGGAGCTGCCGGGCGAGGGCCACGCGATCCTCTGTCGCGTGCACGCCGACCACGATCTGCCCCATTCGGAGTCCGTCGCGGACGGCCCGGGCCTCCCGCGCGTCCATGCCGAGCTCGCCCAGAGCCGCCGTGAGGCTGTGAGCACGCGCGAGCGCGTCGAGGAGGGGGCCGGCCACGCGCAGCGGGGCACCCGCGCTCACTCGGTTCACGCCGCTCGCCTCGCTCACGTCGCTTACGCCGGACACGTCCGGCGACACGTCCGGCGCCTCTACCGCCTTGAGGCCCGCCACGATCGCAGGAAGCACGCCGCCGGTGTATCGCGCCGCGCCGCCGCGGCCGATTCCAGACGACCGACCGGCCGCCGCGCCAAACTCGCGCTCGTGCGCCTCTTCGGCCATCGCGACCGTGAGCTCGTCGCGAGCAAACCCCGCTTGCGCGAGCTGTTCGACCGCGGCGTGCGCGGAGTGGCGATCGGCGAAGAGGGCAGTGGCGTGCGTCGGCATGGCGTCATTCCCGTCGGGTTCGTCACGTCGAGAATAGCAACGCGCGCGCCTGACGCGGCGTGTTATTTCATTCCAGCTTCAGCGGACTTCAGGGGTGCGCCGGGTGGGATTCGCGCTTCGGGGGCACGTCGCGGCACCGCTCGAGCTTTCGATAGAGCGTGCGCCGGTCGAAGCCGAGCACTTGCGCCGCGAGCGTCTTGTTGCCGCCAACGGCTTCGAGCACGCGGAGGATGTAACGCCGCTCGACCTCTTCCATGGGCAATAGCTCCGCGGGGTCGTTGCTCTCCACGGTCACGCGCGAGCTCTTGAACTCGCGCACGCGCTCGGGCAAATCGTCGAGGCCCACGTGATCGAACTGAGCGAGCGCGACGCCGCGCTCGATGCAGTTCTGGAGCTCGCGCACGTTGCCCGGCCACGTGTACGAGAGCAGCTTATCGGCGGCGTTGCTCTTGATGCCCACGACGCGCTGCGAGTAGCGCTGCAAGAAGTGCTGCGCGAGGAGCAAGATATCGCTGCCGCGCGCCCGGAGCGGAGGCACGCGAACGCGGACCACGTTGATGCGGTAAAAGAGGTCCTCCCGGAAGCGCTTCTCTTCGACCTCGGTCTCGAGGTCGCGGTTCGTGGCCGCGACGATGCGCGCGTCGAACGCCTGCTCCTGGTCGCCGCCAACCGGGCGCACCGTGCGCTCCTGCAGCGCGCGGAGCAGCTTGGCCTGCATCCCGGCCGGCATCTCGCCGATCTCGTCGAGGAAGAGCGTGCCCTTGCTGGCCTTGATGAAGAGTCCGGGTCGCGCCGTGCGCGCGTCGGTGAACGCGCCCTTCACGTGCCCGAACAGCTCGCTCTCGAGGAGGTTCTCGGGCATGGCCGCGCAGTTGATGGCCACGAAGGGCCCGTCTTTTCGCGTGCTGCGCAGGTGGATCGCCTTGGCGACGAGCTCTTTGCCGGTGCCGCTCTCGCCCGTGACCAGCACCGTGGTCTCCGTCTCGGCGACGCGCGAGATGAGATCGTACATCTTCTTCATCGCCGCGCTGGTGCCGAGGATGTCGTCGAACTTCTGGCTGTCGCTCACCGCCCGCCGCAGGCGCTTCACCTCTTCGCGGAGGGCGCGATGCTTGAGGGCGCGCTCGATCGTCAGCGCGATGTCGTCCATCTCGAAGGGCTTGGTGACGAAGTCGTAGGCGCCCGCCCGGATGGCGCTGACCGCGGTCTCCATGCTGCCGTACGCCGTCATGACGACGACTGGCAGGTCTTCGCGGCTCTGGACGATCTTCTGGCAGAGATCGACGCCGCTCATGCCGTGCATGTTGACGTCGGTCACCACGAGATCGAAATCGCCCTCGGACAGGCGGAGCAGGGCATTCTCGGGCACGGTGGTGGTCGTGACCTCGAACCCTCGACGCCTCAGTTCGGCGTCGAGGATGTCACACATACTCCGGTCGTCGTCGATGATGAGGATTCGGCGTTCCATAAACTCAAGCGCTGAGCACTGCAGGGCACGTGCCGTCTAGGCCGCTCTCGCCACACTCGAGGGTCGAGTGCCCACTCGCGGCAAAAATGCGATCCCGTGGATCGCGGCGTCGGGCAAACCCGCCACATAGCGTGGCGAACTGCGACTGCTGAGAGCGGTGGTTCCGTGGCATGGCACGCGCGTCGCAAGCAGGCGCAAGTCGCGTCAGCGGGTGTCATTTGCACCCCACGGCACTCCCGCCGGGCGCTCGAACCAAGGACCCATGAACGCCGCCGCGCCTACGCCTCCTCCCTCGCCGCCGTCTTCGCCCTCCTCGGCGTCGCCGTCGTCCCCGCCCACGCCCTCGCTTTCGTTCGCGGAGCTCGCCGAGGGGCCCAGGGCGCGCGTCGGCGATCTGATCGCGGCGGTCGTTCGGTTCGCTCGCGCGCGGCCCTATTCGGCCATCGTTGCCGCGATGGCGGTCGGGTTCGCGGTGGGCGGAGCGCTCTCGTTCCGCGGCGGGCGCATGCTCCTCGCAGCGGGGGCGCGCCAGGCGGGGCAGGATCTTCTGAAGCAGCTCCTCTAGACCTTCCCGCGCTTAGACCTTCCCGCGCTTACGCGAGCTTTTCTTCGAACCATCATTCAAGCAAGTACGCTCAAGCAAGTACGCTCAAGCAAGTACGCAAGGAGACCACGCCATGAACATGAAGAAGTTGATGCGGAGCTACGACGCCGACGATGTCTTGCACCTCCTGGGGCTCGCGCAGCGCCGATCCTTCCCCGGAACGGTCCTCGCCGCGTTCGGCCTGCTCGCTGCGGGCGCGATCATCGGCGCCGGCATCGGGCTCGCGTTCGCTCCCTCGTCGGGCCAGCGCCTTCGCCAGGACGTGACCGGCAAGCTCGACCAGCTCCGCGACAAGGTGAAGAGCAACGTCGAGAAGAGCAACGTCGATCAGCAGAAGAACGGCGATTCGCGCACGATCTCGGCGGACGCTTAGGTCCTTGGTCGAGAGAGAGATTGGCCGCAGAGGCGCAGAGAGCGCAGAGGACAGAGGGCTTTGAGTACGTGGGCGCCCGGCTTGACGAACGATCCACGCCGCGCGATTCCGGGCTTTTCGACCCCATCACTGCTCTGCGCTCTTTGCGCCTCTGCGGCCAATCTCTCTCTCCGGACTGGCTAGCTCGGGTCGGCGGGCTTCTCGCTGCTGCTGGTCGGTTCGTCGGGGATGTCGCTCGTCTTGAGCGCGCGCTCGCGAGGAGCCGCGGCGGGTTCACGGGCTCGCTCGAGCTTCCGGTACAGGGTGCGCCGATCGAAGCCGAGAACCTGCGCGGCGAGGGTCTTGTTGCCGCCGACGGCCTCGAGCACCTTCAAGATGTAGCGCCGCTCGACCTCTTCCATCGGGAGGAGCTCGGCCGGATCGTTCGACTCGATGTTGATGCGCACGGTCTTGTAGTCGCGGATCTTCTCGGGCAGGTCGTCGACGCCGATCTGATCGAACTGCGCCAGAGCGACCGCGCGCTCGATGCAGTTCTGGAGCTCGCGCACGTTACCCGGCCAGGGATACTGGAGAAGCCTGTCGGCAGCGGCGCTCGTCATGCCGAGCACGGGCCTGCGGCTCTGCGCGGCGTAGCGATCGAGGAAGTGCTGCGCCAGGAGCAAGATGTCGCTGCCGCGCGCGCGCAGCGGCGGCACGTGCGCTCGCACGACGTTGATCCGGTAGAAGAGGTCTTCGCGGAAGCGCTTCTCCTCGACCTCGGTCTCGAGGTCGCGGTTCGTTGCCGCGAGCAGCCGCGTGTCGAACGGCTGCTCCTGATCGCCGCCGACGGGGCGAACGGTGCGCTCTTGCAGCGCGCGTAACAATTTGGCTTGCATGCCGGCCGGCATCTCGCCGATCTCGTCGAGGAACAGCGTGCCCTTGCTGGCGCGGATGAAGAGGCCGGGGCGCGAGGTGCGCGCGTCGGTGAAGGCGCCCTTCACGTGGCCGAACAGCTCGCTCTCGAGCAGGTTCTCCGGCATCGCGGCGCAGTTGATTGCGACGAAGGGCCCGTCTCGCCGGCCGCTCTTGGCGTGCAGGGCCTTGGCGACCAGCTCTTTGCCGGTGCCGCTCTCGCCCGTGATGAGCACGGTGGTCTCGGTGTCTGCCACGCGCGTCACCAGCGCGATCATCTTGAGCATCGCGGGGCTGTTGCCCAGGATGTCTTCGAAGCGGTGGCTGTTGTCGACCGCTTTCCGGAGGCGCTTGACCTCTTCGCGCAGCGCGCGATGGCGGAGCGCGCGCTCGATCGTCAGCGCCAGCTCGTCCATGTCGAACGGCTTGGTGACGAAGTCGTAGGCTCCGGCGCGAATCGCCGCGATGGCCGTCTCCATGTTGGCGAAGGCCGTGATGACGATGACGGGCATGTCTTCGCGGCGCCCGACGAGCTGCTTGCAGAGCTCGACGCCGCTCATGCCGGTCATGTTCACGTCGGTGATAGCGAGCCCGAAATCTTCGCGATCGAAGAGCTCGAGCGCCTGCTGCGGATCGGTGACCGACTTGACCTCGAAGTCGCGCCGACGGAGCTCGGCTTCGAGCACGTCGAGCAGGCTGCGGTCGTCGTCGATGAGGAGGATGCGGCGGTCCATGCGACTGTTCACGAGGCGATCACGACGATCGCAATGGGGCCCGCGGTTTGAGCTTCCGGCGGTGGGTGGCCACTCTATGGCTCCCGGCGCCAAACCGCCACCCCTGAGCCCCGCGGCGGCCGCGCGCTCGCGCGCCTCGACCACGGCGCCAACGGGCCGCCGCGACGACCGGCTTGACCCGACTCGAGGATGGCATGCACCATCCAGGCTGGCGCCGGAGCGTCGTTGGCCCGAGCCATCTTTCTTCTGCGCCTCGGCGGTTCGGGAGAGACCACGTAAAGAGGAAGCGTTCGAATCGGATGACCAAAGCGAGCCCGTTCGTCATCGCCCTTCGCGGCGCGCTCGCTGGTCTCGCCTCCGCGGCTTCGACCGAACCGCTGGACCCCGCTGAAGCGCTCGTCGCGATGAAGCTCGTCCGCGACCTCGAGCAGGGGCTCGCACGCCTGGAACAGAAGGGTCCGCCCGAGGCTGACCTCATCTCGATCGCCTGCCACGATCTCAAAGACCCGCTCGCGTCGATCGTGATGGGCGCCGGGTTCCTCCGCAAGACGGTCGCGCCCGAAGATGCGGCGGCCAAGCGTGTGGTCGAAGCCATCGTTCGGTCGACGGATCGTATGGGCCAGGTCATCGGCGATTTTCACGACCTCGCGAAGCTCGAGACCGGGCGCATCGCCCTCGACCTCCGGCCGTGGGACGTCGTCGCCGTCCTCCAAGGTGCGGTCTCCGGGTTCGAAGCGAAAGCCAGGGAGCGAAACGTCCAGTTCCAGGTCCACGTTCCGGCCGGGCCGCTGCTCGCCGTCTGCGACCGGGCGCGGCTCGTTCAGGTCGTGACCAAGCTCGTCGCCAACGCCGTCAAGTTCACGAACGCCGAGGGGCGCGTCGCGCTGCGTATCGAGGGCGTCGAGCCAGCGAAGGGCGGCGGGGCGAGGATCACCGTCTCCGACACCGGCCGGGGCATTCCCGCCGACCGCCTGCCGTCGGTCTTCGACTACGCCGCCAACGCCCGCCGGACGCCCCGCGACGGTCCCGGCCTCGGGCTCCCGATCGCGCAAGCGCTCGTGCTGCTCCAGGGCAGCAACATCGAGGTGACGAGCACGGTCGATCAGGGCAGCGCGTTCTCGTTCACGCTGCCTGCGCCGTCGGCGCCGCGTGACGAACGGCCCGAAACCGCCTAGAAGCGCGGGCACCATGAACGTGCGCATCGAATCCGACAGCATGGGCCAGATCGAAGTCGGCGCCGACAAATACTGGGGCGCGCAGACGCAACGGAGCCTCCAGAACTTCAAGATCGGCGGCCAGCGCTTCGGGCGTCCCGTCATCCGCGCCTTCGGGATCGTGAAGAAGGCGGCGGCGCTCGCGAACAAGGACCTCGGCAAGCTCGACGCGACCAAGTGCGAGCTCATCGTGCGCGCCGCCGACGAGGTCATCGCCGGCGCGCTCGACGCGCACTTCCCGCTCGTCGTGTGGCAGACCGGCAGCGGCACGCAGTCGAACATGAACGCGAACGAGGTCATCTCGAACCGCGCGATCGAGCTCGTCGGCGGCGCGATGGGCTCGAAGAAGCCGATCCACCCGAACGACGACGTGAACCGCTCGCAGTCGTCGAACGACGTGTTCCCCACCGTGATGCACGTCGCGGTGGCGCTCGAACTCCGCGAGCGCCTCCTGCCGGCCATCGCGGCTCTGCGGAAGGGCATCGAAGCGAAGAGCGAGGCGTTCGAGGACATCGTCAAGGTGGGCCGGACGCACCTCATGGACGCGACACCCCTGACGCTCGGTCAGGAGTTCAGCGGCTGGGCAGCGCAGCTGGCGTTCTGCGAAGCCGGGGTCGAGCGGTCGCTCGACGGCCTCTACGACCTCGCGCTCGGCGGCACCGCGGTGGGCACGGGGCTCAACACGCACCCCCGGTGGGCCGAGGGCGTGGCCAAGAAGATCGCCGAGCTCTCCGGCGTGCCCTTTCGCACGGCGCCCAACAAGTTCGCGGCGCTCGCGGGCCACGAAGCGCTCGTCGCCGCGAGCGGCGCCATGCGAACCCTGGCCGTCGCCTGCTTCAAGATCGCCAGCGACGTGCGCCTCCTCGGCAGCGGCCCCCGCTGCGGCATCGGCGAGCTGCACCTGCCCGAGAACGAGCCCGGGAGCAGCATCATGCCGGGCAAGGTGAACCCGACGCAGGCCGAGGCCATGACGATGGTCTGCGTGCACGTCATGGGGAGCGACGCCGCGGTCGGCTTCGCCGGCGCGAGCGGGCACCTCGAGCTCAATGTCTTCAAGCCCGTCATCGTGCACAACGTCCTCGAGAGCAGCGCGCTCCTCGCAGACGCGTGCCACAGCTTCCTCGATAACTGCGTCGTCGGCATCGAGCCGAACCGCGACGTCATCGCGCGCCACCTCGAGAACACGCTGATGCTCGTCACGGCCCTGAACGAGGTCATCGGATACGACAACGCGGCCAAGGTCGCGAAGCACGCGCACCACGAGAACATCACGCTCCGGCAGGCCGCGAACGACCTCGGACTGGTGAAGCCCGAAGACTTCGAGAAATACGTTCGCCCCGAGAAGATGATCGGACCGGGCTGAGCCCGGTGAAGACCGAGCCGCCGACGCACGCGCCGCACGGTCGCGTCGTGCCGCTCGGGGCGCTCGGCATCGTCTTCGGCGACATCGGCACGAGCCCGCTCTACACGCTGCACGAGTGCGTGCACTTCGCGGGCGAGGCCACGGTGCGCCCGGTCGACGTCCTCGGGGTGCTGTCGCTCATCTTCTGGTCGCTCACGATGGTCGTCACGGTCAAGTACCTGACCTTCATCATGCGGGCGGACAACCGTGGCGAAGGAGGCATCTTCGCGCTGCTCGCGCTCATCCCGACCCGCCTCCGGACCGCCCGCTCGGGCGCCATCGGGTGGGCCGCCGTTCTCGTCGTCGTCGGCGCGTCGCTCCTCTACGGCGACGGCATGATCACGCCCGCCATCTCGGTGCTGAGCGCGATGGAAGGGCTCGAGGTCGCGACCCCCGCGTTCAAGCCGTTCGTCTTGCCGCTCACGTGCGCGGTGCTCGTCGGGCTCTTCGCGATCCAGAGCCGCGGCACCGGGCAGGTGGGGGCCGTGTTCGGGCCCGTGATGGCGCTCTGGTTCGCCACGATCGCCGGGCTCGGCGCGTTCCACATCGCCCACCACCCGGCCGTCCTCGCGGCCCTGAACCCGACGTACGCCGTGCGCTTCTTCGAGGCGCACGGCTTCCATGGCTCGCTCGTCCTCGGGGCGGTCGTCCTCGCCGTCACCGGCGGCGAGGCGCTCTACGCGGACATGGGTCACTTCGGGGCGCGCCCCATTCGCCTCGCGTGGCTCGCCGTCGTCTGGCCGGCCCTGGTCACGAACTACTTCGGCCAGGGCGCGCTCGTGCTCGAGGATCCCGCCGCGCAGCGGAGCCCGTTCTTCGCGATGGTCCCGGCCGGCCCGTGGACGTACGCGCTCGTCGCCCTGGCCGCCGCGGCGACCGTGATCGCATCGCAGGCGCTCATCTCGGGCGCGTTCTCGCTGACCCACCAGGCGGTGCAGCTCGGGTACCTGCCGCGGGTGAAGGTGACGCACACCTCACGGTCGGCCGAGGGTCAGATCTTCATCCCCGAGGTGAACTTCGTGCTCGCCGTCGCCTGCATCGCGCTCGTGCTCACGTTCCAGCACTCGGCGAGGCTCGCGTCGGCCTACGGAATCGCCGTCACCGGCACCATGGCCATCACGTCGATCATCTTCTTCGAGGTGACGCGGACGACGTGGCGCTGGCCGATGTGGAAGGCGCTGCCGCTCCTCGTCCTGTTCCTGTCGTTCGATCTCCCGTTCTTCGTCGCGAACCTGTTCAAGTTCGTCGACGGCGGATACGTGCCGGTCGTCGTCGCCGCCGGGCTCTGCGTCGTGATGATCACCTGGAACCGGGGTCGCCGGATCTACGTCGAGCGCGTCGAGTCGATCGCCCCGACGATGGACGTCTTGCTCGAAAAGCTGTCGTCGAAGAACGTCGCGCGGACGCCCGGCGCCTGCGTGTTCCTCACCGGACGGGTCGGGGGTCTCCCGCTCTCGCTCGTGAACTACGTGGCGCGCCTCCACGCCCTCCCCTTGAACGTCATCTTGCTGACGATCGACATCGGCCACGTGCCCTACGCCGACGACGACGCGATGCGACTCGAAGCCCTGGGGGGCGGAATCTGCCGGCTCACGATCGACCGCGGCTTCCTCGACGTGCCGAACCTGGGCCCGCTCATCGACCGAGCCGTGGCACGCTTCGAGCTCCCGATCGACTGCGCCGAGGT